>JAFQLL010000028.1 GCA_017414645.1 Clostridia bacterium | reverse complement strand
TTTTTTCAGTTAAATCCGTCTTGCGACGGAAGAAATCCACTTCGTGGATGAAATCTGCTGACGCAGATGAAATCGCTGCGGCGAAGAGAAGACGGATTTAATTTCATCAAAGCCGTAAGGATTTGATTTCATCCAAACCTGTTTGGATTTCATCGTGAGCGTGGCGAGCGATTTCATTGAATGTTGAAGCCACCTCTTAAGGTGCTTTTTTCAGTTAAATCCGTCTTGCGACGGAAGAAATCCACTTCGTGGATGAAATCTGCTGACGCAGATGAAATCGCTGCGGCGAAGAGAAGACGGATTTAATTTCATCAAAGCTAAGTGAAGATTTCATTATTGAAATATATCAGACAAACTGATATACTTTGAAATAGAGAGAGGTGTGCAAAATGAGCGAAAATAAGTTAGCGGATTTATCAATGGATTTTGCTGTAAAAATACTTAAAATGTGCGAAGATGTAAAGGGACATTATTCAATTATCAATCAGCTCGAACGGTGCGCAACCAGTATAGGTGCAAATATAAGGGAAGCAAAATACGCTCAAAGCAAGCCTGATTTTGTATCAAAGCTTCAGATATCTTTAAAAGAATGCTATGAAACGGAGTACTGGTTAGAACTCATGCACCGAGCAGATATAATAATTGACATAAATGCAGTAATGCATGAATGTGGTGTTATCAGACGGATACTTATTTCATCCATAAACACAGCAAAGAAAAATCAATAATCACGAGGTGGTAGCATGAAGAAAGCTTTTGACATAATAAGGGGGACAATAATTGTATTAGCTGTTATACTAATAGGCTTTTTTGCTCTTTTGTTTGTGCCGCAGATGGTTAATGATGCATATCTTCCTTCTTTTAGGAAAGAGGTGCTTGAAAATTTTACTCTGCCTGAAGGCAGCGAAATGGTTGAATATGTGTCTTCTTGTGGCAACTCTTCGGGAACGGGCAACCATACGGATTTATATGTGGCAATACTTATTAAAAGCAGCCTTGGTGAGGATACCATAAAGGAATACTACAAGGACGACGAGCACTATTGGCGCACCTGGAATACGGCAAGACTTGATACAACCCGAACCTTTGGAATGAACTGTATGAATTTGGAATTTGAAACTGATATTGATAAAATTGAGGGGTATTATATTTTAGAATATTGCAAAAGTGCACCCCTCAGCTGGCTTGATATAAGAGGATGTTAAGGCATGGATTTTCCGTGCCTTTTTTCTTTGCCTTATAATTACTTGTAATGTGAAAAAATATGTGGTAAAATGAAAGCAAGATAAATTCCAAGGAGGGAAATATATGCCCGAAGTATTAATGATTATTACTGTGTTTCTTGTGTTTACAGGCATATTTGGCGTTGGTATTGCTCAGTATGTTATGCAGTCTGTGGCTATGTACGCAATTGCAGAAAGAAAAGGTGTTAAGCATGCTTACCTTGCATGGCTACCTATAGGTGAAAGCTATGTGGCAGGTAGGATTGTTGACGAATGCGACGAAAGATACGGAACAAAGAAAATATGGGCAAAGACACTTCTTACGTTAGCGTTGGTTGGCGGCGTGTGCTTTGTTGTGACCTATGTTGTATTTTTCGCATTTCTGATTGTGACCGCAGTTTCACAGAACGGAAACTTAGACACATTGCCTCTTGTACCCTTTGTGACATTGTATGTGCTTCTGATAGCAGCGGCATTGCTGATGAGCGCATGGTCGCTTCTCAGGATGATTTGTACATACAAGATTTATGAAATCATTGTACCTGAAAAGGCAATAAAGTACATGATTTTGTCAGTTATTGTGCCCTTGGGGGCAGGCGTATGCTTGCTTAAAGCAAAGAATGTTTTGTGTGCAAAGCTTGACGAGGAGCGTGCAGAGGAATACAGAAAAGAGCTCAGAGAGCAGCTTGGGCAGTAAAGGAGCAACTAAAGATCGTTTGGAATTAATTTTCCAAGCGGTCTTTTTGTTGCATAAGCGGATAATGTGTGATAAAATGACTATAGATAGTCGATATAATTTCGATATGTGTTTTACACTCGATATGCATGAATGCTCGATATGTTGCCTTACGGCAACGAGAATATAAGGAGGGACAGGTATGGATTTTATTAAAAAGAGTGCAGATTTTGACCTTATAGGCTTTGGCGAGGTAATGCTTCGTCTTTCACCGCCCGATAAGGAGAAGATTTCTCAGAGCGAGGTTTTTGAAAAAAACTGCGGCGGCAGTGAATTTAACGTGGCAAGCGGTGCGGCAAACTTAGGCATACGCTCGGCTATTGTTACAAAGCTGCCCAAGAATAAGCTTGGTCACTTTATTGCACGCAGAATCCGCTATGGTAACGTGAGCGACGACTATGTTGCATGGGACGAATCTGACACTAAGCGCCTTGGCATTTACTACTACGAAAGCGGCGTTTACCCCAGAAAGAGTGCTGTTGTTTACGACAGAGCAAATGCCTCTGTATGCTCCTTGAAGCTTAGCGAAATCCCTTACGAAATTTACGACAGAACGAGAATGTTCCATATAAGCAGTATTTCTCTTGCATTGCATCCTTACCTTCGTGAAACAGCCTTGGAAATGATAAAGCGCATGAAAATGGCAGGTGTGGCAATAAGCTTTGATGTTAACTACCGTGCCGCATTATGGAGCGAGGAAGAGGCTAAGAAGGTTGTTGAAAGTATTTTCCCTTATGTTGACATTTTGTTTGTAAGTGAAGAAACAAGCAGAAGAATGCTTCAGCGCACAGGAACACTTGACGAAATTATGAAGGGCTACAGTGACACCTACGGCTGTAAGGTTGTGGCAACAACACGCCGCGAGGTTATAAGCCCCACAAAGCACAACTTCGGCTCCAGAATTTATTACGACGGAAAGTTCTACGAAGAGCCTCATTATATGGGTATTGAGGTTATTGACCGTGTGGGCAGCGGCGATGCTTACGTTGCAGGCGTGCTCTACGGCATTCTTAAAACAGGTGATATTGAACAGGCTATGAGCTACGGCAACGCTTTAAGCGCTGTTAAGAACACTGTAAGTGGCGACATGAGCTTATCGAGCATTGACGAAATTGACTCTATCATTAAGTCGCATAAGGCAACGGGACACCAGGACGAAATGGTAAGATAGGCCACACCTCCTTACGGAGAGTGGCAGTGAATAGTGAATAGGGAATAGTGAAGAGGTAAGGAATAAACTCCGCAGGCGGAGTTTGATTGGAACACTGAGCTGTAAAAAGGGAAGATGAGGCGAAGATATGAAGGGGCGCATTAAAAAGGAAATTAAAGAGTATTTTCTTATAATAATCGGTACTGTTATGCTCACGGTGGGCGTGTACTTTTTTAAAATTCCCAATGGCTTTGCAACAGGCGGTGTCAGTGGTATTGGTACAATACTTGGTAAAATAACGCCAGATGTTTCGGCAGGTAGCTGGATTATGATTATAAATGTACTGCTGCTCTTATTGGGCTTTGCTTTTTTAGGCAAGCAGAACGGCATAAGAACGGTTTTTTGCAGCCTGCTGTTTTCCTTTCTTACTTATGCATTGGAGTTTGTGGTGCCTGTAACAAAGCCTCTTACAGACCAGCCGCTTTTAGAATTGGTTTATGCAATGCTTTTAACTGCCTTTGGCTCGGCAATTATTTTCAACGTGGGCGCCTCCAGCGGCGGTACGGACATTGCGGCATTAATACTTCGTAAATACACAAGCTGGGATGTGGGTAAAGCTCTTTTAGTAATTGACTTTTTCGTTGCCGCATCTACCTTTGTGGTGTTCAATGTTGAAGCGGGGCTTTTTTCCATGGCAGGGCTTTTTGCTAAGGCGTTTTTAGTTGACAGCATTATCGATAACATAAATAGCTGTAAATACTTTATTGTTATTACCGAAAAGAGCGAGGAAATAAACGCATACATTACAAAGGAATTAAAGCATTCCTCCACAATTACCGAGGCAGTGGGCGGCTACAGCGGTGAGGGTAAGGTTATGATACACACCGTGTGTAAGCGAATTGAAGCCATAAGGCTCAGAAGGCACATTAAAGAAATTGACCCTAAGAGCTTTGTTATAATTACAACCACAAGCGAGATTATAGGCCGTGGCTTCAGAAGCGTGTAAGTGCCTTTGGCACAGTGCAGAATGCAGAATGCAGAGTGCAGAGCCGGACGGTGCTGCAGAGAGAAGAGTAAAGGCAATTTGGGGATTACCCACGACAGATAGTTTAAAACCAAGAGCAATATTTGCAATGTGAAACGCAAATATTGCTCTTTTCTATATTGAAAAAACGTGTTACAATTAAGATAACAAAGTTTTGTGCAGAAAGGTGGACAAAATATGAAAAGAGTTTTAATATTTGCACTTGTTGCTATCATGCTTTTAGGCATGGTACCGACATTGGCAGAAGAAGGCATGTATGAAGCCCCCAAGGGTGAAAGCGTGACCTACAATTTAAACATTGACTGGAAGTATAAAAGGCCCTCTGTTGCGGTGCCCTTAAAGGATGCCCGTGAGAGCATGGTTAAAAATGGCTTGCAGTTTTATGAAATCGGCTACGACGATTCCGACTGGGAGAGTGTGAGCGTGCCCCATGCCATCAATGCGGTTGATTCCTTCGACGGCTTAGGCGTTGATGCAGGCGAAGCAGGGCTTTATCGTGGTTTTTCCTTCTATAGAAAGAACATAACCATTGCCCCTGAGCAGGTGGGAAAAAAGTTCATACTTGAGTTTGAAGCTGTAAGACAGACCGTTTACCTTTATGTTAACGGCAAGGAAGCAGGCTACTACGAAGCAGGCGTTACAGCTATGGGCTTTGACATTACGCCCTATATTACCTCGGGTGAAAACCTTATTGCCGTTGCAACCGACAACACAGCAGGCAGAGGTACGAACTTTGTTGTAAGTGAAACAAAGCCCGGCGACCCCATGGGCAGTAACACAGGCTGGGGCTACCAGTGGAACACTAAGGACTTTAACGAGGTACAGGGCGGCATTACAGGTAACGTAAATTTGTACGTTAAGCCCATGCTTTACCAGACCCTGCCTCTTTACAGCAACATGAAAACAACAGGCAACTACGTTTATGCCACCGATTTTGACATTACAGGTCACAAGGCGGTTGTTAACGTTAAAGCCGAAATAAGAAACGAAACAGGCATTGATAAGGAAGTTACCCTTAAAACCGATGTGGTTGACATGAAGGGCAACCTTATTGCAAGCTTTGAAACAAAGGGCATGGTGCCTGCCGCAAAGGACAAGGGCGTAACCTTCAAGACTGTTGTGCCCAATGATGCATACGATGAAAACCCCCAACCCACACCTACAGATACGGTTGAGGTTACATACATTACAAACAGCGCATTAGTTTCAAACCTTAACTTCTGGAGCCCTGACAGCCCCCATCTTTATGATGTGTATACATCTGTTATTGAAGACGGCAAGGTAGGGGACGTAAGCAAAATTACAACAGGCTTCCGTAAGGTTGAATACGACATTAATGACGGCGGCTTAATGATTAACGAGAGATACGTTTGGCTCACAGGCTACGCTCAGCGTTCCACAAACGAATGGGCGGTTATTGGTGTTGCAAACGACTGGCTTACAGACATTGACATGCAGCTTGTGAAGGAGTCCAACGCAAACTTCATTCGCTGGATGCACGTTACACCAAAGCCCAATGCTATCCGCTCAGGCGATAAGTACGGCGTTGTGTCCGTGTGCCCTGCAGGCGACAAGGAGGGCGACGTTGGCGCAAGAACCTGGGATATGCGTGTTGAAGCAATGCGTGATGCAATGATTTACTTCCGTAATTCGCCCTCTGTGCTTTTCTGGGAGTCGGGTAATAACCAGATAAGCCCCGAGCACTTAAAGGAAATGGGCGAGCTGGAAGAAAAATTAGACCCCTACACAGACCGCTTCTCGGGCTGCAGAACAATTAATAATCAGGACCAGATACGTGAGGCTGAATTTGCAGGCACAATGCTTAACCGCCATGCAGGCGGCGCAAAGGGCTCCATGGAGGCTATAGGCAAGTTTATTCCCATTGTGGAAACAGAATATGCCCGTGAAGAAGCACCCAGACGAGTTTGGGACGATTTTTCGCCTCCGGATTATGACTACAGAAATAAGTGGCTTGGCGCAGGTGCAAAGAAGAAGGAC
Source organism: Clostridia bacterium (assembly GCA_017414645.1). GTDB lineage: Bacteria > Bacillota > Clostridia > UMGS1883 > UMGS1883 > RGIG1927. Next base: position 18,222 of record JAFQLL010000028.1, on the reverse strand, counting down.
GGCTTTGACGTGCACGACTTGACAAGCGAGGACTTTGCAATAAGTAATGTTTACGGCTATAACGAGTTTTACAGCGACAGAGTAGGCGGTGTTTCAGGCAAGGACTACTACAGCGCAACTGCTGCTCTGGTATGGAGCGACTCTAACCAGCATGTTCGTAACTCGGGCAGTGAAAACTGCAGAACCTCGGGTAAGGTTGACCCTGTGAGAATTAAGAAGCAGGCATTTTATGCTTACCAGGCAATGCAGGCAACAGAGCCTGTTATAAACATTATCGGCCACTGGAGCTACCCTCAGCTTACCGACGACACCTATTTGTATGAGGTTAAGGAAAAGGTGGGCGACTCATTTACCGCCACAGGCGAAATGGCACAGCGTGACCCTAAGCACAAGACCGTATTCGTTATAGGCAGCGAGGCTGTTTCTTCTGTTGAGCTTTTTGTTAACGGCGTAAGCAAGGGAATTTGCACCGAGCCCAGAGCCAACTTTATATACTTCTTTGACAATATTGACGTTACCGAAAGCGGTAAGGTAAGCGCTAAGGCATACAACGCACAGGGCGAGGTTTTGTGCGAGGACGAAATTGTAACAGCAGGCGAGAAGGAAACTATTCGCCTTACACCCGTGACAGGCCCCGACGGCCTTCTGGCTGACGGCAGCGACATTATGTACTTTGACGTTGAAATTGTTGACAAGGACGGCAACGTATGCCCCCTTGCATACGACAAAATTAACCTTTCCGTTGCAGGCGAGGGTGTGCTCTTAGGCGGCTACAACTCAGGCGAGGGCGAAGCTGTTAAAAACTACGGCTGGCAGGGTGTTAACGAAATCGGTGCAGATTTTGTTTATGCTGAATGCGGCGTTAACAGAGTGTTTGTAAGAAGCACAAGGAATGCAGGCAACGTTACACTTACAGCTTCAGTTGAAGGCATGATGCCTGTTTCGAGAACTGTTAAGTCAAGCACGGTTGAGGTTGTTGGCGGCATGACACTTACAGCCCAGAGAAGCTACAAGCAGGGCGAGGTTAAGGTTATTGAGCCCGAAACAATTATCCCCTTAAAGCCTCTTTCAGGTAAGTTTGAGGTTAAGGGCGAAAGCCTTTACGTTGCAGAAAAAGAGGAAGAAGCACTTGACACCTACACAGTTACAGTAAACGGCAAGGCAGTTTCCTTCTCTGAAAGCCCCTACCGCCCCGACAGCACAACAGGCGTTGTGTGCGCAATTGTGCCTGTATTGGATGCACTCTTTGGCGCAGGTGCTTGCGTGCCCTACGAATGGACAACAGAAATCCCCTCTTATTGTGACGGTCACAGCGTGAGGGTTAACATTGTTGGCGGTCTTATTGAGGGAGTAGGTAACGTTGAGGCAGTAGCAGGCTCAACAACCTTGTTTATAAACAAAGGCAGCGAAAAGAACCTTCTTAATGCGGAAACCTACCTTAACACCCACGGTCACATAAGCTGCGAAATTGCACCGCTTCTGGGCTACTTAAAGGGCGTTGAATGTAACCTGAATACAGATACAAAGACACTTGAAATTACATATAAGGAGGCAGAATAATGAAAAGAATAGTTTTATTTTTAGTTGCAGTTGTGCTCATGTCTGCCTTTTGCCTTTCGGTAAGCGCAGAGGATGTGCTCTTAATGGAAAATAAGTGCGAGGAAGAAATGGAAGGCGTAACACTTATGAAGGGCAGTGCCGACGGCACAAGCTTCTACCGCTGTGAAAGCGGCGTTGATTTAGGCTATCTGCCCTACGAAAATTCCTCAGATTTTATTTATTCGCTCGACATTCGTTTCAATAACGAGGGCTGCGGCTTCTCCTTTATGAAAAGCGGCAAGTGGAACAGCTGTATAAGAATTAAGGATGGTCACTTAGCCTTGCAGACAGGCGGCAACAGCTTCCAGAAGCTTTGCCCCGTTGACCTTAGTGCATGGTACCACTTTACCTTCTTAGGCAGAACAAATAAGGACGCAAATGCGGTTACCTACGGGCACATCATTCTTGAAGAATACAAAAACGGCGAACGGGTTAACCGCCAAATTTTCCAGAATGTTAACCTTCGAAACAACGCCGCAACACATTTTATTAATGTATTTGGCGGTTGTGATATTGATAATTTAGCTGCCTACACCCCTGCACCTACAAAGGTGGAGCTTTCCTGCGACAGCGAAAGCATTGTGGCAGGTGAGAGCGCACAGTTTAACGTGGCAGCCTTTTATAACGACCTGCCCATGCATGGCGTTAATAAAAGCGACATTACATTTTCCGCATACAGCAACGAAGCACCCCTTAGTGACGAAACAATCAAGCTTGACGGAAATGGGCTTCTTACAACTAACCCTCTTACAGCCTCCCAGAGGGTTACCATAAAGGCTACAAGTAAATCGGCAAACCTTACTGCCGAAAAGAGCATAGACATTGTAACAGGCGACATTTTTACCGTTACGGGCATGGGTGTTAATAAGGAAGGCACTACTATTACAAAGCTTAGTGTTAAAAAGAACTTTGCCGCATATAAGGACAATGTGACCTTTGTGGTGGCATTTTACAATGCTGACGGAAGTTTTAAGGCAGTTGACTTTAAAACTATGAGCGCAAAGAGCCTTGCCGAGGGCGACAATAAGGTGAACGTAAATATTAATGTGCCCTACGGCTTTGATGTTTACGCAAGCAAAATGAATGTGTTCGTTGTAACAGCATTGTCGGGAATTGGCAATGCAACTAAGGTAAAGGCAGAGGAATTGCCCCTTCTTGACAGCATGGCTGTGGTTATGGCAGTTAAAGAGGATTGTGACATAACTAATCTTAAGGGCGAGGACGTTCTTTACTTTGACCTTGTTCAGCCCGAGAGTGGAAAAATAACACTTCCCTCTATGGGAAAGGTTTATGTAATGAGCAGCGTTGAAAGGCTCGACACACTTTTTGAAATTGTGGACTGAAGCCACAATTTCAGTGCAGAATGCAGAGTGCAGAACGCAGAATTGCGGTTAAAAAAGCGAGGAAAATCCTCGCTTTTTTTGCCTTATAGGAAATTGCGCATTTCCTATAAGGCAAAAAATAAATTTTATATTATTGCCGTGCGAGAATTTCCTCGCAAGACTCGGAAAAGCTACAAAGGCATTACAAAGTGTTTTCTCCTCTGTTTGCTTTAATTGCAACTATCGTCAGAGAGTGTCGGAGACACTTTGTTCTTGATTTTTCCCCCGTTAGCTGTATAATATAATCAGGGAATTTTTTGGGGGAATGAATATGAAAAAAGTTGTGAGTATTTTACTTTGCTTAATTATGCTTTTGTCTTTAATGCCTGCTGTTTCCTTAGGGGCAGACTTTGAGTGCAGAAGGGAAATTACTTCTCCTCCCGATTGGGTTAACGACCCATTAAAAACAGGCATTAAGGACTTTGAGGGCTTTTACAAAAAGTGCGTTATTGTGTATTCTATTCCCATTTGTGCCACAAACGATGTGCCCGATGAAGCGCTTTTTAAAGCCTACGACGTTATTGAAATATGGCTTCGTAAAATAGCAAGGGAATACCCCGAAATTGTAAAAAACATGAATAAGCACGGCGTGAGCATGATTGTTGTTGGTGAAAACGAAACAAATTCCATGCACCCGAGTTGGAAAGACTGGCAGGATAAAACCGAGCGCCGTGGTGGTGGCGGTATCGTGACCACTGTTTTAGTGGAGGACTTAATTGTGCCCGAAAGCGACATTTGGCGACAGACTTTTGCAGGGCTTGTGCACGAGGCAACACACACCCTTTTAACCTACGGCATAGGTGATGCGCAAAATATTGGTGCAAGGCAGGACATTTACGAAAGAATTCTTGCCTGCTACGAAAATGCGGCAGCAAAGGGCATGTACCCTTCTCCTAATGAATACGATGCGTCAAACTATCACGAATATTTCTCCGGGCAGGTGGGCAGGTTCTTTAACGGAAGCCCCACAGAGCTCCCCGTGGAAAACGCAGCCTTTCTTACAGACAGGGAAGAGCTTGAATGTTACGACCCTGACATTTACAAAATATGCACAGAGCTTTTCGGGCTTTATGAGCTTCCCGAGCCCTGGGGCACAGGCATTAACAAGGAAGAGAAGGACGAGGCTATGCTGAGCACAAATTCCTTACAAATGAAAATTGGCGAATACGGACAGATTGAGTCCTTAAAAATTATTGACGATATAAATGAGAATTTTTCGGACACAGAATATGTACTCAATGCAAAAAACGCACCCAATCAGGGAAAGAGTGACGAGCATAACTGGATGGGTGAGCTTTGCTTTACAACTGTGCGGGACGGCGTGCAGACGGAATTTAAAACAAGCGAGCAAAAAAGAACAATTGACACTGAAGATGGCAAAATAACTGTTACCTACCAGGGCGACTTCAAGGTAGTGGAAACCTACAGGGTTGAGGGCGACTCCATAGTGTGGGAAACAGAGGTTACAAACGATAAGGACAGCCCTCTTGTTATTGAGGACTGGGGCATGCCCATGCCCTTTAACCAGTATTGGACACCTGTCTATCACGGCGAAGAGCTCTACGACACAAGGTGTGTGTACCATTCCTTTGTGGGCAAAAATTCCAGCTATATTTACGCAACACGCCCTTCAGGTCAGGGCAAAATGCTCCTTTTTACACCTGTAGCTAAAACACAGGCAGGCTTTGAATACCGTGACCACTGGAGGTTAAATAACGGACACGCAAATTCTGTATGGGCACAGGATCAGGCAGGGTATCACAGTGGGCTTGACGTTTTCTACATTCATTCTGAAAATATACAAAAAACAGGCAGTAACTATATGGAGTCAACCAGCCTTACATTAAAAGGTGGCGAAAGCAAAAAATATGCCTTTAAGTTTACTTCTGTGGACAATGAAGAGGACTTGAAGAGCACTCTTTATAAAAACGGCATTATTGATGCGGTGGCAGTGCCCTCCATGGCATTTGCAACCGACATGCCGGCGAAGTTTTATCTGCACGCAAACGATAACATAACAATTAATGATGTGTACGGCAAGTGTGTGCACGAAACCCGTCTTTTCAGCACACAAAAGAACATGGTTAACAATAACCATGAATGCACGGGACAAGCTGAAATTGCATTTTGCGAAACAGTTACCTATAAGAACGAAAAATACCATGTGTATGACATTAAGTTAAACTGTCTTGGTGCAAACCATGTGTTTGTTGATTACACCTTGAATGGTGAACAAAGGGAAACCATGCTCCAGTTTTATGCTATGGAGCCTCTTGGTGAGGCAATAGACAGACGAAGCGAGTTTTTAACAAAGCACCAGACAAACACTCCCGGCAAGGTTGGCGACAAAACCTTTGACGACTGGATGATGGACGCTAAGGCTAACCGTGCCGACATTACAGATGGCTACTGGGACATGAGCTACTGGGGCTACGGCGACGACTGGGCGCTTACCCACGGCGAATACCTTGCACAGAAAAATGTTTACATGCCCGTAGAAAGTCAGGTTAAGGCTGTTGACGAATATCTGGATGTGGCTATATGGCAAACTCTTATGCGTGAGCATCAGGAGGACTATTTAATTCACGACTTTTTGTCTTCTGAGCCTAATTTGTCACCTACCTATCGAGGCTATGCGTACCCACATATTTATAACACATATTTTGCAATGTACAGAATATGTGCGGCATACCCCGACCTTATCGACTATAAAGAAGACAGGCTTACATATCTTTTAAGAGCCTATAACATTCTCAAGGCTCTTTATTCCGACAAGGTTGCCTACAACTGGGCAACAGGTTTAATGGGCGAAATTACAACCCCCGATATTATAGATGCACTTTATTTTGAAGGCTTAAAGGACGAAGCAAAAGAAGTAGAGCGCATTATGGGCATTAAATACAACAACTTTAAAAACACAAAGTACCCCTACGGCAGTGAATACAGCTACGACAACACGGGCGAAGAGGCAGTTTACACTCTGGCTAAAATGAACCACAACGAAACCATGATGCACAAAATTGACCTTAAAACCCGTGCCTGCAGAGGCTTACAGCCTGTTTGGTATCACTACGCAAACCCTGTTACAATCTGTGGCGAAAACTGGTGGAACTTCCAGTACACTGCCGCATTGGCAGGCTACTGCATGGACGATTATTTAAGATATGTTGACTGTAGCATGAGCGAAGAGGAGCGAGCTGTTGCCCAGAGAGTTAACTATGGTGGCAAATTGGCGAACTTTACATGCATTAACTCAGGTCAGATAGATTCTGACATAGAAAACATAGGCACCGTTTCGTGGACCTATCAGGCGGAACTGGGCCACAGTGGCGGTCAGGGCACAGGCGGCGGCAAGCTCCACAACGGCTGGAGGCAGATGGCAGGCGAAGCCGACTTAGGGCTTTTCGGTGCATTGGAAATTATTTCTGCGGATGTTGCCAGGGACCCTGTTTTCGGCCTCTTCGGCTACGGCTGTGAGGTTACTGAAAATAAGGACAGCTACACAGTTAACCCCCGTGATGCGCTCTTTATGCGCCTTAACTTTATTAACGAGCACTTAAGCATTGAAATGACAGGCGCAACCTACCAAAAGGCAGTTGTTGATAAAAACAAGGAATACATTGAGCTTAATGTAACAGACGACGGCGCCTTTACCCAAATTAAGGTGGACGGCCTGAAAAAGGGAGTGATGTATGCTCTTTATTCAAATGGTCGCATTAAAGCAACAAGTATGGGCGAGGAGGGCTACTTCAGCTACATGGGCGATGAAAGCGGCAAGGTGGTAATTAAAAAAGCACCTCATGTGCGCTACATTGAACCCTACACCCTGCCCTACGGCGAAAATGTAAAAGCAAAGCGCGGAAAAATTGAAGAAAACGTTTTTGTTTACTTTGAGGGCGAATACGAAAACGTAAACTATGTAGGCGATGTTAAAATTGAAAACAACAAGGTATACTCCGACGGCACCGTTAAAAGCTATGTAAGGCTTTCAAACGCCTTTACAAACGGTGTTGACGATTTTGTTCTGGGCATAAACATCGGCTTTGAAAAAATGCAGAAGGACGGCTGCCGTGTTATTGAATTTTCAGACATGTCGGGCAAAAACCTTTCTGTGGTATTTGGCAGAGACAATGAGCTTGGAGTTAACATTAACGGAAAATTTATTTCCTCGGGTGTTTATTTGCCTGAAAAATACGAGGGCTACATTACCTTAAAGAGCGTAGGCGGCAAGCTGCAGCTAAGCTGTGACGGCGATGTGATTCTCTCCTACGAAACCGATTTAAGCTTAAAGGATTTAGGCGAGGTTCAGCGAAACTACATAGGCCGTGGCAGTGACGAGGCTACAGGCAGCTTAAATGGCTTTTACAGCGACTTTGTGTTCAGCTTAGAGCATTGGAGCTTTGAGGCGGAAAGTACAGAAAAGGGCAAGCCAATAAGCGCAGAGGAAATTGTTTACGACCGATTAAGCCCACTTCCAAAGAGCATTATGGTAACCTATTCCGACGGCTTTAAGAGAAGATGCGCTATAGAATGGGGAATAGAGGCAGACGGCTACATAACAGGCTATGCCGACACACTGGAAATTAAGGCTGAAATCCGCAATGTTAACTTAGAAAATAACCTTGCGCCCATGGCAAAGGCTGCTGCAAGCTACTGCGCTCCGTGGGAAAGCGTTGATGCGTTAAACGACGGAAAGTACACCTTAGAAACAAGCAACCCTTCGCAAGAAGAGATGCCACGCTTTGGCACCTGGACCCGTGACAGTAGCGAGGAATGGATAGAATACACCTGGGACGAAGAAAAAGACATTAACGCAGTTGGCTTGGTGTTCTTCGACGATGGCGGCGGAACAAGAGCGCCTGTGGAATATGTGGTGGAATACCTTGACGAAAACGGCAAGTGGCAAAAGACCAAAAAGCAGGCAGGCAATGGAACCGAGCTTAAGAAAATGAACATAACTTCTTTTGAAAAGGTAAAAGCAAAGGCAATAAGAGTTGTTATGCAAAAGGGCACCTATGCAGGGCTTGGCGTTCTGGAATGGGAAGCGTATTAAGAGTGCAGAATGCAGAGTGCAGAGCGCAGAGTGACGCTGCGCGACAGCGGTAAAAGTAAATTGGTATGACAAAGGAGAAACAAAATGATTAAAACAAACGAATTTGCACCTTTAAAAAATGTAAAGGTGAAGGATGGCTTCTGGTCAAAGTATGAGGATATTGCAAAAAATGTTATCATTCCTTATCAGTGGGATGCAATTAACGACAATGTGCCCGACACTGAGCCCAGCCATGCTATAAAGAACTTTAAAATTGCAGCAGGCGAAATGGAAGGGGAATTCCGTGGCTTTGTTTTTCAGGACAGTGACGTTGCCAAGTGGCTTGAGGCAGTGGCATACCGCCTTACAATTGCCCCCGACAGTGAGCTTGAAAAAACAGCCGACAGCGTTATTGACCTTATCGGCAGAGCACAGAGAGAAGACGGCTACCTTGACACCTATTATCAGATTAAAGAGGTTGGTAAGGAATTTACAAACCTTTTAGACTGTCACGAAATGTATGTGGCAGGCCACATGGCAGAAGCGGCTGTTGCCTACTATGAAGCAACAGGCAAGAGAAAGCTTCTTGACATTATCTGCAAGTTTTTAGACCTTATTGCCTCTCGCGTTGGCGCAGAAGAAGGCAAACTTCACGGCTACAGTGGCCACCCCGAAATTGAGCTTGCACTTGTAAGGGTTTACAAGGCAACAGGCGAAAAGAAGTATCTTGATTTCTGCGAATATTTAGTTAACGAAAGAGGTAAGGAGCCTAACTTCTTCCAGCAGGAACTGGAAAAGAGAAACTTTATTAACATGTGGGGCGGTAAGGATAAAAAGGCCGACACAGTTTACTGTCAGGCGCACAAGCCCCTTCGTGAACAGAAGGAGGCTGTTGGTCACAGCGTTCGTGCAGGCTATTTGTACACAGGTGCGGCACACCTTGCGGCAGAACTGGGCGACAAAAGCCTTTTTGATGCCTGCGAAACACTCTGGGACAACGCCACAAAAAAGCAGATGTATGTAACAGGCGGCTTTGGCTCTCAGGTACACGGCGAAGCCTTTTCCTTCGACTATCAGCTGCCTAACGACTTAAGCTATACAGAAACCTGTGCGGCAATTTCATTTGCTTTCTTTGCACAGAAAATGCTCATGTGCGACGTTGACAGCAAGTATTCCGACGTTTTGGAGCGCATTCTTTATAACGGCTCCATTTCAGGTATGGCACTTGACGGCAAGCACTTCTTCTACACAAACCCGCTGGAAACCTGGGACGAGCAGAATAAGCGTGTGCCTGCCTTCCGCCATAATAAAATTAAGCGCCCCGGCTGGTTTGGCTGTGCATGCTGCCCTCCCAACCTGGCAAGAATGATAACAAGTTTGGGTAACTACATTTATTCTGTAGGCGATAACACCGTTTACACACACCTTTACATAGGCAGCGATGCCACCCTTACAGTTGGCGGCAGCACTGTTAAAATTACACAGCAGTCGAACCTTCCCTGGGAGGGCAAGAGCGAGTTCACACTTTCAAAGGGTAACTACACCTTTGCTGTAAGAGTGCCCTCCTGGGCAGATAACTTCACTGTAAAGGTTAACGGCAAGGCTGCAGCATACACCATTAAAAAGGGCTATGCTTACATAGAAGGCTGTTGGAACGATGGCGATATTATTGAAATTGACATGCCCCTTACTGTTAAGATGGTTGAAGCTAACCCCTTGGTGCGTGAAGACGCAGGTAAAGTTGCAATAAGCCGTGGCCCTGTTGTTTACTGCATGGAAAGCAAGGACAACGGCGACCGCCTTTCTTCCATCCGTCTTACAGCAGATACAACCTTCCGCTGTGAAAAGGACGAAGAATTGTTCCCCGGCAGCATTTCCATTTATGCTGATGCGTTAAAGAAAAAGGCATGGGAAACAAATGACTTGTACAAGGCATTTACAAATAGCTTTGAAGAAATTGAAGTTAAATTTATACCCTATGCTTTCTGGGGCAACCGTGACGACAACAGAGAAATGGCAGTTTGGGTAAGGTATTAAGAACGCAGAGTGCAGAGTGCAAAGTGCAGAACGAGCTGCGCTACAGCGGTAAAATTTGAGGAGAGATGAAAATGGTAGTTAAGGTTAATACGGCGACGCTTTTGGGCATTGAAGGCAAAATTGTAATTGCCGAGGCTGATTTTTCAAACGGGCTGCCCTCCTTTGACATTGTAGGGCTTCCCGATGCTGCCGTTAAGGAAGCAAAGGAAAGGGTTAAAGCCGCCATAAGAAACAGTGAGTTTGAATTTCCGGCAAAGAAAGCTGTTATTAACCTTGCTCCTGCGGATTTAAAAAAGGAAGGCTCGCAGTTTGACTTGCCCATTGCAATCTCCTGCCTTGCAGGAACACTTCAGCTTACTGCTAAGTTTGACGATTATGTATTTTTGGGTGAATTAGGCCTCTCGGGCGAAATAAGAGGCGTAAGCGGCATTCTTTCCTCGGTTATCGGTGGCAAGGAAGCAGGCTTTACAAAGTTTATTGTGCCCTTTGACAATCGCCTCGAGGCGGCATTGGTTGAAAACGTTGAAATTTACGGTGCAAAAAGCCTTAGCGAGGTTTACATGCATATAACGGGCGAAAAGCCCATTGAGGTAACAGTGCCTCAGGTAATTGACGAGGAAGAATTTTTGTACGAATGTGACTTTGCCGAGGTTAAAGGCCAGGAAAAGCTCCGTCGTGGTGTTGAAATTGCCGTTGCAGGCGGCCACAACGTTTTAATGGTTGGCTCGCCAGGCTCAGGTAAAAGCATGATTGCAAAGCGCATACCGACAATTATGCCGAAAATGAGCTTCGACGAGGTTTTAGAGGTTACAAAAATACATTCCGTTGCAGGTGTGCTTCAAAGTGGAAAGGCTGTTACAAAAAGGCCCTTCCGTGCGCCTCATCACAGCGCATCGGGCGTGAGCATTGTTGGTGGCGGTGCTAAGGCAAAGCCGGGCGAAATTTCCCTTGCGCATAAGGGTGTGCTCTTTTTAGACGAGCTTCCCGAATATAAAAAGGACGTTATTGAAGCCATGCGCCAGCCCATTGAAGACGGAATGGTAACCGTTGCCAGAGCTACGGGCACCTATACATACCCCTCAAACGTTATGCTTGTTTGTGCCATGAACCCTTGTCGCTGCGGCTACTACGGCGACGAAAATAAAAAGTGCCGTTGCACCGAAAGCGACGTTGCAAGGTATTTAGGCAAGGTGTCGGGCCCCATGCTTGACCGTATTGACATTCAGCTTGAAGCAAAAAGCGTAAAATACGACGATTTGCAAAAGCCCGAGGGCGAAAAAAGCTCTGCTATGCGTGAAAGAATTGAAAGGGCAAGAGCTATTCAATCTGAGCGCTACAAAAACGAAAGCGTTTCCTGTAATGCTGACCTTTCAGGGGGCTTGGTTGAAAAATACTGCATTCTGGGTGAGGGCGAAAAAGCGCTTTTAGAAAAGGCCTTTAAGCAGTTGAACATGAGCGCCCGTGCTTACAGCCGAATTCTTAAGGTTGCACGCACCATTGCCGACCTGGACGGCAGAGAAAATATCGACTCTATGGACATTGCCGAAGCCATAGGCTACAGAAGCCTTGACAAAAAGCTTTGGAAATAGGGGAAGAAGAATGCAGAATGCAGAGTGCAGAGTTGCGCTTCGCTACAGCGGAAAGTGAGTGCGGTGCAAAAAACAGTTGACAAAAATTAATAACGCGATATAATTAAAAGTGCATTAGGGGAGCTGAGGCAACGAAGCTGAGAGGAAATCCGACCCTTATGACCTGATCAGAGTAATGTCTGCGTAGGCAAATGTACACAAAAGCTTTATTGGTGGGAATTGCGAGACAATCCCTCCGTCAGCCTTTGGCTGACACCTCCCTTTACACAAGGGAGGCTGTAAAGAATTATTTGATGTATATAAAGCGCAAGCATTATGCTTGTGCTTTTTTTGTTTGAGGTGACGATTTCAAACAAAAAGGGATAAATGTCGATATGTTTTCTGCGAAAACTCGATATATCCTGCAGATTAGATATGCTTTTTTGGCAAGCTCGATATGTTCAGCTTTGCTGAACGTGAGAAAGGAGAAATGACTATGGTAGAAGCAAGTGTGGCAATTCAGGTGTTGCCCAAGGTAAGTGAAACAAAAGAGGTTATACGCATTGTGGACAAGGTTATTGAATACATTTCCTCCACAGGCTTTAAGTACATGGTTGGCCCCTTTGAAACAACCATTGAGGGCGACTACGACAGCCTTATGGACATTGTAAAGCAGTGCAATAAAATATGCATCAATGAGGGTGCAGGCAGTGTTTCCACTTACGTTAAAATTTTCTACAGCCCCGAGGGCGTGTTGACAATTGGCGAAAAAACAGACAAGTACAGATAAAATGCCGAAGGCATTTTATAGTGCAGAACGCAGAATGCAGAACGCAAAATTGCGCTTCGCTACAGTGGGAAATGAAAGTGCAAAACGCAAAAAACTAAGGAGACAACCATGAAGAAATTTAAGCTTTGGGACAAAGCAGTGATTGTATTTATTTTAATACTGTGGCAGGTAGTGGGAATGCTTGAAATAGTTCCTGCCTTTATGCTGCCTACGCCCATTGAGGTTTTAGTGGCGCTAATTGGCGATTGGAAACTCATTGGCGAAAGCTGTCTTATAACCTTGTACGAGGCATTTACCGGCATGGGTGCGGCTCTTTTAGTGAGCCTTGTGCTGGCAATTTGCATGGACCGCTTTAAATTTGTGCACGAGGCGCTTTTTCCCATTTGCGTTGTGAGCCAGACAATTCCCACAATTGCAATTGCACCCTTATTGGTTTTGTGGTTTGGCTTTGGGGTAACACCCAAGGTGCTGCTTGTTTTCTTAACCTGCTTCTTTCCCTTACTTGTAGGGCTTGTGTCGGGCTTTGACAGTGCCGACAAGAACGTTTTAAGGCTCTACAGGTCTATGGGCGGGGGCTACTTCAAAACACTTTTTGACGTAAAGTTTCCCTATGCAATGGAAAGCTTTTTTGCAGGGCTTAAGGTTTCTGCCTCCTACAGCATTGTTGGTGCTGTTATTGCCGAATGGCTTGGTGGCGACGGCGGTCTTGGCGTGTACATGACAAGGGTCAGGAAAAGCTTTCAGTTCGATAAAATGTTTGCGGTAATTATTGTTGTGAGCGCACTCAGCCTTTTGCTTATGAAATTTGTGGAAAAGCTTCAGAATAGGGTGCTGAAATGGAAACAGTGATGCTTACTTCGTAAGCTCGATATGTGCTTCGCACGCGATATATCCAAAGATTCGATATGCTTACTTTGTAAGCTCGATATGTTTGGCGTTGCCAAACGAGAAAGAAAGGAGAATATTTATGAAAAAAATTGTATGTTTATTATTGGCAGTAATGCTTTGCTTTGGGGTAACAGGGTGCACAAAGGACGATGGTCTGGAGGAAATTACCCTTGTTTTAGACTGGACCCCCAACACAAACCATGCAGGGCTTTTTGTGGCACAGGAGGAAGGCTTTTTTGAAGATGCAGGCTTAAAGGTTAACATTATTCAGCCTCCCGAGGGCGGTGCCGAGGCACTTGTTGCCGCAGGCAAGGCTCAGTTCGGAATAAGCTTTCAGGACTCTATGGCGCCTGCTTTAAGTGCAGAGGAGCCCTTGGACATTGTGGCTGTTGCGGCAATTTGCCAGCACAACCTTTCGGGCATTATTTCCCGCTCCGACAAAAATATTTACACCTTCAGTGACCTTGAAGGCAAAAGCTATGCAACCTGGGGCAGCCCCATTGAGCAGAGCATTATAAAGCACTGCATGGAAGAAGAAGGCGCAGATTTTAATAAGCTTAACATGATTGACAGCACAGTTACCGATGTTTTGGCGGCACTTGGAACAGACATGGTGGACACTGTGTGGGTTTACGAATACTGGGATGTTATAAAGGCAGAAATTGAAGGCTTCGATTTTTCCTACATTGATTTTATTTCAGCAGACGACATGCTTGACTACTACACACCTGTTATTATTACCTCGGGTAAGTATGCAGAAAGCAACGGCGATGTTGTGAAAAGGTTTTTAACTGCAGTAAAGCGTGGCTATGAGCTTACCGCAGCAGACACTGCTGTTGCAGCAGAGGCCTTACTTAAGGCTGACGAAACTCTTGATAGTGAGCTTGTTGCAAGAAGTCTTAATCTTTTGCAGAATTACTTTTTAGACGATAACGGCGATTGGGGCAATATTGACAAAGACCGTTGGAATGGCTTTTACAGCTGGCTTTACGAAAACAACCTCATTTCAAAAAGCCTGGAAGATACAGGCTTTAACACTGAATTTTTAAGGTAGGATTTAAAATGGTTATTCTTGAGGGCAAGGGCTTAACAAAAAGCTTTGACGGCAACAAAATAATTGAAAATGTTTCTTTGAACCTAAAAAAGGGCGAAATTGTGAGCCTTTTAGGCGTGAGCGGTGTTGGCAAAACAACCCTTTTCAACCTTCTTTCAGGGCTCGACGTGCCCGATACGGGCGAGGTTTACCTTAACGGCGAGGCTGTTACGGGCATGCCCGGCAAGGTTGGCTACATGCAGCAGAGCGATTTGCTGTTGCCCTTTAAAACCACTTTGGAAAACGTTATGATCCCCCTTATTTTAAAGGGTGTGGACAAAAAAGAGGCAAAGGCAAGGGCTGAGGCTATCCTTACTGAGTTTTCCCTTTTTGAAAGCAGAAGTCTTTACCCCGGAAAGCTTTCGGGCGGTATGCGCCAGAGGGCGGCACTTGCCAGAACCTTTCTTACAGGCTGCAGCGTTTTCCTTTTAGACGAGCCCTTTTCCGCGTTGGATGCTTTAACCCGAGGCGAAATGCAAAGATGGTTCAGGAACGTTATTAAGGAAAAGGGTGCATCGGGCGTTTTTATAACACACGATGTTGACGAGGCAATTTTGCTTTCTGACAGGATATATATCCTGTCGGGTGAGGTGGGCAGCATAACTGCCGAAGTGCAAGTTGAGCT
Organism: Clostridia bacterium; assembly: GCA_017414645.1. Lineage (GTDB taxonomy): Bacteria > Bacillota > Clostridia > UMGS1883 > UMGS1883 > RGIG1927. The sequence continues at coordinate 3,208 of JAFQLL010000028.1, read as the reverse complement.
TAAAGAAAGGGATGCTTTTGAAAGCGAGTTTATAGAGCTTAAAAAAGCGATACTCGAAAAAGTGAAATAAATGATAAAAGAGCATGGAATTAAAGTTCCATGCTCTTATTTTGTCGGTATTTTTGGTAATTTTTGTAAAGGATATAAAGAGGGCTGCAACGAATATGAAAAGGAGAACAAAAGAAAGGATGAAGAAATTGGACGTTGGATTTAAAACGGTGGACAATGCACTCGTAATAAAAATACAAGGCGAGATAGACTCTAAGAGTGCAACGCACCTGAGACGAAAAATTGACATTGAATACGACTGTGCCAATGTCAGAAACATGGTTTTTGATTTAAAGGATGTAAGCTTTATGGACTCCTCGGGCATAGGGCTTATTATAGGCCGTTACAAGAGGGTAAGTGCATTAGGTGGCGTTATAAAAATTAAGGGTGCAAACAAAACTGTAAGACGAATTATAGAGCTGTCGGGCTTGGGAAGGATTGTGAAATTTTAATGACTAATCATATAAAGGTTGAATTTGAAGCAAAGGAATGCAACGTGAGCCTTGCAAGGCTTGTGGCGGCAGGCTTTATTGCCTCCTTAAATCCCACCCTTGACGAAGCTGAGGACGTGAAGGTTGCCGTAAGCGAGGCTGTTACAAATGCAATTGTGCATGGCTACAATAAAGGCGAGGGCGTTGTTTACATGGAGGCCTTTTCCTACAACGGCACGGTAATGCTTTCCGTAAGGGATACAGGCTGCGGCATTGAAGACATTAAAAGGGCAAAGGAGCCCCTTTTTACAACAAAGCCCGAGGAGGAGCGAAGCGGTCTTGGCTTTACCGTTATGGAAAGCTTTATGGATTCCTTACATATTGAGTCTAAATTAGGCGAGGGGACAACCATTACCATGACAAAGCGGATAGGGAGCAGAGGCTGATGCTTGACGAGGTAAAAAATCTGATATACAAGGCGCAGGAGGGCGACGAAAAGGCTACCGAGGAGCTTGTAGAGAGAAACCTTGGGCTTATACGAAGTGCCGTAAGGCGCTTTTATTCCCGTGGAGTTTGCGAGGAGGATTTGTTTCAGCTTGGTGCAATGGGGCTTGTTAAGGCGATAAAACGCTTCGATTTAAAATACGAGGTGGAGTTTTCGACCTATGCGGTGCCCATGATTATTGGCGAGATACGCCGCTTTCTTCGTGATGACGGAATGATAAAGGTGAGCAGAAGCGCAAGGGAAAAGGCTGCCATTATACGGCGCATACGCGCCGAGGAGGGGGACGGCGAAATTGAAGAGATTGCCAAAAAGATGGGTATCAGCTATGAGGATGCCATATTTGCTTTAGAGGCAACTGTGCCGCCCGAGTCCACCGACAGAGAAATTTTTGACTCGGGGGGCAGCAAAACACGCCTTGGTGACCTTATTCCCTCAAAGGAAAACGAGGAGGACACAGTTTTAAAAATTGAACTGAAAAGGGCAATTGAAAGCCTGCCCGAGCGGGACAAAAAAATAATTATGCTTCGCTATTACAGGGAAATGACACAAAGCCAGGTGGCAAAAATTATGAACATAGGTCAGGTGCAGGTTTCAAGGCTGGAAAAGAAAATTATTGAGCATTTGCGTAAAGAGATAGGCTGAGTGCAGAAACACCATGATATACCTTCGGCATGATATGTGCGAAACACATATCATTTAATCTAAAATTGTTGCAGTTACAAACAAAGTAGCCTGCAACCCATGTTCGTATAGTACGGGGACATTCCTCACCCGAAGGTAGGTGACATGTTTGCACTATCCTAAAGTATGGAGGAGGTGTGTCCCCGCCCCTTAAAATCACTTGCAAAACGTAAAACGATATGATAGAATAAATTTAATGGAATTTTGTTAAAAAAGGGGACGGAAACATGAAAGAAAGAATTTATTCTATACCGCTTACAGAAGCACTTGAAGCCGATTGCGATTGCATAATGTGCTCTGTTGCAAAAACAATGGAAGACAATAACATCGACTACTTTTTAGGCCCTTCCATGATGGAGCCCGAGTGCAGAATGGTTACAAATAACCGTGGCTTCTGCCCCAGACACCTTAGTGCTCTTTACGAAAGAGGCAACCGACTTTCTCTTGCACTTATGCTGGACACTCACCTTGAAGAGGTGCGCACAAGGCTTAAAAAGAGAGCTAAAATGTTTAAAATGACAGGCTTTGGCTCCTCCGGCGCAAAGAAGAGCGTTGAAAAGTTCGTTGAAGATTTGGAAAAAATTGTTGACAGCTGTGCTGTTTGCGACAAGCTTGATTATGAAATTGAAGCGGCTGCCGAAAACCTTGTTTACCTTTGGGACAAGGAAAAGGACTTCCGCGATAAGTTTTCAAGAAGCAAGGGTCTTTGCCTGCCCCACATGAAGATGGTTGTAAAGGCAAGTGCCGAGGAGCTTTCGGGCAAAAATCTTGACGAATTTATCCGTGAGCTTTCCATGCTCCAGAATTCGCGCCTCGACGAGCTTAACGAGGACGTGCACTGGTTCACCCAGAAGTACGACTACCGCAATCAGGATGCACCCTGGGGCAACGCAAAGGATGCACTTCCCCGTGCTGTTAAACGCTTGGGCGGAGAGTAAGCAAAAATTTGCAGGCAAATTTTTGCAATGAAATGCCTTCGGCATGAAATACGCGCTTCGCTTGTATGAAATAATTGCTTCGCAATCATGAAATGCACCTTTGGTGCATTAACGTGCCCGAAGGACACATTTCATTACAATAAAATACAGGCTCATGCCGATAATTTATTGTTTGCGTGCATATAATAGCCTTAAATGAAAGGGTGTTTGTATGAAAAAGGAAAAACTTTCAGGTGCCGAAAAGCTGTTTTCGCAAATGATTGACCGTGAATATGCCGAAATGGCAGATGTGCCCGAGGACCAAATATGGGAAGAGGATATCGATTCTATTTTTGACCCCGAGGAGCAGATAGACGAGACGAAGGATATTGAAATAAAAGGCAGATAAAAGGGCGGACATTTTGTCCGCCCTTTTATCGCCCTTTTAGTGAAGAATGAATAATGAATAGTGAAGAGTTAAGGAAAGAAACTTGTATAATAAAAATGGACTACCAAAAGAGTGAAAATATGATATAATATTTTCAGGAGAGTGAACACAATGGAAAGAAAAGTGAATTACACAAAGGAGTTCAAAATCCAAGCATGTGAATTGGTAGTCAAAAACG
>JAFQLL010000027.1 GCA_017414645.1 Clostridia bacterium | reverse complement strand
TCCCATCCCGAACACGGAAGTTAAGCTCTGTAGTGCCTATGATACTTGGCGGGAAGCTGCCCGGGAAAGTTGGTCGCTGCCGGAACAAAGAAAAGGACATCCAGAAGGATGTCCTTTTTTCGTTGAGGGAATAGGTAAAAGTGAATTTAATTGTAGGGACAGGCGTCCTCGACTGTCCGTTTGTTTATGTTGTGCGGACCGCCCGGGAGGTCGGTCCCTACAAGAGCGTTATAGGTTAAGGCTTTGCATAGGCAAATCCTTTTTTTATGTGCATTTGTTGGCATGAAATGTTCTTTACGAAGTGAATTAGCTGTGTTATACTGAAATTATCCAAGGAAATTTGAAAAATTTCTGAAAGGAGCATGGGAAATGAAAAAGAAAAATAATCTGATGTTATTAGCATTGCTTTCTATAATTATAGTTGCAATATCCTATGCTTTAAATTTTGGCTTTGTCAGACTTCTAGGTTTAATAACGTTAATACCTTTTGTACACGCCGTACTTGTGCTTATAATTGGTATAACAGCAAGCAAGTATTCGGAGCATAAAAGGATAAGATTGTATAATATATTGTTTTCTTTAACGTATGTATTGAGCAATGTTTTTTATCCCGATGCAGACGAAGTGTCCGGTCATATGTTTTTTGGACTGATTGAAAATAGTTTTATGTGTAATCTTGGCGAGGTTGTTTCAATAGTTGCACTTATAGTGCATGTTTTTCTGCTTGTATTGCAATTGATTGAAATCAGCCGTGCAGTAAAAACTGAATAGTTTTTACTCTGTCCTGACAAAAGTCGAATTATGTCAAATAGTGCAGAAAAGAGGGAAGATGTTGTTTAAAAGAAAAAGAAACGACAAATGTTATACATATTTTTCTATTCGAGGAGATTTTGACCCGGATATGGTTACTTCAATGTTAGAATTAAATCCTTATAAATCATGGAAATCCACTGATAAACGAACAAATGGACCCCAGTATGGTTTTGCTTGTTGGGATTATGGCAAATGCGAGGAATATGATATTTTAACTGAAAATCAAATGTTAAAAACGATTGCTGACCTTATTCCTAAAATAGACATTTTGAAGAAAATTAGGGAAAAATATGATGTGGAATATTATTTAGAAGTTGTTCCTGAGATATATTCATACAATAGTCATCCGTGTTTGTCGCCAAGTTTAGATGTAATTGATTTTTGTCATGAAACAAGAACAAACATAGATATTGATTTGTATATAATGGATTGAAAATCACTCGTGTCAAGTTTATAAAATTTAAAAGATTAATTTGTCGATTTATACTGTCGGGGCAGGAATGTATTTAGGAGAGTGTGTCACAATGGATATTGTACAAACCTTTTATGATAATTTAGCAACACAATACGATAAGCTTTTTAGCGATTGGGAAGCTGCAACAAAAGAACAGGCTTTAGTTTTAGAAAAGCTCTTTAAAGCTAATGGTTACGGTAAGTGCCATAAGGTTCTTGACTGTGCCTGCGGTATTGGAACACAGGCAATTGGGCTTGCCGCTATAGGCTACAGTGTAACCGCCTCTGACATAAGTGAGGAAGAGCTTAAAGAAGCAAGGAAACGTGCAGATAAAAACAATGTGGAAATTTCTTTTAAAAAGGCAGATTTCCGCATACTTGAGAAAACCTTTTCGCAATCGTTTGACATTGTTATCGCCATGGATAACGCTCTGCCGCACATGCTCACAAAAAGTGATATGGAAATGGCGGTTAAGAGCATTGCAAATATGGTGGCAAAGGGTGGAATGTTTGTTGCCAGCATAAGAGATTACGATGCTTTACTTATGGATAAACCAACCTATTCGCCGCCCTACATACATAAAACACAAAAAGGGCAGAGGGTAGCATTCCAGACATGGGACTGGAAGGAAGAAAGCTACAAGCTTACCCAGTACATTATTGAAGATGAAGAAACGCTGATAACAAGTAAATTTGAATGTGAATACAGGGCATTAAAGAGAGAAGAGCTGACTACGCTCCTTACTTTAAACGGCTTTAGCAGCGTAGCATGGAAATTCCCTGAAGAAACGGGCTTTTACCAACCCATTGTAATTGCAAAAAAATAATGGAGGGACATGAAATGAATTTTAAACCTATGGAAGAATTCCTTGACCATCTTACAGGGTGGAGAATACCCGGAAATGTAATGGTTGTGTATAAGGATGGTGAGGCTGTTTTTGAATATACATCGGGCTACAGCGACGTTGAAAAGGGCGAGAAAATGTCCTTTGACAAGTTTTTTTACATATATTCCTGCTCAAAAATAACAACAACCCTTTGCGCCCTTCAGCTTTGGGAAAAAGGGCTCTACAAGCTGGACGATCCCTTGTATGACTTTATACCCGAATATAAGGACATGTATGTAAAAAGAGGGAAGGACGATGTTATAAAATCGCCTGTGCCAATTACGATACGCAACCTTTTTACCATGACAGCAGGCTTTGATTATAACTTTAATGTGCCCGGAATACAAAAGGTAGGGAAAGAGACAAACGGTAGATTTGATACCTTGAAAACAATAAAAGGCCTTGCAGAGGAACCCCTTTTCTTTGTGCCCGGGGAAAGGTGGAATTACAGCCTTTGCCACGACGTGTTGGGTGGATTTATTGAAGCTGTAAGCGGAAAAACCCTGGCAGAATATGCACGTGAAAATGTGTTTGGACCGTTGGGTATTGATGCAGAGTACGGAATGACCGATTTTTACAGACAAAACATGGCACAGATGTACCGTTTTGTTGATGAACGTGGCGAAAGCGATATAGTAAAGCTCCAGAAATCGGGCATAAGCATGGTGGGCGGTCACATAGAAGTAAATGGAACAGAAAACAACCATATACTTGGAGAAGGTTTTTACAGCGGCGGTGCAGGAATCGTGACAAATGTGCCCGATTATGCAAAGCTGATGGCTGCCATTGCAAACGGTGGCAAAGATAAAAAGGGCGAAAGAATTATAAATAGAGAAACAATTGACCTATGGCGTACAAACCAGCTTAACGAGGTACAGATGAAGGACTTTAACTGGCCTCAGCTGAAGGGCTATGGCTACGGATTGGGCGTGCGCACAATGATAGACCCATCCATCGGCACACCCTTGGGCGAAATAGGCTGGGGCGGTGCTGCCGGAGCAAATGCCCTTATAGATGTTGACAACAACATAAGCTTTTTCTATGCTCATCACATGCTTAACAATCAGGAAAGCTATGTTCAGCCCAGGCTGAGAGATGTTTTATACAAATGCATGAAGTGATTTTGCATACCCGAGGAAACTATAAAAGGAGAACAAAATGCCGTATTTTGCAGTTATTGACACAGAAACAAACTGGAATAACGAATTAATGAGTATAGGCACGGTTATTGCCGACTCTAAAACCTTTAAGGCTGTAAAAGTGCGCTACCATGTGCTCATGCCCGAAATTGAGGTTGGCGGAATGTTCTCCGATGCTCTTTTTGACAGTAAGCTGAAGCATATTTTATGCACAAGAAAAGAGGCAATGGAGGATTTGATTTATCTTTTGAAGGAATATGGCGTGAGTTCTGTTTTTGCATACAATGCCGCTTTTGACCGCAGATTAATGCCAAGGCTCAGAGCTTTTGACTGGTACGACATTATGAGCTTTGCAGCATACCGTCAGCACAATAAAAGCATAACAGCCTTTGACGAATGCTTCAAAACAGGGCGCTTGAAGCACGGCTATGGCGTTGAGGCTATGCTAAGACGGCTTTCCGGTGACAATACATACTCAGAAACCCACAATGCCTTATACGATGCTTTGGACGAGCTGGAAATTATGAGGCTACTGGGATATGCCCCTGACAGGTACGTGAAAATGGTGTAAATAAATTAAAAGGGCCTCGTTGAGGTCCTTTTTAGTTTATTTTATGGTATGCCAGGCGTTCGTCGCCATTTTCAAGATAGATTATGCCGCAATACTTGAAGTTGAGGCCTGTTAAAAGCTTCTGCATGGGGATGTTGTTCCGGTGGGTGTCGATGCGCAGGCTTTTGCACTTTTCAAATGCCCAATTAAGGCAGAATTTTGCTGCACCCTTTACAGTGCGGCTTGATGCAATGCGGTGTACAACACCGTAAGGCTCATTGTTCTGCCATGCTCCATCGTATATGTTATTATAGGTAGGGTCGTTTGCAAAGCGGAAGAAAAACACGCAGGCAATAGCATCGTTTTCGCAGCAAACATAAAGCTCACCATTTTCAATGTCCTTCTCTATAAGTTTAGGGTCCGGGTGTGTTTTGCCCCATTGGGTTTCGTTGCCGTTTTGTGCCATAAAGTCCTGTGCGGCAGAATATATGTTCATTATTGTGTTAAATTCGTGTGGTTGTGCTTTTCGTATTATCATGATAAAACCTCCGTACAGGAAAATTACTGTTAACATATTGATTTTATCACATTTTGTGGTAAAATCAATAGAGCATTATAGAAAAGAGTGATTTCATGAAAGCATGTTTTAACATTATACCTGGTTTTTTTGCTGCGGTTTTGTTGGCAATTGCGGCAAAATTTATTGAAAGTCTTTTGCCTATACACATTATAGGTGCGTCGGTTATTGCACTTTTGTTGGGTATGGCAATTAATTATTTCTGGCGGCCTTCGGTTTTAAAGGCAGGGTTAAAGTTTACAAGCAAAAAAATATTAAGAGTTGCAATTATTCTTCTTGGTGCGTCGCTTAATGTGAACGTAATTCTTAACGTTGGCAAAATGTCATTAATGGTTATGATGTTTACCCTTTTAACCTGCTTTGGCGGCGGTTACTTTATAGGCAAGGCATTGGGGCTTAATTGGAAATTGTCGAACCTTATTTCTGCAGGTACTGGCATTTGCGGCGGCAGTGCCATTGCGGCGATTGCGCCTGTTATTGATGCCGATGACACAGACATTGCCTATGCCATGAGCGCAACCTTTTTGTTTGACATGGCAATGATTGTGCTTTTTCCCATAATGGGACAGGCAATGGGGCTAAGTGACATTGCATACGGTCTGTGGGCAGGTACAGCTGTAAACGATACCTCCAGTGTTGTGGCGGCAGGTTACGCATTCAGCGAGGGCGCAGGAGATTTTGCAACAATGGTAAAGCTTACAAGAACACTTGCCATTATTCCCACGGTGCTGGTCTTCACCTTTGTAAATTTAAGATTGAAGAAAAAGGAAAACGCCTCGGCAGAGGGTACAAAGGTTAATGTGTTAAAGCTTTTCCCCTGGTTTATAGTAGGCTTTCTGGCACTTAGTGTTATAAACAGCATTGGGCTTATTCCTGCGGGCGCTTCTTCTGTGTCGAAGGACATAAGTAAATTTCTGATGGTAACAGCACTTGGTGCAATAGGTCTTTCCACAAGCTTTAAGGACATGAAAAAAGCAGGTAGCGCACCTATGCTTCACGGTTTTATAATTTCGGCATTAGTTGTTATCGTGGCAATTGGTGTTGAATGGTGCATGGGAATGGTATAATAAAAGAGTGTTTTAACACTTCAACCCCCTCGGTCCCCCAATCTTGGGGGACGAAAAGGTACACTTTTATTTTACAAGCAAATATGCGCACATTCTGCGCGCAATTTCCTATGCAATAAAAAGGGTTGAAAGCGAGAGCTTTTCAACCTTTTTTGCCATGTGAGAATTTCCACACCGGGCTCGGAAAGCGCATATTTATTACAAAGTGTTTTCTCTTCTGTCTGCCTTAGTTGCGATTATTGCCAAGGAGTAAGGGAGTCACTTTGTTCAACACGGTGGTTGACAGAAAAGGTTAGTTAGTGTAAACTAATTACATAAGCAGGAGGTGATATTATGGAAAAATATAATGTTACGGGTATGAGCTGTGCAGCATGCAGTGCAAGAGTTGAAAAGGCCGTTAAAGACGTTGACGGCGTAAGTGAATGCTCGGTGAGTCTTCTCACAAGCTCGATGGTTGTAGAAGGTGGCGACAGCGAAAAAATAGTGAAGGCTGTAAAAAAAGCGGGCTACGGTGCTTTTTTGGCATCGGGTGGACAGAAAACAGAAGAAAAGGACGAAAATGCAGATTTTAAAAGCATGAAAACAAGGTTCTTTTCTGCCATAGGCTTTCTTGTGGTGCTTATGTATTTTTCAATGGGACACATGGTTTCCTTGCCACTACCGCCGTTTTTTGAAGGTAATTACGTTGCCATAGGGCTTATGCAGCTTATTCTTTCGGCAATTATAATGATAATAAACCAGAAATTTTTTGTATCGGGCACGAAAGGGCTTCTGAACAAGGCTCCGAATATGGACACCTTGGTTTCGCTGGGCGCCTTGGCAAGCTTTGCCTACAGCACTGTGGCGCTTTTTATGATGACTGTAAGTGAAAATCCTTCTCACTTAATGCACGAATTCTATTTTGAATCTGCAGGCATGATTCTTACGCTTATTACCTTAGGCAAAATGCTTGAGGCAAGGTCGAAGGGCAGAACGACCGATGCAATAAAAGCTCTTATGAAGCTTAAGCCAAAAACAGCTGTTGTTATAATTGACGGCAAGGAAACAGTTGTTGATATTGATTCTGTCAAAAAGGGTGATATTTTTATTGTGCGCCCCGGTGAAAGCGTGAGCGTTGACGGTGTTGTAATCGAAGGCGAAAGTGCTGTTGACGAATCGGCACTGACAGGCGAAAGCATACCTGTGGACAAAAGTGCGGGCAGCAGTGTGAGTGCGGCAACCATAAATCAGTCGGGCTTTTTGCGCTGTGAAGCCACACGTGTCGGCGAGGATACAACCCTTTCGCAGATAATAAAAATTGTTGAAGGTGCGGCTGCAACCAAGGCGCCTATTGCACGATTGGCAGACGAGGTGTCGGGTGTGTTTGTGCCCTGCGTAATTGCAATTGCCGTTGTTACCTTTGTTGTATGGCTTGTGGTAGGGCAGACTGTTGGCTTTGCTTTAGCAAGGGCAATAGCTGTTCTTGTAATAAGCTGCCCATGTGCATTAGGGCTTGCAACCCCTGTTGCCATTATGGTTGGCAGTGGTGTTGGTGCAAAAGGAGGCGTGCTCTTTAAAACAGCAGCAGCTCTTGAAAAGGCAGGCAAAACAGATGTCGTTATACTTGACAAAACAGGCACCATAACCCAGGGCGCACCTGCAGTGACAGATATAATAGGCGATGATGTTTTAAAGTATGCTTATGCATTGGAATTAAAGAGCGAGCACCCTCTTGGTAAGGCTGTCGTAAAGAAAGCAGAAGAAATTGGTGTTGAAAAAACAGAGTGTGCCTCATTTAAAGCTTTACCCGGTAACGGTTTAAAGGGCGAGGTTGAAGGAAGGGTTATTTACGGCGGCAATAAGAGCTTTATTTCAACCGTGGCCGTCTTGTCAAAGGATGACGAAGAAATAATTGAAAAGCTCTCAAAAATGGGAAAAACCCCTCTTTTGTTTGCAACAGAGGGCAGGCTTTTGGGCATTATTGCAGTGGCAGATAAAATAAAGCATGACAGCACCGAGGCAATAAAAGCCCTTAAGGGAATGGGCATAAAAACAGTTATGCTCACAGGCGACAATTTGCGCACGGCAAATGCCATTGCAAAGGAAGCCGGGGTTGATGAGGTGTTTGCCGACACTTTGCCACACCAGAAAGCAGCTGTTGTAGAGAAAATGAAAAAAAGCGGCAAGGTTATGATGGTTGGTGACGGAATAAACGATGCTCCCGCATTAACCGTAGCCGATACTGCCGTTGCCATCGGTAATGGTGTTGATGTGGCAATTGATGCTGCAGACATTGTGCTTATGAAGTCAAGCCTTACAGGGGTTGCTGCAGCAATAAGGCTCAGCCGACAAACCCTTAAAAACATTAAGGAAAATTTGTTCTGGGCGTTCATTTATAACATTATAGGCATTCCGCTGGCGGCAGGAGCATACATTGCTTTCTTTGGCTGGGAATTAAATCCCATGTTCGGGGCAGCGGCAATGAGCCTCTCAAGCTTCTGTGTGGTAACAAATGCATTAAGACTTAACTTTTTCAATATAAACAGTTCAAAAAAGGACAAAAAAAGGTCAGGCAGTGCTCATTCATATGAAGAGCACACCCTGAAGATTGAAGGTATGATGTGTTCTCATTGTGAAAGAACAGTTACCGAGGCATTGGAAAAGCTTAACTGCAGGGTGATTTCGGTAAGTCACGAAAAGGGAGAAGCCATTTTTGAAAAGCCTCACAGGGTAAAACTTGAAAAAGTAAAGAAAGCTATTATAAAGAATGGTTTTAAAGCCTAAAAAAAGACTCGCATTTGCGAGTCTTTTTTAGTTAAATACTATTATTTGAATAAATCCATAATATTGAAATCGGGAGCAAATTTGCTGATAAGCCCCATAACAAAGATAATTACAATCATTATGGGAAGTACAATTGTCATGTACCATCTCATCCAGTTTTGAACCTTCATACCTTTACCTGCGTTTGCTTCGTTAACAAAGTTCTTCCAGCCCCAACCGTATCTTAATGTACAGAAGAGAATGAAAGCCAATGCACCAATGGGAAGAAGAAGGTTACTTACCAAAAAGTCTTCCATGTCCATGATATTGCCGATTTTGGGAAGAGCAATATTGCTCCATACACTAAAACCGAGAATGCAGGGAACCATAAGAATTAAGATTGCGATACAGTCAACAATTGCAGCCTTTTTTCTGGACCAATTAAAAATGTCCATTGTGCAGGAAAGAATGTTTTCGAACACTGCAATAACTGTGCTGATTGCCGCAAAGCTCATGAATACGAAGAACAACGCACCCCATAACCTGCCACCGGGAAGGTTGTTGAAAATGTTGGGCAGTGTAACGAAAATAAGACCGGGACCTGCATCGGGTGCAACGCCGTATGCGTAGCATGCAGGGAAAATGATAAGACCTGAAGTGAATGCCACAAATGTGTCAAGAAGAGAAACATTTACGCTTTCGCCCATAAGTGCACGGTCCTTGCCTATGTAGCTGCCGAAAATTGCCATTGAGCCTATACCGAGGCTTAATGTGAAGAACGCCTGGTTCATGGCTCCAACTATAACATTGATAGGGCCTGTTGCCATAAAGTTTTCGATGTCGGGAACAAGATAGAACTTTAAGCCTTCACCCGCTCCGGGAAGGAATATAGAATTAATTGCCAGAACGATCATGATAACTAAAAGAGCAATCATCATCACCTTGGAAACCTTTTCAACACCCTTGTCAACGCCTGTGGAATTGATAATGAAGCATACAACGGTAAGAATTGCCGAATAAATAAGCATCGACTTCCAGTCCAGCATCATTGCATCGAAAGCTCCGCCGACAGCTTCGGGGGTTAAACCCTGGAATTTGCCAAGTGCCATGTCAACAAAGTAACGAAGCATCCAGCTTGCTACAGGAACGTAGAACATCATAAGAACTAAGTTGCCTAAAACTGCCATCCAGGAATGAATTTTCCAGGGGGTATTGCCTTTGCCGAGGGCGTCATAAATTTTTGCAGGGCTCTTCTGTGCCGCTCTGCCTACTGCAAATTCCATTGTGAGTGCGGGAACGCCCATTAAAAGAAGACATGCAAGGTATATAAGCACGAACATACCGCCACCGTACTGGCCAACCATCCACGGAAACTTCCATACATTGCCAACGCCGATTGCACAGCCTGCGCTGATAAGTATGAACCCAAGACGGCTTTTAAGGTGCTCACGCTGAGCCGTGCCGTTAGAAATTTTTTCCATTTTCAAAACTCCTTTTTTATTAAGTTTTTACGACTCCAATTATACTATTATGGGTGTAAAATGTCAAGAAAATAGCAAAAGAGGAGTATTTTCAAAAAATAATTAAAAATTTTTAAAAATGGGCTTTTATAATTGATTTAAATTTGATATAATAACATTCGGATTTTTCAAAGGTGAGGGGCGAAGAGAATGACTAAGAAAATTGGATTTGATAACCAGAAATATCTGATGATGCAGTCGGAGCAGATAAGAAGTCGTATTGCGCAGTTCGGCGGCAAGCTTTATCTTGAGTTCGGCGGCAAGCTTTTTGACGATTTTCATGCGTCGCGAGTTCTTCCGGGCTTTGAACCCGACAGCAAAATGCGCATGCTTCAGCAGATGAAGGATGAGCTTGAAATTGTTATTGCCATAAACGCTGCAGATATTGAATCCAGCAAGGTAAGAGCAGATTTGGGCATCACATACGATGACGACGTGCTCCGTCTTATTGACACATTCCGTGAGCTTGGGCTTTACGTGGGCAGTGTTGTTCTTACCCGCTATACAAATCAGTCCAGCGCAAACGTGTTTTTAAATCATCTCGAAAGCCTTGGCATTAAATGCTACCGTCACTACCCAATTGAAGGTTACCCCTACGACATCCCCTACATTGTGTCGGAGGATGGCTTAGGTAAGAATGAATATATCGAAACCACACGTTCTCTTATCGTTGTAACAGCTCCCGGCCCCGGAAGCGGAAAAATGGCAACCTGCCTCAGCCAGCTTTACCATGAACACAAGCGCGGTGTTACTGCAGGCTACGCCAAGTTCGAAACCTTCCCCATATGGAACATTCCCTTGAAGCACCCTGTTAACCTTGCCTATGAGGCGGCAACAGCAGACCTTAACGACATTAACATGATTGACCCCTTCCATCTGGAGGCTTATGGCAAAACTGCTGTTAACTATAACCGCGATGTTGAAATTTTCCCTGTTCTGAGCACGATTTTTGAAAAAATTCAGGGTAGCTGTCCCTACAAGTCGCCTACAGATATGGGCGTTAACATGGTGGGTAACTGCATTATCGACGATGATGTGTGCTGTGAAGCATCAAAAATGGAAATTCTCAGACGTTACTATGCAGCAGCTGTAAGCAGGCTTAAGGGCATGGGTAACGAAACCCAGGTTCGCAAGATAGAGGTTCTTATGAACCAGAGCGATATAACAGAAAGTATTTTCCCTGCTGTTGGTGCAGCAATGGAAAAGGAAAAAATAACAGGTGCACCTGCCGGTGCAATGGTTCTTCCCGACGGAAGAGTGGTAACTGGCAAAACAAGCTCTACTTTGGGTGCGGCAAGTGCTCTTTTACTTAATGCTCTTAAGGCGTTGGGAGGTATTGCCGATGAGGTGGAACTGATTGCAGAAAGCGTACTGCAGCCCATTTGTGACCTTAAAACAAAGTACTTAAAGCATAAAAACCCCAGACTTCATACAGACGAGGTTTTAATGGCACTTACTGTGTCCGGGCAGACAGATGCAGTTGCCAAAATGGCAATTGAGCAGCTTTCCAACCTTCGCGGAAGCGATGCATATTTCTCGGTAATTTTATCCGACGAGGACGAAATGCTTCTCCGCAGGCTTGGCATAAACGTAAGCTGTGCGCCCAAATATGAATATAAGAGACTTTACCATAAGTAAAAAAATAAACCTTCGCATCCGCGAAGGTTTATTTTTTTGCTATTCGCGTGAGGACTTCCTTTAATAACAAAAGATCGTCTTCGTTCATTGTTTTCAAAATAGAAACAATTTCATTTACAAGTTCAGGTTCTTCTATGGTGTGGTCAAAAAATTCAAGTGGAGTAATATTAAAATAGTCACATATATTGAGAAAGCCTGTCATTGAAGGCATAGCCTTCCCGGAGGATATAGCCTGAATATAGCCACGGTTTTGCCCTAAATCGTAGCTCATCTGGTATTCTGAAACATCGGCTTTTAGTCGCAACTGAGTTATACGAGACCTGATAAAATTTTTACCCGTTTCAATTTTTGCATCTAACTCGTCCATGTAACACACCCCTTTCAATAATATTATAAGTCGCATTGGATGCGTTATGTGATTATTAAATAAGGCTAAAACTCTTAAAAAACATTGACATAATCATATTATATGTGTTATAATTTTACAAAACAGCATATTTAATATGCATAGAAAGGAAGATGTTTATGAAGAAGCGATTACAAGGATTTGTAGCAGGTGCATTGTTGGTTGCAATGTTGGGCTGTGTTCCTACAATAGCAAAAGAGGCCGTTGAAGCAATTCTAGTTGAGTTTGCAAATATTAAGATTTATCTTGATGGGGAAGAAGTGGAGGCAAAGGATGCTAAAGGAAATAAGGTTGAACCCTTTATTTATAACGGAACAACATATCTTCCAGTGCGTGCAGTAGGTAATGCAATAGGCAAGGATGTCAGCTGGGATGGTATAGAAAAGGTTGTTTATCTTGGTGTGAAGCCTGGAGATGCTGAAAACTGGCTTGATGTGTGCGGACCCTATCAGTATAAGAAAGGGACTGAATACAGAATGGCAGATAACAAGTTTTTCACAATGTCTGGAAAAAAATACACCAATGGATTTGTGTTAGGAACAAGGCGTGAAAATGGTGAAGCATTGTTTAATCTTGATGGAAAGTACAAGAGTGTATCGTTTAAGGTAGGTCGTATTGATGATAACGAAACGTATGCTCATGATGCAACTTTAAACATATACGTAGATGGAATTATAGCATACACTCGAGAGTTAAACTACGATGATGTCGCGCAAAAAATCACTATTCCTTTAAATGGTGCACTTCAAATGAAAATTGAAGTAATACAACATTCCGATGGAGGATGGTCAAATAATGACTGGGGCTTCTCCGAGGGAGAATTTGTAATGTTGGATTAAAGGTTTTTAATTGAGATTTTGTCTGAAAGTGAGGTTAAACGATGGAAACAGGAGCAATAGTTCTAATTGCAATAGCAGCTTGGATTGCTATTGGGCTGATAGCAAGAACGGACACAATTATAGGTAAAATCCTTCGTGTAATATGGAATGTTACATTCAGCATTGCGGCAATAATACCTTTCTGCGGATGGATGACACATTTTGTTATTACAAAGACAGATGAAGAAAAGAAAGCAAAGGAAGAGCTTGTAAGAGAAGGCGAAGCAAATGATGGCAGCGCATGGTCATCTGTTGAAGAAAGTGCAAGAAGGTCTGTTGAAGCCGATGAAGCTCGTCGCAATGCGTTGGAAGCTAACAGAAAATCAGTTGAAGAAGATTTGCAAAGAAGAGCATACCAGAGTTTAGGAAGAACTGATGTTTATGTAAACAACGACGGCAGTATGGCGAAAATAGGTGATGGAGAATATATTCCCGTTGAAGAAATGAAAAAGAAATTCTAAGAAAAAAACCTACGCTTTCGCGTAGGTTTTTTTCTTAGAACGGGAGAACTAAAAGCCCTAAATGCTCTAAAAGTATTTTTATACCCATAAGTATTAATATTATACCGCCTGTAAATTCAGACTTTGCCTTGTATTTTGTGCCGAAGTGGCCGCCTAAGTACACACCAAATCCCGAAAGGATAAAGGTCGTTACTCCTATGAAAATTATTGCGGGGATAATGCTGAAATCGGGGAAGAAGGAGAAGGAAACACCCATTGCCAATGCATCGATGCTTGTTGCTATTGCAAGAGGCAGCATGGCTGAAAAAGAAAAGGATGCATCCATGTTTTCGTCTTCATGACCGAGGGCTTCTTTTATCATGTTAATGCCTATGAAGGATAACAGCAAAAAGGCAATCCAATGGTCAATGGATTCAACCACATTCTGAAAATTCCTTCCCAAAAGATAGCCTACAAGAGGCATGAAGCCCTGGAAAAAGCCAAAATAAGCTCCTGTTATTAAGTTGTGCTTTACATTTGGCTTTCCTACCGACAAACCCTTGCACATTGCAACGGCAAATGCATCCATGGAAAGGGCAACTGCGGTAAGGAATAAGTCTAACAGGCTCATGTAAAAGTCTCCCTATGTAAATAATCGAAATAATATTATATCACGCTGTAGTATTTGTCAATGAAAAAGCGTCCGTATGGACGCTTTTTCAATTTTAATATTAATAGTTTTCTGCGTGAATTTCGAAGTATGCCTGAGGATGGTTACAGGTGGGGCAAACCTCGGGTGCTTCAATGCCCACTACAATGTGACCGCAGTTACGGCATTCCCAAACCTTTACCTCGCTCTTTTTGAACACTTCAGCTGTTTCAACGTTCTTTAAAAGTGCGCGGTATCTTTCCTCGTGATGCTTTTCAACCTGTGCAACAAGGCGGAACTTTGCAGCAAGTTCAGTAAAGCCTTCTTCTTCAGCGGTTTTGGCAAAGCCCTCGTACATGTCGGTCCATTCGTAGTTTTCGCCTGCAGCTGCAGAAGCAAGGTTTTCGGCTGTGTCGCCAATGCCGTTTAATTCTTTGAACCACAATTTTGCGTGTTCCTTTTCGTTATCGGCTGTTTTTAAGAAAAGCGCAGCAATCTGTTCAAAACCCTGCTTTTTTGCAACAGATGCAAAGTAGGTATATTTGTTGCGTGCTTCGCTTTCGCCTGAAAAGGCTGCCATCAAGTTCTTTTCTGTTTGTGTACCTGCGTATTTTGTCATGTTTATGACCTCCTGATATATTATATTATTTTTAGCCAAGGAAAAAGTCGGTTACGAGCATAAGGCAGAAGCCTGCTAAAAGTGCATAGGTTACATGCCTTTCGTCACCGTGGTGTGTTTCCGGAATCATTTCGTCGCTTATTACATAGAGCATTGTTCCCCCTGCAAAGGCTAACGCAAATGGCAGAATGGAAATGGAAAGTGAAACCGCCCCGTAGCCTATGAATGTGCCTATAACCTCAACAACACCTGTTAAAAGAGCGCAGATTAATGTACGGCTCTTGCTTATGCCTGCGGAAAGCATAGGCGAAATTATAACCATACCCTCGGGAATGTTCTGTAGTGCAATGCCTCCTGCAACAACAAGTGCCTGATTTGTGTCGCCTGAGCCGAAGCCTACACCGGCAGCGATGCCCTCGGGAAAGTTATGTATGGCTATAGCAAGAACGAAAAGCAATATTTTGTTGAGCTTTTCTGTGTTAACGGGGTGGCTTTCTTCGCCTGTGCCCGTAAGCTTATGAAGATGAGGAACAAATTTATCAATAAGATTTAAAAACACTGCCCCTGCAAAAATGCCTGCAATCGTCATTGCGATATTGCCGTATTCCATTGAAGGAAGAATGAGCCCTATTACAGCAGCAGAAAGCATTACACCTGCGGCAAAGGATAAAATAAGGTCCGATACACGGTGCGATATATTCTTAAACAAAAAGCCTATCAAAGCGCCAATGGCGGTGGCGCCACCCACGCCTAAAGCAGTAAGTGCAACTATCTGCATAAATGCGCCTCCTTTCCTATTATAAAAATTCTATCACACAAGAAAAATTTTGGCAATATATTTTTGTGCTGTATTGACCAAGGGCGATTTTGGTGGTAAAATCGCTTGGGTGATAAATATGACTGTAAAAACTTTTGCAAAAAAGGCTGTGAAAAAAGCCTACCGATTTTCCAAAAAGAATACCGTTACCGTAATAGCCTTTGTTGCGGCACTTATAACCTGCTTTATCATACCGCCCGATAAGGAATATTTCGGTTATATTGACTTTAAAACAATAGCCTGCCTTTTCGGTGTGCTTGCTGTTGTAAGAGCCTTGAGAAATCTCAGGTTTTTTTATAAAATTGCATCGGAAATTGTAAAGAAATTTAAAACCACAAGAAGGGCTATTATAGCGCTTGTGTACATAACCTTTATAGGCTCAATGCTGATTGCAAACGACATGGCACTTTTAACCTTCCTGCCTCTTGGCTATTATGTTTTAAGAACAACGGGCCAGGAAAAACACATGGCGTTTACCTTTATAATGCAGAACATTGCTGCTAACTTAGGCGGCATGCTAACGCCCTTCGGCAATCCGCAGAACTTGTATCTGTACACAAAGTTTGAAATACCTGCAGGGGAGTTTATGGCGATAATGGCAGTGCCCTTTATGGTTGCCACTGTTATGATTACCGTTTGCTGTCTTTTTGTAAAAAGTGAAGAGCTTGAAATTGTGGACGACGAAATTGTGCTGCCCTTCAAGAAAACAGCCATATATCTGCTGCTTTTTGTTCTTTCCATAATGATGGTTTTCCGCGGAGTGCCATACATAACAGGTGCAATTATTATTGCCGTAACCATATTCTTCATGGATAAGTATGCCCTGAAAAAGGTGGATTATCCATTGCTTATGACATTTGTGTTCTTTTTCATTTTTGCAGGCAACATGGCAAGAATTGAAATGGTGAGAGAATTCTTCGGTTTTCTTCTGGAAAAGAACACTCTTGTTTTCAGCGTTTTGTCCTGTCAGGTAATAAGCAATGTGCCCTCAGCAATACTTCTCAGCCAGTTTACCGACAACTACCGTGAGCTTTTATGGGGTGTGAACATAGGTGGTGCAGGAACCCTTATCGCATCTTTGGCAAGCCTCATTACTCTGCGCGAATACACAAAACGAAATAAGGGAAAAACAAAAGAGTATATTATTAAATTTTCACTGTATAACTTCATGTTTGTAATAGTTCTTACAGGGGTAATGCTCCTCGTAAAATAGGGAAAAACGTGCCGAACATGTTATTCGGCACGTTTTTTGTGTTATCCGTGCCAATTGCTTGACTGAAAAATGAAAAAGGTGTATTATTGTAAATAGGAAAAAAAGAAAGGTGAGAAACATGAAGGTTAACAGAATTATCGCAGCAGCAACAGCATTTTTTACTTTAACAGGTGCAATTAGTGCCTATGCTGCAGGCGTTGAAGTAATTGTAAACGGCGACAGTATGCAGAACGAAACAATTACAACAGAAAACGGAGTTTACATATCCCTGGAGGAGCTTGCCCAGAAAATTGGCGCAGACCTTACATGGGACGAGGCAACTCAGAGCGCAAGGCTTGAAATAAGCAGCGATAAAAAGGTTGTTGAAATGATTGAAAGCGTGAGTGAAAGCGTTGTTGCCATTGTAGGTAACTATAAGGATTCATCCCTTTCCTCCGACGCGCAGGACTATAACGAGCTTTATGCTCACGGTGCAGGCGCTGTTATTGACAGTGAAGGTGTTATAATTACTAATGCACACGTTGTAAAGGACATTCAGAATTTAACGGTTGTTTTCGGTGATGGTGCATCCTTCCCGGGCACTGTTTTATACGTTGACGAAATAAGCGACCTTGCTTTGGTTAAGATAAACAGACAAAACCTTAAGCCCATTAAGTTTGCCCAGGAAGGCAGCCTTAAGGTTGGCGAAAGCGTTGTAGCCATCGGTACACCTTTGTCGGTTAACCTTATAAACTCTGCAACAAAGGGTATTGTGTCGGGTATAGGCGTAAATATAGGTCAGCACTATCTTTTCACACAGTCTGACGTTGCCATAAACGGCGGTAACAGCGGTGGTCCCCTTGTTAACATGAAGGGCGAACTTGTCGGTATTAACTCTATAAAATATGTGGGCAGCGAAATTGAGGGCATGAGCTTCTCTATTCCTGTTGACACAATAAACTACGTGCTCGATTCCTTCAGACAGTACGGCAGAGTTATCCGTCCTGATACAGGTGTTAACATGACCGAGTCCTGGGAAAGCAAAATAGGCGTTCCTACAACAAAGGGTCTTACTGTTACATCCTCCGATAACGAGCTTCTTATGGCAGGTGACATGATAACTCATGTAAACGGCTATGAGGTTCACTCCATTGCAGATTATAATGAAGCGCTTAAAAAGAGCTTTGATGGCAAGGCAGTTGAATTTACATACACACGCGGCGGCGTTTCCAACGCAGTTATGATTGAAGCCGAGGCAGACTTAGAAAAGGACACAGATGCAAGGGTGGAAATAAGCTTTACTGTAGGCAACAGCACGCTTATGATTAACGGATTCAGAGTGGAAGTTGAAACACCCTACATCGCAGGTGCAGGCACAACATTAGTTCCGCTCCGTGTTATTACAGAGGCCTTCGGTGCTACCGTAGAATGGCAGGCTGAAGACAATACAATTACTTTAACATATCCCGAAAATACTATTGTTTTACAGGCAGGTAACACGATAGCCAAGGTTAATGGCGAAGAAGTTGAGCTTGCTGTTGCACCTGAAATCGTTGGTGAGGGTGTAACAATGGTGCCCCTGCGCTTTATTGCAGAAACCTTCGGTGCTACTGTTGATTACGACGGCGAAACAGGTCGTATCACAGTTGTAAGAGAAGCGGAAGAAGAAAGCGGAACAATCAAGTTCTCTACAGACCTTCCCAGAGTGGGCGACAGCTATTGGAACTGGTCCATGCTCACCCCCACATCTATGATGATGAGCGACAGAACACTTGATGGCACACAGACAGAGTTCTACGATGAAAGCGGAGATATTGCGATTGCTGTTGTAGACCTTGAAAATGACGATGAATATGCAGATTACACTTCGGAAGAAATTTTTGAAGAAATTTACGATGAAGAAATGTACTATAATTTCGAGGACCTCACTCTTTCCAAAAACGAAAAATCTACAGACAGCCTTGGTAACCCCTGCTTCAGAATGACAGGCAGAAGTAAGTATGCGTATTACGATACATACTGTGTTGTAAGAGATAAGACTGTGTTTATGGTGGGTGTATACGGCGATATTGAAACGGCACCTATTAAGACCTATTCAAACCTTATTGAATCCTTTAAGGTTGAGTTTGCGGCAAATGACGAGGAAAAAGAACAGACCTATGATTTGTCAAACGTAGACGAAGACGGCTACAGGCCTATGGAAGATGAAGAACTGAAGGTTTCCTGCAAGGTGCCTGCAGACTTTTCCGAGGGCTATACAGGCTACTACTCTGTTAATACACTTTCCTATGTTGGTGAAAACGACGAAAGTCTCAGCCTTGCTGTATATTCGAAGAGCGAAAGCGTGAATGCGGAAAGCCTTATCAATTCCGAGGTTGAATTTGCAAAGAAATACTACAACAGCGAATATGCTACTATTTCCGAAATAACTCAGGTGGATGCTGATTTTGCCGAAAACGTATACATGTGCAAGATTACAAATGGTGAAGAAGAAATCGTTGAGGAAGTAACAGAGGTTGCTACTGAAGAAGCTACCGAAGAAGCTACTGAAGAAGCTACTGAAGAAGAGACTATTTCTGAAGAAACTGAAACAGAGGAAGAAAAGATTGAAGGTCTTGTTACATATATGCTCTTCTTTGAAAAGGGTGAATATGTATACGAAATGACAGTTGTATCTGAAAAGGACGGCGGCAAGTTCTTTAACAAGGTAATAGAAACACTCGAAGTAAAAGAGCTCGATGAAGATGACATGGGCGTTCTGGTACGCCCCGAAAGAAACTTTGCCGAAAAGAAGTTCTCTGAAGGCGACTGGTCCTTCACTCTTAACAGCGCATGGAACGAGTCCTACGCTTATGAGGACTATGCATCCTTTGCCAACACCTACACTACTGCAAGGCTTTATCTTGACATTACAGATGCCAAGGAAGCAGGCTATTCAAGTGCGAAGAGTGCAGTGGAAGCAGCGCTTAAGGATGCTCAGACAACCTACAAGGATAAAGAACTGAAGGTTCTCAAGAGCGTAACACAGGTGAATTTAGGCGAAAATTCCTTCTACACATTCTCCATTAAGTATACTACAGAAGATTACTATGGCGAGGCTGTGACCAAGTATTACTCAGCTTACGTAATGAAGAAGGGTGGCAAGTTCTACTCCTTCGAGCTTACTGAGGTTGAGCAGTTTGCAAATGCACAGACAAAGCTCGATGTGGAAGCGGCACTGGGCACATTTAAGGTGGAAGCAAAGCAATAGAGAAGGTGAAAGCATGAAACTTAAAAGGCTTACGGCAATTTGTGTGGCTGCTGTTTGTGTTATAGGCTGCTCTGCTGCGGCAGAGCAGGCGGCAAAGGTATACGTTAACGGACAGCAGCTTGATACAGATGCCTACATAATAAATGACCGCGTTTATGTTCCCTTAAGAGCGGTGAGCGAATCTATGGGCGCAGAAGTAGAATGGGACAACGACACCCGCAGTGCCTATGTTGAACAAAAGGAAGAAACAGCGGTTATAAATACCGTTAAGTCTGTAGGGCAGAGCGTTGTGGCAATTGTGGGAACCTACAAGTCCGATGCAATTTCTGTGGATGCGCAGAACTATAACGAGCTTTACGCACATGGTACAGGTGTAATTATAAAAAGTAACGGCACAATACTTACAAATGCACATGTGGTAAAGGATATACAGAATTTAACCGTTATATTTGCAAACGGCGACTCCTACAGCGGAAGCGTGCAATATATTGACGAAATAAGCGACCTTGCAGTTGTGAAAATTAATAAGCTTGGCTTAAAGCCCATTACCTTCGCACCGGAAAACAGCCTTATCGTAGGTCAGACCGTTATAGCTATGGGAACACCCCTTTCGGTGAACCATATTAATTCGGCATCGAAGGGCATTGTTTCGGGCGTTGGCGTGAACATTGGTCAGCATTACCTTTTCACACAGTCTGACGTTGCTATCAACGGCGGCAACAGCGGTGGCCCTCTTGTTAACATGAAGGGCGAGCTTGTGGGCATAAATTCTATAAAATATTCCGGTGTGGGCGTTGAAGGTATGAGCTTTTCAATTCCCGTGGATACAGTGAACTATGTGCTTACAAGCTTCGAAAAGTACGGCAAGGTTTTACGCCCCGATATGGGCATAACCCTCACAGAATCCTGGGAGGCAAAAATCGGTGTACCCACAAAGAAGGGATTGACCGTTTCGGTAAGTAAAACGGAAAGCATTTTGCCCGGCGATGTTATAACCCACGTAAATGGTTACGAGGTGCACTCCATTGCCGATTATAACGAAGCAATAAAGAAAAGCTTCAACGGACAGAGCATAACACTTAACTATACCCGTCTGGGAATAGCAGGTGTAGCAGAAATAACAACAAATTAAAAGGAGAAGACTATGAAAAAAATTATCAGCTTGATTTTATCCATTGCAATGCTTATGAGCTTTGCAACTTTTGCAAATGCCGACGAGGCAGCCGTTCCAGAAAAGGTTGAAATAAGCTTTAAAGTGGGCGACTCCACTCTCATGATTAACGGCAACCCTACAACTGTGGAAACACCCTACGTTGTAGGTGCAGGTACAACCTTAGTTCCTTTAAGAGTTATTACCGAAGCCTTTGGCGCAAAGGTAACCTGGATTAACGAAACAAAGGAAATCATTCTTGAATATCCCGACGTTAACATTAAATTACAGATAGGTAATGTAAGTGCAACTGTAAATGACCATACAGAAACCTTGCCCGAAGCACCGGTGCTCAGCCCCAACGGTGTAACAATGGTTCCTCTCCGTTTCATTTCTGAAACCTTTGGTGCAACTGTAGGCTATGACAATGCTACAGCGGCAATTACCGTTGTTAAGGAAGCTGCTACAGAAAGCGACAAGATTTCTCAGTCTACAGACCTTCCCAAAATCGGTGACAGCTACTGGAACTGGTCAATGATGAGGCCTTCTGCCATGATGATGACCGACAGACTTTCCGATGGTTGCTACACTATTTTTGAAGACGAAAACGATGCAAAGCTGTCGATTAATATTTTCGATGTTTCAGATTATGAAGGCTCTGCTATAGAAGACAGGTTCAACGAGCTTAAGACAGGCTTTTCCGGCTTTACATTCTCAAAGGCTGAAAAGTCTAAGGATGGCTTCGGTAACGAGTGCTTCCGCATAATTGCCCGAGATAAGGAAGACTATGTGGACATTTACGGCATATATAAGAATGACTATTGCTATCAGATTGCATTTACTAGCGAAAAGGACAGCGAAATGATTGCATCTGCAACAGCTATTTTAGAATCCTTCAAGCTTGAATTTGCAGCTAATGACGAAGAAAAGGCGCAGACTCACGATTTGTCCAATGTTGGCGAAGATGGTTACAGACTTGTTAATAACGAAGACCTGGGAGTAAGCTTTAAGGTTCCTGCAACATGTGTTGACGTTGACCCTGACCAGCTTAACCTTATCTGGTTTGCAGGCAATAAAGACGACGATGTTACAGAAATAACTGTTGGTCTCTATTCCAAAACAGAAGAAGTAACAGCAAAGACTCTTGCACAGGATGACTGTGACCACCACAAAAAGTACTTTAATGCTGAGGTTTGCTCTGTATCAAACCTTACACCCTATAAGTCAACAGAATGCGGCGAAAACGCATGTTATTACTGGGTAACAACAGACGGTCTTTTCAGCGGAGATTACGAGCTTTATGACATTTACTTTGAAAAGGGCGACTATGTATATAACGTAACGGTTACCGTGCCCAGAAACAAGAAGGAAGTTTACCAGCTTGTTATGGAATCTTTGAAAATAGAAGAGATTGACAGCGAAAAGACAGGCGTTTTCCTCAGAAATTCCATCGAAAAAACAAGCAAGGTATCTTCTTGCTCAGACTGGACTATTCAGCTTACAAGCTGGTGGGACGAGTATGTAAAGCCATCTTCAGCCGGTGCGGTATGGTCAAACAAGCGTACAGGTGCTGC
Source organism: Clostridia bacterium (assembly GCA_017414645.1). GTDB lineage: Bacteria > Bacillota > Clostridia > UMGS1883 > UMGS1883 > RGIG1927. The sequence goes on along the minus strand of JAFQLL010000027.1, from coordinate 20,337 downwards.
ACTTCAGCTCAGCATTGCCGACGCCGGCGAAATTAAGAAGTCTGACATGAAGGAACTTGTAGGCGAATTTTCCAAAGATGCTAAGGGCGACGGCAAGATTGTAAAGAAGGTTGAACAGGTAGACATCGGTACAAGGCGCTACTATACATTCCAGGTTTATCAGGAAAGCGAGGAGCTGAACGTAGGTATGTACAGCACCTATTATATAATTCTTATGAATGGTGATATTTACGTGTTCACACTTGCTGAAAGCCAGGAAAGAGCTAATTCTCAGACAGCAGCTGATGTAATGGAGCATATGGCAACATTTGAATTAAAGTAAAATAAAAACGGGGAGCATTTTGCTCCCCGTTTTGTTTTGCAATGTGCACAAAAAAGATGCGGCAAAGAACGCCCGATTTGGATTGACAAAGTAAGGCAATTATTTTATAATAATCTGTGGTTAAACTGTCAGCTCACGGCAGATGAAAAATATTATGTGAGCAGAAAGGTTATGGAGATTATGGTTTCTATTACAGAAAGCGGCGTAAAGCTTTTTAGCGGTTTGTTCTCCGTTAACAGCATTGGCTTTTTAATGTTTTCCATATTTGCTGTTATTGCTGTGGGCTTTATGCTCGGACGTATTACAATCAAGGGCGTTTCTTTGGGCGATGCGGGCGTATTTATCATGGCACTTGTTTTTGGTTGTGCATGCTTCCCCTTGCTTACAACAGTTTTCGGAAGCGAATCAATTGCAAAAACACTTCTTAAGACAGTTGAAAATTTAGGTCTTATTCTTTTTGTTACAAGTGTTGGCTTCATTGCCGGTCCTAAGTTTTTCGGCAACCTCAAGAAAAACTTCAAGAGCTACGTTATGATGGGTCTTGTTATCATAATTGCAGGTGGTCTCTCTGCATTGCTTTGTATCTTTATCGGTAACAACATCGGTGGTCTTACAGGCAGCGAGCTCACATGTATGGTAATCGGTCTCCTTTCAGGCTCTTTAACATCTACACCTGCGTTCTCTGCAGCAAAGCAGACAGCGGCTTCCATCGCAACAGATACAGCTATGGCTGATCATCTGGAAGATCTGGTAACAACAGGTCATGCAATAAGCTACATATTCGGCGTTATCGGCGTTGTGCTTTTCGTACAGATTGTGCCCAAGCTTATGCGTGCAAATATGGCTGAAGAAAGAAAGCTTCTTGTAGCAGGCGAAGAGGAAACAGAAAAGAAGCCCGTGCAGAACTTAATTCATTTTGATCATCTTGGCTTTGCAGCCTTTGCTTTAGCAGCTATTATAGGTACAATTATTGGCAACATCAAAATTCCCATGAGTGCAGCAGGCTTTGGCGGCACATGCTTCTCTCTCACAACAACAGGTGGCTGCCTTCTTACAGGTCTCATTTTCGGTCACTTCGGCAAAATAGGCAAGGTAAGCGTTATGCCCGAGGGCAAAACACTTGCAATTTTCAAGGAGCTTGGTCTTATCCTTTTCCTTGTTGGTGCAGGTATAGCTGGCGGTAACGGCTTCTTGCAGATTGTACAGCCCGTTTACTTCATCTACGGCGTAATTATGACAGTGCTTCCTATGATCGCTGGCTTCTTCTTTGCAAAGTATATCTTAAAGCTTTGCCTTCTCAACAACCTTGGTTCTCTTACAGGCGGTATGACAAGCACACCTGCTCTCGGCACACTTATAAATGTTGCCGAAACAGATGACGTTGCATCCTCCTATGCTGCAACCTATCCTGTGGCTTTGATTGCGGTTGTTCTTATAAGCCAGTTCATTATTCTTTTCGTAAGATAACAGAATATACACAATAAAAAACCTCAGCTGTTGCTGAGGTTTTTTGTTGTGATTTTATCCCTTATAAGCGACTGAAAGGGGCATTAAATTACTCTTTTTGTTCCAGAGAAAAACCTTTAAGCCTTCCTTTGTAACCGCAGAATCAAAGCTGATGCTCAAAGTGTCTGATTTGCCGGGCATAAGTGAACACGTTGTTGTTCTTACAACAAAGCTTGTTTCTGATTGATAAGATGCGATTATAAAATAATCTTCCTCGAAGGCAGTATCGTTTGAAATTGTTACATTTATTGTGTTGCCCGAAACATCAACCTTATCAATTGACGAGGACGGGTTCGAAAGACGGTCAATTTCAGTAGCCGAAAGAGCAGTGTTATAAAGCGCTACATAATCTATACAGCCCTTCAGGTCGGGGTTTTCTCGGGCGGTGTAGTCGTAGTGCGTATCCCACCACTGAGTTCTGCCTATGTAGTTACGTGTGTTATTGCCTAAAAGCTCAATTGCTTCGGTTTCGATGGTTTTGCCACTTGCTGCAAGACTACCATTAATATAGATACTTGTAGTGTGGGTTGAAGCATCGTAGGAATAAGCTATGGTATACCAGGTGTCTTTTGTAAGCTTTTCCTCTGCCGTTACAAATTGTGTTGTGCCGCCGTCAAGCTTTATGCCTGCAGAAAGGCTCTGACTGAGCCTGCCTAAAAGTGAATTGTTGCCACCTGAACCGAAATCATAAAGGCGGTAGTCGTAGGAGGTGTCGGCAAGCTTTACTTTACCTATAAAGGTGTAGCTTCGTAAGGTGTTGAGAATGCCGTCGGGGGCAATGAGATAGCTGTTTGTATCAAGCACTCTGTCGTTTTTCATACCGTTGCCCGAAAGGTCTAAAATGCCGTTTTCAACCTTGGCAATGCTGCCCATAAGCCGCGCATCGTTGCCGTTTTCTGACTTATCTTTTACCATTTGCTGTCCATCTGAGGTGTACACATCTTCCAAGGAAAAGTCGTAGCGGAAAACAAGGTTTTCGTTAATGGATTCCTTGGGGTAAACCGTAAGGCTGTAATCCTTTGTAAAGCTCTGCCCCGAAAATTCCAAGGTAGCAGTAACTGTTACGATGGTTTCTTTATCAGGTCTTGTAAGCACGCCTGTGTGGGATATAACAGAGGGAGTGTCGCTCTGCCATGTAACGCGGGCACCGTTAACGCTTCTTTGTACAAAGGCAAGGTCTGTTACAACGCGGTCAGTGTTCTTTAAATCGATGGACTCAAAGTCGCTTGTGGGGTCGTAGCCTGTAAGATTGCTCCAGGTATTCACACGGTTTGTGTAGCCATACTTAACTGCACCATTACTGGGCAAGAAGTCTTTTTTGTTTGCCCAATAGTAGTATTCACCCGAAAGCCATACAAGATAAACCTTATCGGTAGGCTTTGAATTTTCCACCACATAGGGGCGGAAGTTGTTTTCGGAAGAATTCTGGGTAACAGCGGTTTTGCTTATTACTTCGCCATCAGATAAAACATATTTATAAATTTCGTAGAAGGTGCCGTAAATGCCTTCAACGGGAACGGAAGCATAAACAATGTTTGTGTTACCATGATCAATACATAAACCACCCGAATAGCACTTTTCAGCTCCCTTTGTGTTATCGTGGAACCACTTTCCGCCATCATCTATATAGGTTATGCGCCAATCGTCGCCCATCCATTCTGCATGGTAGTAAAGGTGGCTTTTTTTATCCTGACTGATACCAACGTAGAGAATGACCGGGCGGTTGTCTTCTGTAAGCTCAATTTCCCAGTTCCAGTTGCGGACCAGCTCGGTGCGGTTAACTACAATTGCGCTGTCTGTTTCCGCATTTGTTATTTTAAAGGGACCGGCGGCTATATCGGCAAGCTTTTCGCCATTGAGATTGTGAAGCCACATGGTGTTAATGTCGATGTATGAAGCATAGAGAGTGTTTGTCTCCATCGTGTCGGGATGTGCGTAGGTATAGGAGATGTAAATTTTACTTTCACCATCCGAGGTATACTTTGCATAGGGGCGCTTGTTTTCCTCAGCAGCAGAGCTTCTTGCATCTATAAGCATCATAGGCTCTGTTTCAAATGAAATGTCGCCATTTTCATCGGGCAGGGAGAAGCGTGCAACTGTGGGGTGCCAGCTTATACCTCGCCAGAAAAGATAAAAGGAATCGGGAGTGCCGTTCATGTAGAAGGGCGTAGGGTATGTAACAGTGCCATATCCTTGGGTGGACACAACCTTTTCTTCGCCAAAAGATGTTGCATCGTCAGGCTTTTGGGATATGCGGTAGTAGAAGCATTCCTCCTCGGTGTGCTGAGAGTAAATAACCATAATACGGTGGTCGGGAAGAATGAATAAGGCAGGGTTCGAGTGGTCGTCTGCCACGAAGCCCTCACGAACAAATACCTGCTTGTAGGTATTTGTAATGTTGTCGTACTGCGTTAATTTTATATTGCCCTTATTGTCAATATAGGAAACATAGGTTTTGTCACTGCCTGTATTTTCGTTCACATCGCGTATTGCTCTGGGGTCTAAGCACCAGTTCCAGCCGCCTTCTTCTGCCAAAGTGCTTGTGCCCATGTTTTCGCCCTGCTTGTGATACACCAGCTCAATAACGTTATTACCATCTTCTGTTACGTTTATGTGCAGAGTTGACAAGGCTTTGTCAAATACGAAAACGCCAAGGTCGTTGTCAATAATTTGTTCGGGGGTGCCCATGTAGTAATAGTCGCCTACCAGACAGTCGGAAAGTGTTTCGTCGGGAGCAATGCTGTTGCCCAATGTGTCTACCTTTTTAACAGTAACAGTTGAAAGGCGATAGTTTTCGTCGGTTGTATAACGAAGATCGAGCACCATACAGTTAAAGCTGTCGCCCTCCTTTGTTGCAAAGGTTGTTGCGGCTGTATCGGCAATCATTCTGAAGGAGAAGGGTCCTTCGTTCTGTCTGCAGTATTCTGTGATATCCACGCTCACCCATGCGCCTGTTGTGCCCGATTGCACAATAAACTCGGCAATAGGCTCACCTGTATAGGAGGGAGCATTATTCCAGGTTAATGTGCTCTCCTGCCAGGTGTTTGTTTCTGTTGGGTAAATTTTAAGAACTCGCTCACCGGGATTAGTGGCACTTGTAATGTAGCCTGTAAGGCGTGCTGAGGTAATAAAGCTGTAAGGAATATCTGAAACATCGAACTTTATAAAGCCATCGCGGCGTGCTGCTGCACCCGATGCACCTAAGTTCATTGTAACCTCCAGCGTGTCAGGCTCTTCTGTGTTGTAAACGGCATTTGCATCGGTTTGCTTTGCAAAAGTATCCTCGCTTACGGGCACAATTTTCTTATACACGCCCTCGGGTGTTATCATGGGGTCGTCATAGTAAAGAATAATTTCGTTTGTACCGCCTGCTGCAACATTAATGCTTGTTACGGACTTTTCCTTGTTGTAAACATAGTCTGTACCCTGATAGCTTAAAATTGAGGGAATGTCGTGAGGATAGCTATAACTGCCTTCTGAAATTGAAGGCATTAAAACCTCACGGGAAATGGGTGTGTCCATTTCGCTGAGGTACTTTACCCTTACATTGCCCACGCTTTTATCAGAAGTGAAGCTTACCTCCAATGATGGGCTGTATAAGGTTTCCTTAGAGTCGATCTTTGTTGCGCCTGTGTCGGAAGAAAGCATGAAGGAAATTACCTCGTCGGAATAATGCTCTTTAACAAAGGCTGTAACGTCGATTGTTATCCATATATCTTTGTTTGCGTTTTTTACATATTTCTGGAGATAGGTTGTAATGGCAGCCTCTGTGGGTGTGGGAGCAGTGTTCCAGGTAATGGCGTTTTCGCTCCAGTCGTTTGCTACAGAGTAAACCGTAATTGTTCTGTCTGCCTTGTTGGAAACAGTATTTATATGGAGCTTGATTTTTGCACTTGTAAGATTTGATAAGTCATAAGAGCGTAAGTCGTACTTTAAATAAACATTTCTGTTTGCCGCAGCAGGTTTAGCGCCCCCTGTGTTTGATGTGGTAATAAGCGAGGCATTTGCCTTGCCTACTGCACTGTCAGGGTCCGACTCTTCTGTGTAAGAGTCTTCCGACACTAAAATCGATGCATTTATCGTCTGGGCAAAGGCCGTAAGTGGCGTGCAGAGCGACAAAAGCAAGCATGCTAAAACCATTAATGCTAAAACCTTTTTCATATATATCCCTCCTGTATCTGAAAATATTGTATATCCTCTAAAACTTAAAGTCAATAAATATGGGAAATTGTTTACAATTATTGACACAAAAAATGAATGGGGGTATAATTTAAAATGGTGATATATATGGACAGTGTTTTTGATTTATACAACGCAAAATGGATAGGTGAGGGCGACAAGTGTGCAGAGCATAACAGCGCCCCTGTTCTCATGCGCAAATTTTACATAAATAAGAGCTTTAAAGAGGTTGCCCTTTATATAACGGGTCTTGGGCTTTTTGAAGCAAGCATTAATCAAAAAAAGGTTTCAGACATTTATTTTGCCCCGGGAGAAAGCAATTACGGCAAAAGGGTGTATTACGAAAAACTTGACATAACCAATATGGTAACGATAGGCGAAAATGAAATACAAATCCTTCTTGGCAACGGACAATACACAAACTTTAAAATTAACCCTACCATGGAAAAGGCCGGGGAATTAATTGAGCCTCACAGATATCAGAAAAACGACGGCGAGGTTTTCGCGAAGGACATTAACGGAGTAAAAAAAGCCATCTGCGTGATTGAGGCAGACGGAAAGGCAATATGCGTAACAGACGAAAGCTGGCTTGTTGCAAAAAGCAACATAACCTTCCAGAACTGGTATGGTGGCGAGGACTACGATGCAACAAAAGCTATAAGCTTTGACCAAAATGCAAAGATTATGACTGCACCTAAGGCAACTTTTGAAAAGCGGTTTTTCAACCCTGTACGGGAAATTGAGCGTTTCAAGGCTGTAAGCATTACAAAAGTGGGCGACAGCTACATTGTTGACTTTGGCAAAAACGGTGCAGGGGTGCTTCTTATAGAGCTTGACACAACCCCGGCTATGCGAGGTGTTAAAATAAAAATGCTCCCTTGTGAGGAGCTTAGTGATACAGGCTTTGCTGACCAGAGAAGCTCCACCCAGAGCTGGAGCGAAACAAAAAAGTGCGAAATAAGTGACAGCTACATAATAGCAGGTACAGGTAAAGAGGTGTGGCACCCAATCTTTTGCTATCACGGTTTCAGGTATTTAGAGGTTCAAGGCATGCCTTATGAACCAAAGGAAAACACCTTTACCTATATCCGACTTATGGCAGATAACAAAAAAACAGGCTTTTTTGAAACAGATAACACCCTCTTGCAAAAAATAAGCGATATGACCGACAGAAGCATTGAAAGCAACATGTTTTTCGCTTTTACGGACTGCCCGCAGATTGAAAAACTGGGCTGGCTGGAAACAAGCCACTTAATGTTCAGAAGTATGGCATACACAAGGGACATTAAAAGCTGGATAGAAAAAATAACTCTGGATATGGCAGATTGCATACAGCTTGAAGCTATGGGCGATGGCGAGGTAATCGGCTACATGCCTGCAATTGTGCCTGAGTTTCATCGCATAATGGGGCTTCACCGCGACGTTAACTGGGGCGGTGCGTGCATAATGACACCCTGGTACCATTACAGGTTTTATAACGACAAGGCTGTTTTGAATAACGCTTTAAAGGGTGAATATTACATAAAGCACTTAAGCATGCACGAAAAAGATGGCCTTCTGGATGGCTATTCACAAATGGGCGACTGGGGGCAGATAAATGAAAAAACCCCCGCAAAGCTTGTTGAAAACTGTGCCTATTATCTTTTGCTCAATACATTTTCGCAAATTCTGGACATATTGGGAAAGGATGGCAGCGAATATCGGAAAAAAGCAGAAAAAGTGAAACAAGCCTTTCACGAAAATGAAGAGTGCTACAATAAGGAAACAAGGACCTACGGCAATGGTAGCCAGGCAAGCTACGGCTGTGTGCTTTTTTCGGGAATTTGCCTTAAAGAGAACGAAGAAAGTGCAGTAGAAGGCTTAGTTGAAGCAGTAAAAAAAGCAGGCTATCACCTTACGAGCGGTGAAGTTGGGTTAAAGCAGGTTTTTGCAACTCTTAACAAATACGGTTACGACGACTTGGTTTATAAAATGGTCACAAACCCCACAAGACCAAGCTATCGATACTTTGCAGATAACAATCTGACTTGCCTTCCCGAATACTGGAACTATGAAGAATTGTGGTGGGGTATGGTCAGAAGCCGTAACCACGCCATGATGGGCCACGTTAAGGAGTGGCTTATACAGGGCGTTCTTGGCGTAAGGTATGAAAAAATAGATAGCATTACCATAAAGCCCTATGTTCCCGAAAACACAACCTATGCTCGCGGCAGCTTTAATTGCTCGATGGGACATGTTGAAGTGAGCTGGAAGGCAGAGGGCAAAAAGATTTCAATTGATGTAAAAACACCTGAGGGTATGAAAGTAGAGATATGTGCTCCCGAAGGCTACAGCATGGAGGAATAAAAATGGTATATAAGTTTAAAGAATACAAAAAAAGTGAGATTTTAAGAAACCATCTTAAAATGGGCGGAAGCAATCCCGAGGGAGAAAGAATAGACGTTACAAGCCTTTACTTTGAAAAGGGCGGTAAGCCCTACCTTGGCGTTATGGGCGAATATCACTTCTCCCGCGATAAAAGCGAAAACTGGTACAAGGAGCTTTGCAAAATGAAAGCAGGCGGTGTGGGCATTGTTGCAACATACCTTTTCTGGATTTATCACGAGGAAATTGAAGGCGAATTCGATTTTGCAGGCGACCTGGACATCAGAAAGTTCGTGCTTGATGCAAAAAGGGCAGGGCTCGACGTGGTTATAAGAATTGGCCCCTGGTGTCATGGTGAATGTCGTAACGGAGGCTTCCCCGATTGGCTCTGCAAAAAGCCCTACAAGCTTCGCGACAACAACCCCGAATACATGGAAAAGGCAAGAATATGGTACGAAAGAATTTTTGCAGAGGTTAAAGGCCTTTTCTATAAGGACGGCGGAAACATTATAGGCGTTCAGTTTGAAAACGAGCTTGTTGACAACGCCGAACACATTCTTGCCCTTAAAAATTTAGCTCTTGAAATCGGCTATGATGCGCCCATATATACTGCCACAGGCTGGAACAGCCTTTATGGTGCAAAAATACCCACAGAGGATGTTGTGCCTGTGTTTGCAGCTTATGCAGATGCACCCTGGGCAGGGCACACAAACAAGCTTCCGCCCTCGCCGCACTATGCTTTTAACACTCAGAGAAATGACTCGGCAGTAGGCTTGGACATTATCAGCCCTACAGCGCCTGACGGTTGGCGTATCCCCTACGAAAAATACCCCTTCATAACCTGCGAACTTGGTGCAGGTCTTCACCCCACACATCACCGCAGGCCTGTTGTTTCGGGCATGGATGCCTATGCCATGAGCCTTGTAAAGTTAGGCTGCGGCAATAACCTTATCGGCTATTACATGTACCATGGCGGTGTTAACAAAATTGGCAAAAACTCCACCTTTAACGAGTCCAAGGACACAGGCTATCCTAACGATTATGCAATTCTTAACTACGATTACCGCACAGCACTGTCAAGCTACGGTGAAACGGGCGAATGCTACGGCCTTCTTAACATGATTCACATGTTCGTAAACGATTTTGGTGAAATACTTGCCCCCATGGAAAGTGTTGAGGCTGAAAGCTTTGTGAGAGAGACAGACTTTGAAAATTTAAGATACTGCATGCGTACCAATGGAGAAAGCGGCTTTGTGTTTGTTAACCACTATCAGAGGCTTTACCCCTTAAAGGACGTTGAAAAGGTTCAGATAGATACAGGCAGCGTTCTGTTTCCTGAATTTGATGTTAAGGGCGACGTAAGCTTTATAATGCCATTTAATTTAAATATGGGTAACGATGTGCTGGAATATGCCACAAGCCAGCTTTTGTGCAAAAAGGACAACACCTATTTCTTTGCCGCAATTCCCAACGTAAAGGCAGAATATAAGTTCAAGGGCAATGAATGCATATTTGACACAAATAACTTTATGTATAACGGTGTACGTTTTGTAACCGTTGACTGGGAGGAAGCAAAGTATTTAAGAAAGCTTGGCAGCGATATTTTCATAGGTAACAGATGCGACCTCTACATTGAAAAAGGCATGCTTATGGCTGTACAGCAGGGCAATTTCGAATACAAAATATGGGACGGACATGAATTTGTTGAGGGCATGGAAGATGTTGAGTTTGAAGAAGCAAATGTAAGCTTCTATTCTGTGGATGAGCCCTTTGAACCGCCCTATCCCGACCAGCTTCATTTTGGCGGCAGAAGAAGCCTTACCTGGAAAAAGATAGAGGCAGATTCGCCCTATGGCTTTGTTGAGATACCCTATTCCTACGACGTTGCGCAGATTTATGCTTCCGGTAAGCTGGTTGCAGATAACTACTATATGGGTAAGCCCTGGCGTGTGCCCGCAAGCCTTGTGTTCTTAAAGGATGCATACCTTGTTATGAGCGAACTGAAGGACGATTTTTATAAGGAGTGGTAAAGCTTACGTGCGGCGCAACCGGGAAAACCACCATTCCTGAGACGTGAAGAATTGTTATAAAATAATTGACTACGAAAAAAAATAGGCGTATAATAGAAAAAACGCTTTGGCAAAGGAGAATGACCATGAATTCAAAAATTGAAACAAAATGTATCCATGAAGGCTACAAGCCCAAGCAGGGCGAGCCCAGACAGTTGCCTGTTTATCAGTCTACAACCTTTAAGTACGACACAAGCGACTACATGGGTAAGCTTTTCGACCTTGAAGCTGAAGGATACTTCTATACAAGATTACAGAACCCCACACACGACGCTGTTGCGGCAAAAATCTGCACAATGGAGGGCGGCGTTGCCGCAATGCTCACATCGAGTGGTCAGGCAGCTAACTTCTACGCAATTTTTAACATTTGTGAAGCGGGCGACCACTTTATTGCATCAAGCGCTATTTACGGCGGTACCTATAACCTCTTTGGTGTAAGTATGGCTAAAATGGGCATTGAGTGCACATTTGTTGACCAGAGCCTTTCCGAAGAAGAACTCAGTAAGTACTTCAAGCCCAACACAAAGGCTGTTTTTGCTGAAACAATTACCAATCCTACAGTAACAATTCTTGACATTGAAAAGTTTGCGCACCTTGCGCATTCTCATGGTGTTCCGCTCATTATTGACAACACCTTTGCAACGCCTGTAAATTGCCGTCCCTTTGAATGGGGCGCAGACATTGTTACCCATTCCACAACAAAGTACATGGACGGTCAGGGTGTAAGCGTAGGCGGCTGTATTGTTGACAGCGGTAATTTTGACTGGATGGCAAATAAAGAAAAGTTCCCCGGTCTTACAACACCCGACGAATCTTACCATGGCATTACTTATGCAGAGAAGTTCGGTAAGGGCGCATATATTACAAAGGCTACAGCTCAGCTCATGCGCGACTTTGGCTCCATTCAGTCTCCTCAGAATGCATTCTACCTTAACTTGGGGCTGGAAACACTTCCCGTAAGAATGGAAAGACACTGCTCCAACGCTCTTCGCGTGGCAGAATACCTTAAGAATAACGATAAAATCGCCTGGGTGCACTATGCAGGGTTAGAAGGCGACGAATATTATGAACTTGCAAAGAAGTACATGCCCAACGGCACCTGCGGTGTGCTTGCCTTTGGCGTAAAGGGCGACAGAGCAACAGCAAACAAATTTATGGACAGCTTGAAATTTATATCCATTGTAACTCACGTTGCCGATGCAAAGAGCTGCCTGTTGCATCCTGCAAGCCACACTCACCGTCAGCTTACAGACGAACAGCTTATTGAAGCAGGTGTTGCACCTGACCTCATTCGTCTCAGTGTAGGTATTGAAAACGTTGAAGATATTATTGCCGACATTGAACAGGCATTGAACGCTTAAAAATAAAAGCCGAGGAGTTTTCCTCGGCTCATACTGTCAATAAACCTGAATTTTCGCACAATCGCGAAGGGTTCGGGGAAGAAGGTTCCCTGAAAAAAATAGGAGGGGCTATCGCATTGCCCCTCCGAAAGTGCCAATTTTAGGGGGCTCTCAAGCCCCTTGTACGATGCTGAGCTATCCGAAGCGCAAGCGAGGCGAATAGCTCGTATGCGAAAACTGTCCGTGACTGGCGAGCGATAGCGACGACAGAGCGGATACAGTTGACCGCTGAAATTGGCACTTTGTTCACTATAAAAACATTGACAAAAAATATTGTCCTCCGCAAGATTTTTTGTCGCGTGTCGATTTTTTCGACACGCTCAGCCGAGGAGTTTTCCTCGGCTTTATTACCTTAAAACAGCGGAGATGAAAAGTATGGAATTTCAAAAGCTGGCTACCCCATTTGAAAATGACCCCGATGCATGGGGAAAGGTGTACCCACGTCCGCAGCTCAGACGAGACAGCTGGTTTTCCCTGTGCGGAGAGTGGGAACTGTGTGCCGCTGAAAAGGGTGTTTCTGTAATACGAGTGCCCTTTGCACCTGAAAGCCGCCTTTCGGGAATAGGGCATAGTGTTGGTGAAAGCTACGTTTATAAGAAAAGCTTTACCTTGCCTGAAGGCTTTAACAAGGGGAGGGTTCACATTCACTTTGGTGCAGTTGATAATATTGCCCATGTTAAAATAAACGGCAAAGAGGCAGGAGACCACGAAGGCGGTTATATTCCCTTCTCATTTGATATAACCCATCTTCTTGAGGAAAATGAAAATACGGTTGAGGTTATTGTAACAGATGAAACCGACAATGCATATTGCTACGGCAAGCAGGCAAAAAAGCGTGGCGGTATGTGGTACACACCCATAAGCGGCATATGGCAGAGCGTGTGGCTTGAAAGTACACCGGAATGCTATATTGAAGATATTAAAATAACAACAACCATGAGCTCTGTTACAATTGAAACAGCTGGCGGCGAAGATGGTAAGAAACTAATGCTTTGCGGTCAGGAGCATTGCTACAATGGCAACGTGTTTACCCTTGAAATTGAAAACGGCATTTTGTGGAGCCCTGAAAACCCTCACCTTTATGATTTTACGCTTATTTCGGGAGAGGATAGGGTTCAGTCTTACTTTGCTTTAAGAACTATAGAATGCAAGGATGGCTGCATATTATTAAACGGGAAACCCTTCTATTTTCACGGCATTTTAGACCAGGGCTATTACCCGGACGGTATTTTTACCCCGGGAAGCCCGAAAGGGTATGAATACGATATAAAAACAATGAAGGCTCTTGGGTTCAATACCCTTCGTAAGCACGTTAAAGTGGAACCGGATATTTTCTATCACTACTGCGACAAAATCGGCATGCTTGTTTTTCAGGACATGGTTAACAGCGGAAAGTATCGCTATGTGCGAGATACGGTGCTCCCTACAATTGGCTTTAAAAAGAAAAGGGATAGAAGGGCATCTGAAAAAAGAAGGGTGCATTTTGAAAAAACACTTAAGGAAATGACAAGGCTTCTTTACAACCATCCGTCGGTTTGCCTTTACACCATATTCAACGAGGGCTGGGGGCAGCACAATGCAGAAAAGCTTTATAAAAAAATGAAAGAAACCGATCCCACAAGAATATGGAACACGGCTTCGGGTTGGTTTAAACCAAAAAAGAGTGATGTTGACAGCGAACACGTATACTTCAAAAAGGTTAACTTAACCAGGAAGGGCGAAAAACCGCTTCTTCTTACGGAATTCGGTGGCTACAGCTGTAAAATAGACGAGCATTCCTTTAACCTCAAAAAAACCTATGGCTACAAAAAGTTTACAGATTGCGATACCTTCTCCGAAGCCTTGGAGACTTTATACAAAACTGAGGTAGCGCCAAGCGGGGAGAGGGGACTTTCGGGAAGCATTCTTACACAGGTAAGCGACGTTGAAGACGAAACAAACGGGCTTGTAACTTACGACAGACAGGTTGTGAAGGTTTCTGAAGAAAGAATGCTTAAAATAAAAGAAATGTTGAAATCTGCCTTTGAAAAGGGTATAATCAGCAATAAAAGGAAGTGATTGCATGAAAATTATTGATCTTATCACAAAAGACACGTTGTCTTTATCCTTCGAGGTTTTCCCGCCTAAAACCGAAATGGGCTTTGACAGCGTTAAAAGCGCAACTGAGGAAATTGCTAAATTAAAGCCTGCTTTCATGAGTGTTACATACGGCGCAGGCGGTGGCACAAGTAAATACACCCTCGACATTGCAAAAAATATAAAGGCAACCTACAACGTGCCCACCTTGGCGCACCTTACCTGTGTTTCGTCAACAAAAGAAACCGTTGACGAAAAAATTGAAGCAATTAAGGCGGCAGGTATAACAAATGTTATGGCGTTAAGAGGCGACATTCCCAAGGAGCTTGAAGGTGCAGACAGAAAAATGTGGGATTATCACAACGCCATTGAGCTTGTGCACGAGCTTAAGGCAAAGGGTGACTTCTGCATAGGTGCTGCCTGCTACCCGGAAATACACCCTGAAAGTACAAACCAGAAGGAAGATATAAAATACCTTAAAGAAAAAGTCGATGCAGGGGTTGACTTTTTAACAACGCAAATGTTTTTTGACAACAATCTTTTGTATAACTTTTTATACAAAATACGCGAAGCAGGCATAACCGTGCCTGTTATTCCCGGCATAATGCCCATTACAAATGCGAACCAGGTGGAAAGGGCAATTACTCTCTCGGGCTCTTTTATGCCTCAGCGCTTTAAAAGCCTTGTTGACAAATTCGGTTCTGATTCTGCCGCAATGAAGCAGGCAGGTATCGCTTATGCCACAGACCAGATAATTGACCTTTACGCAAATAATATAACAAATGTACATGTTTACTCTATGAACAAGCCCGATGTTGCAGAAAAAATACAAAATAATCTGTCTGACATTCTGGGAAAGTGAAAAACAGACAAAAAAGAAGTGATTTAGGCACTTCTTTTTTGTTTAATTTTCAAAAAAATATAGACATTGAAAAAAAATAGTGATATAATTATCCTGAATTGGTTTCTAAAATTTAGAAATTGGAGGAGATAAAATGAAAAAAATAGTGGCACTGTTTCTGTGCGTGCTCCTTGTGCTGTCGGTAATGACTCTACCGGCATCGGCAAACGATGTGAGCGCAGAAATATCGGGTAGGAAAACCCAAGCCCAGGCAGCATATACCATAACACTAAAAAATGTAGGAGAAACAGATGCAGAGGTTTATGTGTATGTTGCAGCTTTTGAAACAGATACAAGCTTCAGAAGTGTTGAAAAACACCCTGTAACAGTGCCGGCGGGGCAAACTCTTAACAAGGTTTACCTTACCGACATATCTAATGGGACCTCGAAAATTTTTGTATGGGACACAGGAATAATCCCTATTGCCTCCATGTCAAGCGACAGCTGTACAACAGTTGATTCCCTTACGGGTGAGAAAATAGAGGTTTCGGCAGAAGATATCTGGTCGTCCAATATTAATTCTGCGGCAAATGCTGTTGACGGCAACGAAAACACAAAGTGGACAGCGGCAGCCAATGATTACATGACAATGTATCTGGGCGACGACTTTATTTTGTCAAATGTAACAGTCAGCTTTGACAATACAAGCACAACCTACAGTGTGCTTGTAAGCGAGGACGGCGAAAACTTTACAAGCGTGGCAACTGCTCAGCCAACCTCCAGCGGAAGCGTGACAGTTGAAAATGTACGTGCAAGATATGTTCGCGTGGTAGCGCTCGGAAGTGTAGGCATAAAAGAGGTTGCAGCCTACGGCTTCGAAGATAATATCGGTGATATGCTCATGACAGCCGACGAAATGGCAGATGACTGGCACATTTCTGCTATGGACGAAATGACATATACAGATTATAATCCTACACTCGGTGACAAGCTTTATGCAGAGGCAACTGACGATGGCTTGGTTTTATACGATGCTGTAGGCCGTGACGGCGTGGTTGATGGTGATGAACTTTCAATTTCCTCCGTTACAGCAAGCCAGGAGCCTGAGAGCGCAAATGCAGCAGCAAATGTACTCGATGACGACGCTGCAACAATCTGGACAGCATCCGGCGTTACAGACGCAGCTCCTGCAACACTTGTTTTAGACCTTGGCAGCACACAGAAGGTTTCAAGCGTGGGTATAGCCTTTGGTAATGGTTCCTCGAGAACTTATACATACTCTGTTGCTACAAGCACAAACAACTCTACATATACAGAGGTCGTTGCAAAGAAAACTTCCAAGAGTACAGACGATATTCAGAAGGCATACTTTGCAGGCGTAAATGCAAGATACATTAAGCTTACATTCTACGCAAGAGTTGACTCGTCAAATAACGGATGGATAAGAGTTGGAACAGTAAAAGCTTTCGGTGGCGATGCAGTTGTTGAAGGTGCAGGCGGCATCTTAGCCCAGAAGGAACTCAGCCTTCCCTCCGACAACGGCGACTATGAAATCACCTTTGGTTTGGAAGTTCCTGCAACAATTGACGGAGGCGACACAAACGGCTTCTACTCAGGCATTACACTTGTAGACGGCATTACAACCGGCGGTGCGGATTTAGACAACCACACAGCTATTCAGATAAGACTCGATAACAATGGCAGTGAATTGGCGATTAAGCAAATGACCTCCAACTACTTTAACGAAGGTTCACCTGCTAACCTTTTCGAAAACACATTCAAAAAGGGCGAAAAGCTTGATTTCTCGCTTTTGGTTTCGCCCACAAACCGCTCCTGCTTCATTACAGTTTCTGACTCTGAGAAAACAGAAACACAGATTATGTATTTCTCTTATTCTGATGCAGAGCTTGTAAGAAACCGCGCATGGGCATATACAGCACCTAATGTAATTGCATTCAACACAGGTGCAGGTGCAAAGAACCAGATGACAATTACTGACCTTGAACTTCGTGCAGTTGACAGAAACACAGGCACATTAGGCGGCGTTGACCCCACACATGGTATTGTAAGACTTGAAGCAACAAGACTCAGCTCGTATTCGACATCAAGCAGCGAATATTACGGCAGATACGTTTACCACAATGGTGCAGATGGTGTGATAAGCGTTGCGGCAAACAAGAACCCTGCTATAGCACGCTTTGTTGAACGTCGTGGTCTTGTGGGCACAGGCGTTAGTTTCGAGGCTGTTACAATGCCCGGCTACTTCATTGTGGCAGAAATGGGCGATGCCTTCTACCTTAAGAAGTTCGAAAACACAGGCGAATTTATGGCAAATGCAACCTTCTATAAGGAAGAAGCAACTAACGTAGGCTACTACACAGGCAGCACATACACTTATCGTACATATAACCAGGCGGCAAACAGCGCAGCCGATGCGATGGAAAATAAGTACCTTTATGACTCCACGAGCGACTATAAAACAGGTGACGTAAAGCCCTGGAAGATGTGGGCACAGGCTCAGGCAACCTTCTATTTAAGAAACGAAGGCACAGCTTATGTTTCCGATAACTTCTACGGCAACTCAATAAACAGCCAGTGGTGGACCAACTACCCCTGGAAGAGTAACAACCCCACAAACGACTCTTACAACTTTACAGCTCTTATCACTCATAAGAACGTTATCGTTGAAAACGGCGAGCTGTACCTTAAAGCAACAAAGATTGACTCCGGTGCTTGGCCTACAGATACTAATGGTGAAACAGGTAAGCAGTACAACGGTGACTTCGGCAGAACCGACTGGAAGAAGTGGCAGGCATATGTAGGTGTTGTAAGTATTCAGAACAAGGTTTACAACAAGCAGTGCTTTGTTGAAGGCAGATTCAAGGACCCTGACAGCCCCATTGGCTACTGGAACGCGTTCTGGTTAACAGGCCGTGATTCATGGCCTCCGGAAATTGACATTTTCGAAACACTTTCGTCAAAGTACGGCCATTATGCTTGGCATACTGCGCTTCACGGCGAGGGTGACAGCGACAACCGCTTCGGTAAACAGACAAGCGGCACAAACATTGCAACAAGCTACAACACATGGTCTATGGACTGGGGCTATGACTACATCAAGTTCTACTTAAACGGCAATTTGTATGCAAGCACACAAAACGACTCATCCCTTAACTTCCAGAAGAACATGCGACTTATTATTAATACCGGTATCGGCGGTTGGGAAAACGAACCCGACGATACAATGGTATGGGATGGCTTGCGTTGTCAGTTCGTAAGAAGCTTCCAGTATTAATTAATAACAACCAATTTACCGAATGGGGTCTGACCCCATTTGGTAAATTGAAGGTTTTAAAAGGTTGAAATTGCTTATAAGGCGAGGGAAGTTAACCTTATGGGCTTTGGATATAAATAATCCGAAAAGGAGATAGCAAAATGAAAAAATTATTAACCTTGGCAATCAGCCTTTTGCTTGTTTTTGCAATGACAATAACAAGCTCTGCGGCTACGATTACCTCCTTGGTGGCAGGCGTTGACACCGATGCCGACAGAACAGTACAGGTTACTGTTCAATACGCAAACCCCGAGGAAGCACAGGAATCAACCCTTTTAATTGTTAAAAAGGGTGTGAGCATTGTAACAGCAACAGCTGACGAGATTCATTACATCGACCAGAAGACGGTTGACGGCAATTCTGTTACATATTCATTAAAGCTGGCAAAGGACGACAGAATAGGCCAGTACGACTTGTATGTGGGCGGTACAATGGTAGACGCCCCCGAGTCAACAGTAATCGACTTTAGCACAGATGCAACAACAACAATTAAGTTTGTTGACGAAAACGGAAACGATATTGCATCTCAGGTAATGGTATCGAGTGAGATTGGTGACATTATCAGTCTGTCAAGCTATGCACCCGAAACAATTACCTATGGCACATCTATTTATAAGAAGGATTCTACAAACCCCGCAACCTTCACAGTTACAAGCACAACAAACAATCTCACAATTACTTATACTTACGACTCTGAAGTTCCTGTTGAAGCTAAGCAGTTTGTAGTTGATGGCATTACATACACAGCAATAAGCGAAAACCTTGTAGCAAACGGTACCTTCGAATCCAATACTGATGGCTGGATTTCATGGGACGGCACAAACGCACTTGGCGGCTTCTCCCGTTCTACAACCCAGGCTCATTCTGGCGATTACTCATTAAAGAGTGACGTAAACGGTGGCGGTACAAGTAACGGTAGCTTGGTTGGTCAGTTCGATCTTGATGCCGATGTTCAGGCAGGGGATAAGTATGTACTCAGCTTCTGGAGCTACAGCAATAACGCGGCTATGACTCTTACCACAGGTCTTGGTGCAGATAAGAGCTCTGTAAATGTTGACATCGACTGTGGTGGTCTTGGTAACAGCGGTTCCGACCCCATCAGCTGTAACGTTGAAGGCCTTGCAACAAACACATGGAGACAGCATCTTTATGTGTTCAACGCAAAGGACACAAGCACATTTGCTGAAATTTACGCTCGTTGGCTCGGCACGGGTACATATTTCGACGACGTTGAACTTTATAAGGTTGAACAGGTTTACCGTAGCTACTCTATCGGTGACGAATATGTATATGACGGCGTAACATACGCTGTTGCATCCGAAAACCTTATTTCAAACGGCTCTTTTGAAAATGCTGAAGGTAACTTCGATACAACAGGCTGGCTCAACCAGAGCAAGAGCGAAAACCTTCCCAACCCCCAGACAGCAACCGATGACCACTGGGTAGCAGGTACTATTTACAACTACTACTACATGGGTGCATCGGCAACTCTTGGTTCTCAGTACGACAGATGGGGCACAAAGTATACAGGTCCCAGACGTGGTAACCCCACAGACGGCAGCTGGTATCTTATGAGCCAGTGGGGCGACGGCTTCGGCGGTCTTTGCTGTATCAAGCGTTCCTTCCCCCTTGAAAACGGCAAGAAGTACGTATTAATGTACGACATTAAGTCAAACTCCGGCAGCAAGACTGCAGGCACAGTTTATGTTGGTACAACTCTTGCGGCAGGCTCCGGCACAGCTGCAGGTGCAATAACAGAAGACTGGAAGACAGTTACAACTGTAATTGACGGTACAGCCTCTGTTACCGAGCTCTGGTTCAATGCATACAACCTCGGTAACGGTATCTGCTTCGATAACTTCCAGATGTATGAGCTCGAAGTTCCTCAGACAGTATTTGACGTAACTGCAACATATGTAGCAAATGGTCAGACTGTTAAGACAGAAACAAAGAGCTACGATGCTGCAATAAGTGCAGGCGCAACCTTTGATGCATATAACTATCACCCCAATGGTGGTAACTACATTTACGAATCCGCAGCTCAGGTTCTTTCTGAAAGCGGAAATATCGTTATGACTCCCTGGACAAATAACGGTACTTACACATTGAATCAGTCAGTTCTGTATAACAATGTTGCGTATAAGGTTGTCAGTGAAAACCTTATTCCCAACGGCGACTTCAGCCATGGCGTAACAGGCTGGTACGCGTCTAATGGTGGCGAAGCAGGCAGTGGTTTCGTTGCAGAT
>JAFQLL010000026.1 GCA_017414645.1 Clostridia bacterium | reverse complement strand
TCAAGACCTGTAGCAATAACAGTAATTCTGATTTCGTCTTCCAAACTTTCGTCGATAGAAGCACCGAAGATAACTGTAGCGTCTTCGCTAACTCTTTCTTCGATAAGCTGAGCAGCAGCATTTGTTTCGAGAAGGTTAAGGTCTCTGCCGCCTGTAATATTGATAAGTACACCGGATGCACCGTCAATTGTTGTTTCAAGAAGTGCGCTTTCAACAGCAGCCTTAGCAGCAGCTTCTGCACGGCCTTCACCCTTAGCAACACCGATACCCATATGTGCGTAGCCTGCGCCCTTCATAACTGTTGTTACGTCGGCGAAGTCAACATTGATAAGACCTGTATCAGAAATAAGGTCAGCAATGCCCTGAACACCCTGACGAAGAACCTCATCAGCTGTCTTGAATGCATCCATAAGGCTTGTCTTCGCATTGGAAATGTCAAGAAGACGGTCATTAGGAATTACGATAAGTGTATCTACATTCTTTCTGAGCTCTTCAATACCGCCCATAGCCTGATTCATTCTCTTCTTGCCTTCGAAGGTGAAGGGCTTTGTAACAATACCAACTGTAAGAATGCCCATTTCCTTAGCAATGCCTGCAACAATGGGAGCTGCGCCTGTACCTGTGCCGCCGCCCATACCTGCAGTAACAAATACCATGTCGGCATCCTTAATAGCGTTTTCAATTTCGTTTCTTGTTTCTTCGGCTGCCTTCTTACCGATTTCAGCCTTACCGCCTGCACCCTGACCGTTAGTGAGCTTGTCACCGATCTGGATCTTCAATCCTGCTTCGCTGCGAAGGAGTGCCTGCTTGTCCGTATTAACACCAACAAATTCAACACCCTTGATGCCTGCTTCAATCATTCTGTTAACAGCATTGTTACCGCCGCCGCCAACACCAATAACCTTTAACTTCTGTGCAAGATCCATTGTATCTGCGTATTCCATTCTCATGAGGAGTCCCCCTTATAAAAAAATCTACATTATACTTTAGCCTATTATATCACAACGAAGTTGCATATTCAAGCAAATATTTAAAATTTTTTCTATTTTACTCAACAGTATTGCGGTAGGTATAATTTTCCGACTGCATATTTATAACACCTGTTGCGCCTTCTCCAAGCTCGGAAAGCATTGCCTTTATGTAATTGAACTTGAGGTCATAGTCCTCCAGTCCGCCAAGCTCAATTTTAAGCTTGCCCTTATAGCGGAACATAATGTTGCTTTTTTTTGCAACGTCAATTTCTGTAATGTCGGCCATAAGGTTGTGCTTTTCGAAGGTGTCGAGAAGGTTTATAAGCACCTCAAACTCGTCCTCTTTGCCGTTTTTAAGCCTTACTTTTTCGCCTAAGTCTGCCTTTATAACGCTGATGCCCTTTACAATGGGCGCGCCCTCTACCGGCAGTGCCTTGCTCACACGGCAAAGCGACTTACCGGCTTTGTTAATGCCTACATACATTCCGCCGTAGTCCATGTAGGCACAAACAGTGCTTTCCTTAACCTCAATGAGCACCACATTGGGAAGCCTTCGTTTTATTTTAACGCTTTCAACGTAGCCCAAGGCCTTAATGTTTTTTTCGGCAGCGCCCTTGTTAATGGCAAAAATATTTTTATTTTCTCTTATGCCCGAGGCAATGAGCACCTCTGCCTTCGCATTGCGCTCAGTGCCCGATATTTTAATGTCGGTAATATCAAAAAGCGGTGTTAAAAACAGCACCACCGCCGCCACAGCAATAAGCAGCAGCGCTATCAGAAACTTAGGGTTAAGCCTGAGTCGTTTTTTCTTCCTTTTAACCATATTGTATCTTCCTTTTTAGTAATCTGCCGTGTTGTTTATCCTTATGTCGCCACCTAAGGCAGTTATATTTTCAACCACGTTTTCATAGCCACGCTGAATGTGGCCAACGTCCTCCACCACGCTTTCGCCCTGTGCTGAAAGCGCCGCAATTAAAAGCGCTGCACCGCCACGCAAATCCGGTGCATGAACATGTGCCCCCACAAGCCTTTTCGGCCCCCTTATAATGGCACTTCTGCCCTCGGTTACAATGTCGGCGCCCATTTTGTTAATTTCCTCCACCACCCTGAAGCGGTTTTCGAAAATGTTTTCCACAATAACGCTGGTGGAGTCGCCCTTTACAAGATGCGGAATGAAAACCGACTGAGCATCTGTAGGGAAGCCCGGATAGGGCATGGTTTTTATCATGTCTGCACTTTTAATTTTCCTTGGTGCACGTATATAGCCGCGATCGCCGAAAAACTCAACCCGTGCGCCTTCCTCACGTAGCTCATTTGTAATTGCCGTAAGGTGTTCACGCCTTACGTTTTCCAGCTCAATTTCGCCACCTGTTGCCATTGCCATACACATGTAGGTTGTTGCCGCAATTCTGTCGGGTATTATTCTGTAGCTTATACCACGAAGAGATGCTACCCCATCAATATGTATGGTGCCTGTGCCTCCGCCCGTTATCCTTGCGCCCATTGCATTCAAAAATGCTATAAGGTCAATTATTTCGGGCTCTCGTGCCGCATTTGTAATAACACTCTCGCCCTTTATCTTCACGGCGGCAAGTATGGTGTTTTCAGTTGCTCCAACGCTTGGAAACGCCAGATGCACATTAGCATTTTTAGCCTCGGAAGCATCGGTTTCAATAAAGCCCGCCTCCTCCTTAACCTTAATGCCAAGGCTTTTCAAGGCCTTAAGGTGCAAATCGATGGGTCTGGTGCCTAAAGGGCAACCGCCGGGCATGCTAAGCCGAGCCTTACCCACACGCATTGTTACTGCCCCCAAAAACACAATGGAGCTTCTTAATTTTCGCATGAGCCTTTCCGGAATTTCCATGTTAAAGGCATCTGTAGGGTCAACGCTTATAGTGTTAAGGCCGTAGGTAACCCTGCAGCCCAGCTCTTTTAAAATTTCGGTGGTTGTTTTCACATCGCTGAGGTGTGGGCAGTCAAGTATTTCACATTTGTCGTTTGAAAGAAGCGTTGCCGCAAGTATGGGCAGCACGCTGTTTTTAGCGCCCTGCACCCTCACCTTTCCGCCAAGCTCTCTTCCGCCTTTAATAATATATTTCAAAAGGTGCACCTCCTGCTACATACTATGAAACAGGAAGCTTTCGTGTGAAGCGCATAGTGCTTCGCTGTGCTTCGCAATGAATTGCAAGCTATGCTATGCTACGCAATGAATTGCGCAAAGCGCATAGTGCTTCGCTTCGCTTCGCGATGAATTGCAAGCTATGCTTGCATGAATTGACAACTGCGTTGTCATGAATTGCCTGCGGCATGATATGCACTGCGTGCATTCCGGAAGAAATTCCGTATGCGGAATTTCAACCATAATGAATTTCAAAGAAATTCAAATCATGTTGCTGCGCAACAAATCATGGCGAAGCCAATTCATGCGCGAAGCGCAATTCACTGTAAAGGAATTCATTCCTTTACCTATCCTTCACTAATTCTTTCACAATTGCGTAAATCTTTGCGCAAGCGTCTCTTTGTCCAATCTTAAGTGAACAATCTCTCATTTTTATAAGGCTTTCGCGGTCACTAAGCACATCAAGAATTGCCCCCTTTAAGCTTTCGCCTGAAAGAGCGCTTTCTAAAAGCACCTTTGCAGCGCCGTTTTTCTCAAGGTAGCGTGCATTCTGCTCCTGATGGTTGTGGGCAACATAAGGGCTGGGAATTAAAACCGAAGCCTTGCCCAAAGCATTAAGCTCACTTATGGTAATGGCACCTGCACGGCAAATTGCCATGTCGGCAGCACCTAAAACCTCATTCATGTTATATATATAGGGCAAAAGCGCAAGGTTTGTCATGCCCTTGTAATCAACATTTTTTTCTTCAAGGCGTGCTGTAATTTTTTCAAAATGCTTTTCGCCTGTTGCGGCAATGAGGTTAAAGCCCTCAAAGCCCATAGCCAGCATGTCAACAAGTGCGTCGTTCATTCTTTCGGCACCCAAACTGCCGCCAAAGAAAAGCACAATGGGCTTACTATCAAAGCCGTATTCGTTTCTTACGCTCTCCACGTCAACCTCGTCAAAAAGGTTGGGGCGCAAGGGGTTACCTGTGAGTGCGCAAGCCTTTGCATCGATAAGCTTTTCTGTTTCGGGGAAGCTTATCATTGTAACGTCTGCCTTTTTTGCAAGCATGTTTATTGCAAGACCGGGATGCACATTCTGCTCGTGAATAATGGTGGGAATACCTCTTCTGTGAGCCGCACCGATTGCAGGCACGCAGGCATAGCCGCCTGTACCTATAACAATGTCGGGCTTAAAATTGTCAATAATTTTTCCCGCCTCTATTTTACTTGTTATAAACTGCATGAAAACCTTTAAGTTTTCCAATGTGAGCTTTCTTTTAAGCCCCGAAACCTTTACAAACTTAATGTCGAAGCCTTCCTTGGGCACAAGGGTTTTTTCAAGGCCTTTTTCTGTGCCAACAAACAGAAATTCTGCATCTTTTTCCATTTCCTTTATATATTTTGCAATAGCAACAGCAGGGTTAATGTGGCCTGCAGTGCCGCCGCCTGTAAGTAAAACACGCATTTTATAACAACTCCCGTCTTAAAAATTCTCCTATTGTTATTTGCCCTTATTATTAAGGTTTTCTCTGGATATTGCAAGTAGTATGCCAAAGCCCGTCAATGTTACCAGCATACTGGAGCCGCCAAGGGAAAACAGCGGCAGCTGCATGCCTGTGGAAGGCATAAGGCGTAAAACTACCCACATGTTTATAACAACCTGGAAGCCTATAAGCACCGATATGCCAAAGGCAGTGTAGGTGCCGAAGCTGTCCTTGCAATTGAGCGCAATTGTTATGCCGCGCCATATTACAATACAGAATAAAAGCACAATTAATACCGAGCCTATAAAGCCTAATTCCTCGCCCACAATGGCAAAGATATAGTCGTTTTCAGCCTCGGGCAGATAGGAATACTTCTGCCTGCTGTTGCCAAGACCAAGGCCGAAAAGCCCACCGCTGCCAACAGCATAAATTGACTGTGTTGCCTGCCAGTTATTGCCCTGCACGTCGGCACCTTTGTCAAGAAAGCCCATAATGCGATCCACTCGGAAGCCCGTTGCCAGAATTACCGCAGCAACACCACCGCCGCCTATAAGGCCCACGGGAATGAGCTTTCGCCAGTCGGCACCTGCCGCAATAATCATTACGCCACCCACAAACAGGTGTACCAATGCAGCCGAAGCATGGCGCTGCAAAAGAAGGCATATAGCCGCAGGAATGCCCACAATTGCCAGATTGTAAATAAGCTCGGGCCAGGTTTTAATCTCGCCCTTTTTTATTACGGACAGTCTTGCTGCAAGGGTTAATATCATAATATATTTCGAAAACTCAGAGGGCTGTAAGCTGCCTATGAAGGGCACTGCAATCTGACGGCGGGCACCGTGAGAGTCCATGCCTATAAAAGCAACCAGCACCATGAGAATGGCAATGGCAATGTATGCAGCTACGCTGTATTTTTTAATTGTTTTGTAGCTCACTGCCGTCGAAATGAAAAACATTAAAAACAAGCCCACTGCCGCAACTATCGACTGCTTTATAATAGGTGCATAAACCTTACCCGAGCTCATGTTTGCCGCACTTGAGGTGGAAAACAGCATTGTAAGCCCTATAACAAGAAGCACAAGCACGGTAAAAAGCAGAATAAAGTCCACATTGAGAATGCCGCCCGTTTTTCCTTTCTTTTTCAGTTGTACAACATTTAAGTTGCCCGATTTTTTTGCCATCGCCAATATTCCTTTCTGAATGATGATATGCGCTTCGCGCATGAATTGGCTTCGCCATGATTTGTTGATTTTCGCAACATGATTTGAATTTCTTTGAAATTCATTATGGTTGAAATTCCGCACACGGAATTTCTTCCGAAATGCACGCAGTGCAATTCATGCAGCAGGCAATTCATGACAACGCAGTTGTCAATTCATGCAAGCACGGCTTGCAATTCATTTACCTAAGCCCTACATAGCAGATTGCTGCCAGAATCAATGTAACAAGGGTAAAAACACCCACAATTTTTGTTTCCTTCCAGCCACACATTTCAAAATGGTGGTGTAAAGGTGACATTTTAAAAACTCGCTTACCGGTTGTTTTAAAGCTCGCCACCTGAATGATAACGCTGAGTGTTTCAAAAAGGAACACAAAGCCTGCAATAATAAGGGAAAATTCCAGTCCCATCATAACTGCCGCAGCAGAAAGAATGCCGCCTAAATAAAGTGAGCCTGTATCACCCATGAAAACCTTTGCCGGGAAGAAGTTGTAAATAAGAAAGCCCAGAGTGCCGCCTATAAGTGCGCCTATTGCAACTGCCACACCCTCGTAGCCCATTTTCAATGCCGCCAGAAGGAAAAACAAGCTGCATGCCGCACTCACGCTTGATGCTAAGCCGTCAACGCCGTCGGTAAGGTTAACACTGTTAACAGTTGCAAGCATTACAAACATTACAAAGGGAATAAAGAGCCAGCCAAAATTGAAGCTGCCTTCAAGGAAGGGAATTTTAACAGCATGAGAATTCATAGCGTACATATAAACTGCAGCAGCAAATGCAACCACACTCTGACAAATGAACTTTGCCTTGGCCGAAAAGCCCTTGTTGCGCTTTTTCACAACCTTTATATAGTCGTCAACAAAGCCTACCGCACCAAAAAGAGTACCGATTATAACAACAAAGAGTGTTTCCTTGGTGCACTTTACCAAAAGAGTGGCAACCAACACTGCAAGAATAAAGCCCAAGCCACCCATGGTAGGTGTTCCCTGCTTTTTTGCGTGCCAGGTAGGGCCGTCCTCTAAAATCATCTGTCCGAATTTAAGCTTCTTAAGAAAAGGAATAAGAAGCGGCGTAACAATAGCTGTTATTACAAATGAAATTGCAAGACTTATTATCCAACTCATGACAAAACCTCACTTTTAAATTTTCTTTTGCTTAAAAACACATCCTGTCAGATGTCACTGTCGCGCAAGCGTAATTCTGCATTCTGCATTCTGCATTTTACATTCTTTTTTTAAGGCATTCCTTCACAACTTCTCGTTCGTCGAAATGTATGGTGCCTTCCTTAAAAATCTGATATGTTTCATGCCCTTTGCCTGCAAGGATAATAACGTCGCCTTCCTTTGCAAAGCTGAGAGCATAGTCAATTGCTTCTCGTCTTTGTTCAATGCAAATGTATTTATCCTTATTTTCCATGCCTGCTACAATGTGCTTCATAATAACACTTGGCTCTTCTGTTCTGGGGTTATCGCTTGTAACAATAACATAGTCGGAAAGGCGTTCGGCAATAGAGCCCATGATAGGTCTTTTTTTATTGTCGCGGTCACCGCCGCAGCCAAAGAGGGTAATTACCCTGCCACGTGCAAAGCCCCTCACTGCCTTTATAACGTTTTCCAGTCCGTCGGGGGTATGAGCATAGTCAATAATAACAGTATAGGGTGTAAGTGTGGGCACAACCTCAAGCCTGCCCTTTACACCACGGGCAATAACAAGCCCCTTTTCAATGTCCTCGCCGCTTAAGCCAAGGCAGAATGCGCCTGCTGCCGCAGCCAATGCATTGTAAACCGAGAACTGTCCCGGGATTGCAAGGCGAATAAGCCTTTCGTCGCCATCAAAGCTCAGTTTAAAGGCAATGCCTCTTTCACGAAGCTGAATGTCCTCTGCTTTAAGGTTGGAGGGCTTTTCTATAGAATAGGTTACCACATTTTTTGCATCCTTCAGCATAATGGGCGAATATTCGTCGTCAACATTTATGGCAGCTGTTTTGCTCATTGTAAAAAGCTTAGCCTTAGCCTTTGCATAGTTTTCCATTGTTTCGTGGAAGTCCAGATGGTCCTGGGTAAGGTTGGAGAAAATACCTACCTCAAAGGTTATGCCGTACACTCGGTCCAGCTCTAAGGAATGGCTGGAAACCTCCATAACAACGTATTCCGCGCCGCCATCGTACATTCTTTTAAAAAGCTCGTGCAGCTCGCGTGACTCGGGAGTTGTTCTTTCAGAGTCGATTGCTTCTTCGCCTATAAGAATCTGGTTAGTGCCGATAAGCCCGCACTTTTTGCCCCTGAGTTCCAGAATTTGCTTAATAAGGTAGCTTGTTGTGGTTTTGCCGTTTGTGCCTGTAATGCCCACAATCTTCATTTTGTCACAAGCGCTGCCAAAGAAACGCTTTGACGCTGTTGCAAGAAACTTTCTTGTGTCAGGAACACGTATATAGTTTTCCTCGCTTCTTTCCTCCTCGCCCACAACAACAGCCGCGCCTGCATTAAAGGCCTTTTCAATAAACTGATGGCCGTCGCTTTTAAAGCCCTTTATTGCCACAAAGAGCGCATTTTTCTTAACCTTTCTGGAGTCGTAGCAAATGTCTGTTATTTCGGTGTTTCCAAGCCCCTCGCTCACGGCAAGGTTGGCAATTATGTCCTTAAGGCGCATATCAATCGTCTCCTCAAATGTCAGTTTGTGTTTCCTGCGTTCTGATCAAAATAAAATTCATTGGTATTTTCTGCAAAGTCAACAGTAATTACACTGCCGGGCATAACACTTGTGCCCGCAGGTGTGCTCTGGGAAATTGCCAGCATAGTGTCGCTAACCTCTGTATGCATACCGCCGCCGGATATTTCAATATTAAGATTCAATTCCTGCGCTTTTGTAACAGTCTGAGCCTTTGTCATTCCTATAAAGGAGGGAATTTCAACCCTCACCTCTTCAGTTGCTTCGGTGTAAAGAATTACCAATCCGCCCTTTGCAAGGTGAGATGTGCCTTTGGGAAGCTGATTATTAACAATAGCTCCCTCGCCCTGTATTGTAACGGTAAGCCCTGCTTTTTCAATAAGCTTCTTTGCGTCCCAGGTTGTCATGCCAACTGCATTGGGCACCTCAACCTCATCGGCGCTGTTGTCTGTGTAAACAGGCTCGTAGCCTAAATAAGAAAGAGAATCAGCAAGTATTTTACCAACAGCAGGTGCGGCAATTGCACCACCGCCCGTAAGGGCACCGCCGGGCTCGTCAAGAATTAAAAGGCACACAAGCTGAGGGTCGTCTGCAGGCGCAAAGCCCACAAAGGACGCAACATACTTACCCTGACCACGGGGCTGCTTTTCACTTGTACCTGTTTTGCCGCCTATTCTGTAGCCGTCAACATATGCCGCATTACCTGTACCGTTTGCAACAACGCTTTCAAGCGCCGCACGCATAACACGGCTTGTATTTTCACTTATAACCTCTCTTACCAAGGTTGCTTCAACGTTTTCTACAATGTCGCCCTCGGAATTGGTATAGGCTTTAACAAGCTGAGGCTTGTAAAGCTTACCTCCGTTTACAACTGCCGAAAATGCCGTAATCATCTGGAGCGGTGTTATCTGGAAGCCCTGACCGAAGCTACTTGTTGCCAACTCTGCTTCGTTAAAGTTCTTTTCTGTAAAGAAAATGCCCTTGGATTCGCCGGGAAGCACGAAGTCTGTTTTGCTTGTAAAGCCGAAGGCCTCGTAATAAGCACGGAAATTTTTATAACCAAGCCTTGCACCCATTTCCATAAAGGCAGGGTTGCAGGAGTTTTCCAATGCCTCAATAAAGGTTTCCTGCCCGTGACCTGCTCTCTTGTGGCAATGAATTGTATGTACTGCAACCTTTCTGGAGCCTGTGCAGTAAAAGCCGTCGGTGGCAGGATTTACAACGCCCGATTCCACCGCAGCAGCCGCAACAATGCTCTTGAAGGTACTGCCGGGCTCATAGGAGTCAACAACTGCCTTGTTTCGCCACACGCGATTAAGGTATTCGCCGTCGGTGTATTCAGTCCCGTCGTCCTTAAGGCCCATAACGTTAAGCTTTACTACACTGTCAACCTTTCTTGGTGCATTAAGGTCAAAGTTGGGTTCAACAGCCATTGCCAGAATTTCGCCGGTGTTGGGGTCCATAACAATTGCCGCCGCACCGTTTCTTATATCGTAAAGATTATATGCCTCCTCCAAATACTTTTCCACGTAGTGCTGAATAACCTCGTCAATTGTAAGCACAACGCCGTTACCATCCTCGGGAGGAATGTAGTTTTCATACTCATAGGGTGTTAAGTTATTGTTAACGTCCTGCACAACCTGAATTCTGCCTGCAGTGCCCGAAAGAGCCGGGTCCAGCATTTTTTCAAGGCCCTCAAGACCGTCGCCGTCGTCACCTGTGAAGCCTATAACGTGGGACGCAAAGGACGAATAGGGATAATAGCGCTTTGTGGTTTCCTGAAAGAAAACACCCGTCAGCTTCATTTCACGAAGGCGGTTTGCGACCGAGGGTTCAACCTTTTTCTTTATTCTTCTGCTGGCATAGTCAAGGGAAACCTCTTTTCTTACAAAGGCCTCGTCAACGCCAAGCACCTCAACAAGCCCCTTGACAACCACTTCAACAACGTCCTCTTCATTAAAGGGAACACCCTCTAAAAAGGCCTGTGCACGCCTTTCGTCCTGCTTGGCTTTAGCCGCCTGAATTTGCCTGGGGTTAACCATAACGTCCTCGCAGGAAGCGCTTTGTGCCAGCACCTTCATGTTTCTGTCATATATCTGACCGCGCTTTGCTTCAACAAGCTGGTCACGGGTTTGCTGTTCAATTGCCTTTTCTTTAAATTCCGCGCCACGGATGAGCTGATAATAAACCAATGCGCCCACAACCACCAGCATAAGCAGAAGGAAAATGCAGAACATAACAAATATTCGGTTTTTTTCAGCAGTGGTCACCTTTGCCATAGTCAAGTCCTCCATTTTTAATAACGACCAAAAGACTGAAAGAAATCTGCCCTCAAAAAAGTTGGTTTACGGACAAATTTGCTCAGTCTTCTCAGGAAAAAATTGAGTGCTTACTTTCCTTGTAGGCACTCAACGGTTACTTCTTATGTAAATATATTGCGGCCTAATACAAATATTCCAACAGAATTTTCGCCTTGTTCATAAACGCTGAAAACCCATTGTTGCCGGCTCTGTCGTTCATGAGGATTTCTCCTCCGTTGTTCTTTTCCACATTAATATATATGTACTGGGAGGTATCGGGCTTTTTCATACCCAGCCTCGATATTGCAATCTCGTCGATGTTGTTCATGTCGAGCTGATAGGAAAGGTGCATTTCCCTTTCTGTTATCATTGCATTGAGCTTATATATATCGTTTTCAAGATTCGACACCTGACCGCAAAGCTGGTCGATTTTTGCTTCTCTTATCATTACAACAGCCAACAGCGCTGCAATAACAACCAAAGATTTAATAGCTGTCTTTTTGAAGGCTTCTATTTTCGCCTCGATGTAGGCCTCTGTCCTCTGCTTTTTTGAAACCTTCACTGCCTTCTTGTCTTCAACTAAGGTGCTGTATTCAATTTGTCTTGCTGCAGAACCGTAATTGTACATTCTAATGCAACCTTTCTAATGGCTTCAGTTTACTTCGATTAGGTAACTGCAACATTTTTATAAGGTACGGGGACACAGCCATTCATTCATTTCTCATTTTGCTTGTGGCAACACGAGAAAGTGGGTTGACTGTGGGTAGGCAATGTCCCCCAACGTGGGTTGCAGTTCAATATATATAATGAATAATGAAGAGTGAAGAATGAAAAGTGAATAGTTGCGGTTGAAATTCCGCATGCGGAATTTCTTCTTTTATTCTGCACTCAGATAATTTTTTCGCAAATACGAAGCTTTGCGCTTCTTGCCCTTGGGTTAGCTTCAATTTCTTCCTCTGAGGGAAGTATTGGCTTTCTTGTTATAACCTTCACGCTGCTCTTGTTGCCGCAAACGCACACGGGAAAGCTTTTAGGGCAGGTACACGCATTTGCAAGGGAATTGAAGGTATCCTTCACAATGCGATCTTCTAGGGAATGGAAGGTAATAATCGCCATTCTGCCACCCTTTTTGAGGCATTCAACACCGTCACGGATAGCTTCCTCTAAAATTCTCAGCTCGCCGTTAACCTCAATTCTTATTGCCTGAAAGGTTCTTTTTGCAGGGTGGGGTCCATCCTTTCGTGCCCCAAGAGGCACAGCCCTTTTTATAATGTCTACCAATTCGTAGGTAGTTTCAATTTCTTTCGTTTTTCTTGCCTCGGCAATGAACTTGGCAATTCGCACTGCCCATTTTTCTTCGCCGTACTTTGTAATAATTTCGCAGAGCTTTTCTTCACTGTAGGTGTTAACAACCACTTTCGCATCAAGTGCCTGCCGCCTGTCCATACGCATGTCCAATGGTGCATCGTGCATGTAGGAAAAGCCACGCTCCGCTTCGTCCAGCTGATAGGAGGAAACGCCCAAATCGGCAATAATGCCGTCAAGCTTGTCCACACCTAAGCTTTCCAGCTCGCTTTTTACATATCTGAAATTTGCATGCACACCGTGAAACCTGTCGCCCATTTCCATAAAGCGCTTTTTGCACACGTTGATTGCATCCATATCCTGGTCAAAGCCGTAAAGAATGCCTCCACGGGAGAGTATAAGGCTGCTGTGGCCACCGCCACCCATGGTAAAGTCGGCGTACAGACCGCCCTCTTTAACCTTCACTGCATCCACGGTTTCGTTTAAAAGCACACTAACGTGAGAGAATTCCATCCTTACCTCTCCTGTCAATTAAAATGCAAGACCTGCTGCGTTAAGAGCCTCTGCTGCTTCTTCAAGGCTTACAGAATCGTCACCGTAAAGGTATTCATTCCATCTGTTGCTATCCCAGATTTCAGCATGTGTGCCGTTACCTACAATAACAAGCTCCTTTTCAAGGGAGGCATGTCCCCTGAGCTGAGGGGGCACAACAAATCTGCCCTGCTTGTCAACCTCGCACATGTGTGCACCTGTAATAATAATTCTCTGAAGGCGTCTTACCTCGCTCATGTTACCGGGCAAGGACTGAATTGCATTGCCGAGCTTTTCAAATTCCTCAACGGAAAAAACACCCAGACAGCCTTCGAAATATCTTGTTACATAAAATGTGTCGCCGATTTCTTCACGAAGCTTGCTGGGCAATATAACTCTGCCTTTTGCATCTAAATTATGATTATATTCACCTGATAACATAGCTTCGCACCTCCTCAACACATTTTGTTTTGGTGAAAACTTTAAAAACGGATAGGTTTTCCACAAAGTTTTCCACAGCTTCCACCACTTCGCACCACTAAAAACCACTTTGTGGCACTTTCACAGTCATTTTACTATAGAAATAATGAAATTTCAATACTTTTTTAATAATTTTTTTCGGGAATTTTATCCTTTTTTTCGCCCCGTCCGACACCTTTCTATATCTTGTGGTGTACCATTTTCGACACACCATATCTGCCAATATTTCTTTTAAAATTTTATGTGTTTACTTTTTTTCACAATATGCTATAATAATATATAGGTATAAAAATCACTATAGGAGGCATACCATGAAGACATATTCTTCCCTGAGGGTGGCTCATCCCACTTTTTTCTACAAAAACTACGAAGCAACAACCGAAGGTGGCAATCTTCATGTTACATATCATTTCGAAATCGAAAATCTTGCTACGTTTTCCCCATGCTGGGTTTTCCCTTCAGGCAAAGATGAGGTTGACCTTTCCGACCCCAACTTAAAAGCAATGATTTTTAATCTGGGATTGGCAGAGCTTATAAGCTACTGGAAAATAACCTGCTCGCCCGAGGTAAGGGTTGAATGCGGTTATCTTTCCCCAAGCCAGATAAGCTGGTGGAAGAAGCTCTACTTTCACGGCCTTGGCGAATTTTTCTATTTAAACCGCATCAATGCCGACACCAATTTCATGCGCATAAATTCAAGCGGCGCTCCGTCGCCTCTTAATCAGTCCACACGTTACCTTTCGGGCAACCTCATTCCCGTTGGCGGCGGTAAAGACTCCAACGTGACAATGGAGCTTCTTAAGGAGTTTAAAAACGAAAACCGTCCCTACATCATCAACCCCCGTGGTGCAACAATTGACAGCGTGCGTGTTGCCGGGCTGGAAAACGAAACCCTCACCGCCAAGCGCACACTTGACAAAACCATGCTCAATTTAAATAAGGAAGGTTATCTTAACGGGCATACACCATTTTCTGCAATAGTAGCTTTCTCCTCTGTTATTACTGCATATATCAATAACCTTAAATATGTTGTTTTATCCAACGAGTCCTCAGCTAACGAGTCAACCGTTGCAGGAAGCACTGTAAACCATCAGTACTCCAAGAGCTTTGAATTTGAGCAGGACTTTAACCGTTACGAAAAGGAATATCTTAAGAGCGGCGTTTACTACTTCAGCCTGCTGCGTCCCCTTAGTGAATATCAGATAGCCTCCTACTTTGCAAAGTGCAAAAGCTATCACAGCATTTTCAGAAGCTGCAACAAGGGCAGCCACACAAACATCTGGTGTGCGGATTGTTCAAAGTGCCTGTTTGTTTATCTCATTTTGTCGCCCTTCCTTTCCTTTGAGGAGCTTACAGCCATTTTCGGCAGAAACATGGGCGACGATGAAAACCTCATTCCCACCTTCAACCAGCTTATCGGCCACGAAACCGACGAAAAGCCCTTCGAGTGTGTTGGCAGCCGTGACGAGGTAAACTTCGCTGTATGTGAAGCCATTAAAAATAACGAAAAGCTTCCCAAGCTTTTTGAATACTACAAAACAACGCCTCTTTATAAGGAATATTCCGAAAAGGCTAACCCCTACCCCAAGTTTTATGACAGAGAAAACCTGCTTCCCGCAGGCTATAGAGACATTGTGGAAAGAGAGCTTAATTTATAATAAAGTAGAATTCCGCTTGCGGAATTCTTTCCATCGTTCTGCGTTCTGCGTTCTGCATTCTGCATTCTGCGTTCTGCACCCAATCTCACCTTTGAAAGGTTGTTTAACATGTTAATCTCCTATATAAAAAATCTCATAAAAGACAAATCCGTCTGCATTTTAGGCTTTGGCAGAGAAGGTCAGAGCACCTTCAACACCTTTAAAAAGGCAGGCGGCTACAAAGAAATAACCATCTGCGACTTAAATAAGGTGGAGTGTGACGGAGCCCTGGCGGTAACAGGCGAAAACTACCAGAAAAACCTGGACCGCTTCGACATAATAATGAAAAGCCCGGGCATTGTGCTTGAAGAGGGCGCACTTACCGACCTTAGCCGCCTTTATTCCCAGACAGAAATTTTCCTTTCCGTTTACCGCGAGCAGACCATCGGCATAACAGGCACCAAGGGCAAAAGCACCACCTCAAGCCTTACCTACCACGTGCTTAAACAGTGCGGCAAAAAGGTGCAGCTTTTAGGCAACATCGGCATTCCTGCCTTTGACGGCAACGTAGAAAAGGACGACACCGTTGTGTTCGAATTGTCAAGCCATCAGCTTGAATATACTGATGTTTCGCCCAAAAGAGCAGTGCTACTTAACATTTTTCCCGAGCATTTAGACCACTACGGCACCTTTGAAAAATACTACGATGCAAAAAAGAACATTTTCCGCTATCAGCAGGAGGGCGACATACTAATCTGCGGTGAGGACACTACTCCTCAGGAAAAGTGCCTTTCCACCGTTTTTGTGTTCGGCAAGGAAAGCATGGTGAAAATATGCCCCTCCTCCTTCGTGGTTGATGGCGAGGAAATAGTTTTAGACGAAACAAATCCCCTTTTAGGCGAGCATAACGTTAATAACATTGCGGTAGCGTATCTTTTAACAAAGCCCTACGGCATAACAAAGGAAGAGTTTTTAAAGGCACTTTCAACCTTTAAAACCCTGCCCCACCGCCTGGAAAGGCTCGGCGAAAAGGACGGAGTTACCTACTACGACGACTCTATCTCAACCTGCAGCCAGACAACAATTCAGGCCCTTTGCTCACTTAAAAACGTGGGCACGGTTTTAATAGGCGGCATGGACCGTGGCATCGACTATTCTCCCTTAGTGGAATTTCTCGCAACAGCCACTGTTCCCAACGTAGTTTTCATGTACGACACAGGCAAGCGCATCATGGCAGAGTTTGAAAACAAAGACCATAAGTTCACTTCTCACTATGCACAAAACCTTGCCGAGGCAGTTGCAATTGCAAAAGAGGTTACCCCCAAAGGCTCAATCTGCCTTTTATCCCCTGCGGCTGCAAGCTATGGCTTCTTTAAAAACTTCGAGGACCGCGGCGACCAATTCAAAAATTTAGCACTTAACTAAACAAAAACCACCATCCGTCGGATGGTGGTTTTTGAATGAATAATGAATAATGAATGATGAAT
>JAFQLL010000025.1 GCA_017414645.1 Clostridia bacterium | reverse complement strand
TTACGGATGTAGTTACTTTCTGCCATGTCTGTTAATGCAACAGAGAAGGTTGTGTCGTCCTGCCACTTTTCAGCAGTAACAACAGTTTCCAGACTGCTGCCCTCGGCTGTTAACTTCATGCCGTAGCCTATGGCATCAAACTCACTTCTGTCAACCGTTGCAAGAAATCGTAAGCCGTTGCCCGTCTTTACTTTGCCGTTTTCGTCCAAACCACCGCTGTAACGCACCTGTGCACCATCTACCATTGTTACGTTGAAATATACAGTTGTGATAACTGCACCGCTTGTTACAGGGTATTTGCCTGCATCAACAAAAGTGTCGTCAATGTAGTAGCCAACAACGTTTTCGGGAAGAGAATATGTTCCATCGCCGTTGTCTGTGCCAAGAGTGATAACATCGTTATAATAAATGCCATCCTCAAAATAAACCTTTTCGCCACCAAGAGTGGGATAAGCTTCAACGCCTAACTCCTGTCCCCATGCGTCGCCAAGAAGGTATGCAACCTCGCCCGATGCAAACTGCTCTTCTGTTTTTCCGCCATCTGTAGCTTCAGCTTCGGAAAGATAATAACAGTTTGTAACAGTTCCTTCACCGTTTAATGCGCCAAAAAGGGAATTATGGGTTGTAACGCAGTTTGTATAGGTGCTTGTTCCCTTCTTTACAGTGCCTGTTATACCGCCCGTCAGAATCTCATCCCTACATTCTATTGTTCCGTAAGCAGCACAATCAGTTATGGTTGTTTTCGCTCCGTAGGTATAGCCTACTATACCGCCCACGCTGTCTGTGTATACATTGCCCAGGTTAATTTTGCCATCCCACACGCAGTTTTCAAAGGTGGGATTCTGGTTTGTGTAGCCTGCTATGCCGCCTATATATTTTAAGCTTGTAAGGTTCACATTTTCATCAACAGAAATATCGATGTGCGAAGTAACGTTCGAAATAAGAGATTCAGCCGAGCCGTCATTTTCACCGCATACCGCACCGATTGTGCCTATATAGCCTATATTATCCTTCTTTATTACAATTTCGCCTTCAAGCTCAATATCTTTAATTGTTGCGCCTCGCACCTCACCAAAGAAGCCCACATCACCTGTGGTTGCTTCAATATAAATGTTGGAAATTGTATAGTTTTTGCCATCAAAAACGCCTTTATAAGCATTGCCTATAGTATCCTCCACTGTGTAAAGTGCACCGATAGGAGTCCAGGGTCTGCCGCCAAGGTCAATATCCCTTCCAATTATTATGTGTGCATTAACAAAGGACTTGTCTCCATCGCCGTCCGCATTATGAATGTCGTTATTTATCTGCTGTGCCATCCAGAAAAGCTGACCTGCATTACGAACAACATAGGC
This sequence comes from Clostridia bacterium, assembly GCA_017414645.1. Classification (GTDB taxonomy): domain Bacteria; phylum Bacillota; class Clostridia; order UMGS1883; family UMGS1883; genus RGIG1927. Next base: position 410 of record JAFQLL010000025.1, on the reverse strand, counting down.
ACCGCCATAGCTGGCATTTTTATAACAGGACTGAAAAGCTCCGCAACAGCTGTAAAAGCCATCATCTGTCAAACTGCCTTCATGGTTGGAGGGGTCGGTTTCGCCTTCCTCAAAGCCACAATATATACACTTTGGAACCACCAGACAGGTTGCTGCTGCATAGGTATGCTTTTCCGGGAGTCTCACACTCTGACATATATCACAGGTGGTGTCGCAGTCTACCTGATAGGTGTGATAGCTGCAGTCAGTTTCACCGTTATTGATAAATTCGCCCTTTACATACAAAGGTCCTTCGCAGATTACAGTGCCGTTGTTTGTAAGGGTTGCACCCTCACTGATTGTAAAGGACAATCCCTCTGCTACCTTCAAGGTCTGCTCTGCGGTAATTGTGTAATCACAATTGATAGTGT
>JAFQLL010000024.1 GCA_017414645.1 Clostridia bacterium | reverse complement strand
GTATTCTTGCTATGCTTCGGAAGCATAGCAAGAATACGGATGTATCAAGCACTCAATACCATTAAAATTGATACCAACGCCAAAAACGTGGCTATGATTGCCAATGAGATAAAGCTGTTGTAATACCGTCAAATTCCAATTTGTCTAATAGTACGGGTGTTAATCTTGGTGTGAGTTTGGTGCTAATTTGGTGCAACATCTTATGAGACAGCACCAAAAATATAAAACGATATGCGATTACACCCTCACAATATCCCACGATATGAGCATTACACACGATATAAGACTCTGTGAAACACCAATGCAAAAACTCCAAGAGATAACAGAATATACTTTGTATTCATACAGCAGGTTTTCGAAAGAGAGCCTGCTGTTTCTCGTTGTTATAAATTTTACACAACAAAATAGCACACAACCATGGTTGTGTGCTATTTATTTCGCATTATTCTACGATTTCAACGGCAACCTTTTTGCCATCCTTATTTGCAGCAGCCTTCATAACTGTTCTGATAGCCTTTGCAATTCTGCCCTGACGACCGATAACCTTACCCATGTCGGAGGAATTAACCTTCAAGGAAAGAAGGATTTCGCCATCTTCCTTTTCAGTTTCTGTAATTTCAACGTCCCGGGGGTTGTCAACCAAGGGAAGAACAATAACTTCTAAAAGTTCTTTCATTTTCTTGTCCTTTCGACAGGGAATTAACCAATAATTCCTTTTTTCTTGAGAAGTACCTTAACTGTATCTGTGGGCTGAGCACCCTTAGCCATCCACTGCTTAACCTTGTCAGCATCAACTGTGAATGTGGAGGGTTCTGTCATAGGATTGTAAGTACCTACTTCTTCGATGAATCTGCCATCACGAGGATAACGAGAATCTGCTACTACTACACGGTAGAAAGGAGCCTTCTTAGCACCCATTCTTCTGAGTCTGATTTTTACTGCCATTTTAATACACCTCTTAAAATAAATTTTTTATAATAAATCAGGTTAATACCTAAATTTAAAACGGGAATTTCATTCGCTTAAGCTTTTTGGGGTCAGAGAACATTTTCATCATTTTTCTCATTTGCTCAAACTGCTTTAAAAGCTGGTTGACCTCCGAAACCTCTGTGCCGCTGCCCTTTGCAATGCGCTGCTTACGGCTGTGGTTTATGATTTCGGGCTTTTCGCGTTCCTTGTTTGTCATCGACTTTATGATAGCTTCAATGTGTGCCATCTTCTTTTCGTCGACCTTTGCGTTTTTAAGCGCCTTGGAATCAACACCGGGAAGAAGCTTGAGCATGTTCTCTAACGGGCCCATGTTCTTCATCTGCTCGAGCTGGTCAAGATAATCGTTAAGGTCAAAGGTCTGTTCCTTAATTTTCTTTTCGAGCTCAATTGCCTTTTTCTCGTCGATAGCCGCCTGCGCCTTATCAATAAGGCTCAAAACGTCGCCCATGCCGAGAATTCTGGATGCCATTCTGTCGGGGTGGAAGGGCTCAAGATCTGTAAGCTTTTCGCCCATACCTGCAAACTTTATGGGTTTGCCTGTTACCGCCTTAACGCTAAGCGCCGCACCGCCACGTGTGTCGCCGTCGAGCTTTGTGAGAACAATTGCATCAATACCGAGCTGTTCGTTGAAGCTTTCAGCCACGTTTACCGCATCCTGACCTGCCATTGCATCAATAACAAGCAGAATTTCGGCGGGGTGTGTTTCATTTTTTATATCAACAAGCTCGCCCATAAGCGCTTCGTCTATATGAAGGCGACCTGCCGTATCCAGAATAATTGTGTCATACTTTGACGTGTCGCAGGTTGATACTGCCTTTTTAGCAATGTTAACAGGACTCTTTTCGTCATAGTCTGCGTATACGTCACAGCCTACCTGGCTGCCGACTACTTCGAGCTGCTTGATAGCTGCCGGACGATACACGTCACAGCCTACCAACAAAACGCGCTTACCGCTCTTTTTCAAAAGTGCGCCGAGCTTTGCGCTGGTGGTTGTTTTACCTGCACCCTGCAGACCAACCATCATGTAAACTGTAGGAGCTTTAGGCGAAACTGTGAGTTTGGAGGAACTGCCGCCCATAAGCTCGGTGAGCTCATCACGCACGATTTTTATAATCTGCTGACCCGGAGTGAGACTTTCCAAAACCTGGCTGCCTACAGCCTTTTCGAAAACCTTCTTTTCAAACTCCTTAACCACCTTGAAGCTGACGTCAGCTTCCAAAAGTGCCAGTCTGACCTCGCGCATGGCTTCCTTTAAATCTTTTTCGGAAACCTTACCCTTGCCCGTAAGCTTTTTAAACGTATTCTGCAGTTTTTCGCCGAGAGACTCAAAAGCCATTTTGTTTCTCCTATCTTTATCTGAGTTTATGCGCCATGTCAATTATGTCGTCTGTAAGCTTTTCAACCTTTTTATTAGCAAGGGTTGACTGCGTGCTTTCCTTTATCTTCAATGCGGCTGCTTCAATGCGGTCAATGCATTTCATTTTTTCCTGCAAGCCGAGCTTTTCCTCGTAAAAGTCAAGCATTTCCTCTGCTCTTTTGATAAAATCTCTCACACCCTGACGGCTTATGCCTGTGTTTTCGGCAATTTCGCCAAGGGAAAGGTCATCATCGTAATAATATTCCATTGTTGAAAGCTGTTTTTCCGTTAAAAGTGCACCGTAAATTGATAACAGAGCACTATATTTCAGATTTTTTTCCATAACTGACGCTCCTTGTAAAGTCATTTAACTTTACACCTTTGCTATTCTACACGATTTTATAGCGTATGTCAATACTTTTTTACAAATTTTTTCGACTGTTGCATTAAAGCATTTATTTTGATATAATTAATATAATATAAGTCAGAAAGAAGGTTTCTTATGGACGCCCTTACAGCAAAAGCTTTTGCAAAAATCAATCTTTCTCTGGACGTTTTAGGCACACTTCCAAATGGTTATCACGAGGTTAAAATGGTAATGCAGACGGTGTCGCTGTACGACAGCGTTGAGCTTACAAAAACAGAAAAGGGCATTTCTCTCGAATGCTCCTTGCGCTTTCTGCCCACAGGACCCGAAAACCTGGCGTACCGCGCCGCAGAGGCCTTTTTTAAGGAAACAGGCATTGACGGCGGCGTAAAAATATATCTTAAAAAGCACATTCCCGTTGGTGCAGGCTTAGCAGGCGGTTCAAGTAATGCGGCTGCGGTTTTAACAGGTCTTAACCGTCTTTATGATGCACACCTTTCAACCCGCAGGCTTTGTGAAATAGGCACAGCACTGGGTGCCGACGTACCCTACTGCATTATAGGCGGCACACGCCTTGCAGAGGGCATTGGCGAAAAGCTTTCGCCCCTTCCTCCGCTTCCCGAGTGCCACATTGTGCTTGTAAAGCCTTCCTTCTCAATTTCAACAAAATGGGTTTATGAAAATATCGATTCCTGCCCCGATATTGTGCATCCGCCTACGGACAAGCTCATTGCCGCCTTGGAAAAAGGCGACTTGTACGAAATGTGCGCTAACATGGGTAACGTTCTTGAAGACGTAAGCATAGCCCACTACCCCGTTCTTTCCTCAGTAAAGGACGACTTGCGCGCATTGGGAGCAATAGGCTCTCAGATGTCGGGCAGCGGCCCCACAGTTTTCGGCATTTTTGACGACGAGGAAAAAGCACGCAATGCCAAGGACGTTTTATGGAAAAAATATAAAACGGCATACATATGCCACGGAATAAACTTCTCTAACAGACGATAGGAGCTCATTGGTTTTTTATGCAAATTTCAGAATTTTTTAAAATTTTCAACCTTTCTCACCCTCAGATGGGTAAGGTCAACTACTACGTGTACTGCCGTGACTACAACAGTGCAAAAAAAGAACTTCTTAAATACTTTATCGAAAGAAAAGCTGCCTACCTTTCTTCGGCAGAGCCCATAACTGAAAAGGATAAGAATTTTCCTTTAGCCTACATATCACGGCACAACATCCTTTCAGGACCCAACGAGGCGGATTGTTATCTTTCCTCGTTGTTTCTTGCGCCTACAGACGACTATTCCTCACTTGATATAATGCCCTTTTTGCAGAAGGAAATGTCCTTCATGATAATGAGCAGACAAAAGGAAAACGAGGGTGCACTTTTCTATTCGCCCTCGTCAATTTTTCCGCCTCATGTTGTTTTAGGCACAAAGGATGGCAAGGAAATTAAGGTTTCCCCATCAAAATACGCCTATATTTCTACAAAAAGCCCTTCCGAGCCCTTAAGCGGTGAGGATATTTACGAAATCTGCGAGGAAAGCGACAGCGTAGACGCCGCCTACGGAGTAAATACGGGCAGAGTTTACATGGGCTTCGACTTTTCAGCCATCGACTTTACCGAAATTGTTTCAGCTCGTTTTTCTGCACGCATTTCCATTCCCAAAAACACCACCAAGGAGCTTTTGTTTTTCCGCATAAGCGACCATTCCTGGAACAATAGCCTTACCTGGAACAAGGTGAAGGGCAATGTGTATTCCTGGGAAAACTCGCCCACAGGCCCCGAGTGGATATCACCCGAGGGAAGCGACAGTGAATATTTAAACGTTACCTGCCGCTTCTGGTTTGCCCGTCCCATGGCTTATCAGTATCTTTCCGACGTTGAAAAAAATGCAATTTACGGCGAAAGGCTGCTGTTTCTTATGGATGCCTTCTCAAAGAAAAAGGAAGGCGGCTTTAACCGTGTTCTTGAAACAGGTGAACGCCTTTCCAATTTCACAGCTGTTTTAAATGCACTTATCGATACCCCCGTTATGACACCCGACTACCTTGTGTCCATTCTTTACATGATGTATCGTGACATGAAGCACCTTTGCGAAAACCCCGACCTTGGCTGGAGCAACTGGGCAGTTGTTCGCACAAGCGGACTGAGTAAAGCTATCGACTTTTTGCCCGAATTGAAGGAGCACGAAAAGTGGAAGCACCAAGCCCGCGATGTGATGAACAGCCTTTTCGACAAAATGTATTCGCCGGACTTTTCCTTCCGCGAGGCAGGGCTTGCCTATTCCTTCTGGTGTACGGATTTGTTCACCTCGGCAATTAAATCAGCTCATATAAATAACGACCCCTACAGCGCATTTATGCGCAGCAGAACAGAAAAGGCATTCGATGCCTCCCTTGATTTAATATACCCCAATCTTTACGATACAAACGTTGGCGATTCCAACTACCAGAGCAAGAAGGAATATATTAAGGCTGTGGGCGAAATGTTCCCCACAAAGAAGCTTAAGGCAATAGTTTCGGGCACAGATGACCCCTCTGTACCCTTAAGCTCTCACTATCCCTACTCAGGCAGCGTTATAATGCGCAACAGCTTCGACAAGGAAAAGGGCATGTACGTTGCAATGCATACAAATCCCTTTGACGGTCACGCTCACGACGATTTAGCAAACGTTCTGCTTTTCGCCCACGGCCGTCCGCTTATTACCGACACAGGTCGCTATGGCTATTCACAAAGCGAAATTTCGGCACACTTAAAAACTGCCAGGGCGCACAATACTGTTGAAATTGAAAACTACAAGTGCGTGCCCCATTCACAAAGCGAGGCGAAAATAACCCGTTTTGTGTCAAGCCCACGCTTCGACTTTGCCGTAAGTGAGGCAAAGCCCTATAAGGATTTGAACGCAACACATAAAAGAAGCCTCCTCTTCTTAAAAAAGGAAGGCTTTGTGATAGTTTCCGACTATGTTGAAACCGACACCCCTGCATTGCAGTTTAACCAGAACTGGCATTTCATGCCCCATTCCGAGGCAGAGTGTGATTATAACAATCACATAAGCACAGCATTCAGCGAGGGTAACATTACCCTTGTGTGCCCCGATACCGATACAGCCGAGGTTAAGGACGACATTTTCTCCCAGGGCTACGGCATGGCAGAAAAAAGCAGTATGGCAACCTTTACAAAGTATGGTCAGTCCGTTTCAATGACAACTCTGCTTCTTCCCTTCAAAAAGGATGCAAAGCGTGTTTCAGCCTACAGCACCACACCTGAGGACTTATCCTCATCCAGTGCTGTGTTCGACATTGAAAGCGACCGCTGTGCCTTTTATGTTAAGAACACTGCACCCGGCAGCTTTCTTGATTGTAGCTTTGACGGTGACATGGCATTCTTACTTAACGGCAGATTTTTCATTTCGGGAGGCAAAAAGCTCAGCATTAATTCCACCGATATAATCGACAGCCCCACAGAGGTAAAGGATTTGTACATCCAGATAGCCTCGGGCATTATAGAAATGGAATCGGGCTCACTTCGCCCATGCACAAAGCGTGACGAAGCAATAAAAATTTATGCACCCAAAACAACACATGTGCTTTTAAACGGGGAACCAATTCCCTTCACGTTATATTCCGATTATGTGTATGCAGTTGCAGCGAAATAAAAAAGTGTTTTAACACTTCAACCCCCTCGGTCCCCCAATCTTGGGGGACGAAAAGGTACACTTTTATTTTACAAGCAAATATGCGCACATTCTGCGCGCAATTTCCTATGCAATAAAACATAACAAAAAAAGTGTCGAATTTCGACACTTTTTTGTTTTTCTGCCACACAAATGCTTTTACATAATCCGCATCGGTTTTTATTTCTGCTTCCCAATAGCCGTATTGGTCAAACTGAGGCTTAATACATTGTCTTTGGGTAACCTTTCCATTTTTATAGCACACGGCTACAACAGTGCCCTCAGCATTTTCGTTATAACGGTAAAGCTCCATTTTTGCCCCCTCGGCGGTTTTCCCGACCTTTACCTTTTCAAAATCCGCATCGGTTGTAAAAACAGCTATGCCCCAGTTGGTGTCAATGCCCTTCCATTCGTGCACATGACCGTTGCCCGTTATGTGCGCCCAATAGCTTACGTTGGGCACAAAGGCTTCGTCTGTACCAAGGTTACTTCCCGAAGGAAGAACAAGGTCACACTTTTCGCTTACGGTGTATTTTGCGTAAACGTCAAACCTGCCCCTTGCCACAACAGGTGTTTTAAGCCTTAAAAGATAATAGCCCGACTCTTCAAAATGCAGGGCTTTTTTCTCTTCACCTGTTTCCATGTCAATAAGTGTGATGGTGTTTTTATCAAACTCTGTTTTTGTAAATCTTTTCAGCGCAGCCTCGGGGGAGGTATCAATAACAAGCTCTACCGATGCGTTTTCGTGACACACATAAATGCCAACGGCATTTATAAGCCCCTCTTCTTCAAAGCGGTTAGCTGCACAAACACCATAGCCCACATCGGGGAAGCGCACGCTGCCCATAAGCCCTTTTTCGCTGTGGGTAACCATGCTGTAGCTTTGGGTATATTCCATGTCGTAGACTGTTGCGTTCTGGCAAATAGTGGGCTCCATATAGGATATGTACTCGTAGCCGCCCTTTCCGAATTGTTCGCCCCAGCTGGTTTTAACAATCCATGTACCATTTTCATAGGTGTAGCTTTCTCCGTCAAAGGACACGGGCGGATTTTTAAAGTTTTTGTAGGAATAGTTATCGTCCCAGCCCACAATGACAACCGCATGGTTTGTTGCCATGTCAAATTTATACTCATCGCCTGAAAACTTTACACAGTTGCCGTCGGGCGTTTTTTTACGGGCATAGTCCTCCCAGGGAGCGCAGTATGCAGCCGTTTCGGGGTTATAGTAGGTTTTCTGGTCCCGCTCATAAGTATAATAGGAAACTGCCACACCGCCGTAAAGCCTTACGGCGTTTTTTATTTTATCTATAACAGCTTCGTTTTTGCCATATACAAGGGTTTTTGTTTCTTTGTTATATTTTGCATAGCTGCTGCCTTCATTTTTGTCGGTAAGAAACAGTGCCCTTGTAAGGGTTGCCTGCTTTTTTTCGGCATTAAGCAGGCTGTAGCTTGTTATGCCCGACAAGTATAAGCCATACTCGTTGTCGTTGTAATGATTATACAAAACAGGGCCCGAGAAACGTGTTCTTGCAAGGTAGGCAACTGCACCTGCACGGTTGCCGCCCACTTCGTGAGAGCGCGTGTATTTTTCAAAAAACTTATCACCTGTTGCATTGATAGCTGCCGACATGTGCCCCTCAGAAAAGAGGTTATCCCCACTTGAAAAGTCCGCATTATCTTTAACCACCATGGAATGTGACAGTGCGCCTGTTGCCGCATAGCTCCAGCAGTCGCTATGCCCCTTCTGGTCTCTTACAGGGGGAAATGCATCCTTATAAATGTCGCAGGCATTATAATAGTCGGCGCAAACAGAAAAAGGGAACGCAAAGATACAGACTAAAACAGCTAAAACAACTTTTTTAATCATATCCTTACGCTCCCTTGTAATTAACTATATCAGAATCAGAACAAGCCCTTTTTAACCTTTATGTCCACACACTTAAAGCCTGTGCGTTCCACACAATCGGAAAGAGCAGTGTCGATAACGTTGCCCTGAAGCTTAACCACAGCGCACTTTTTCTTAAGGTCGATTTTACAGGAGTCAACACCAACCATCTTTTCGAAGGCTTCCTTCATGCTTTTTGCACAGCCCTCGCACATCATACCGTCAATGTAAACTATTTTCTTCATAATATCACCGTCCGAATTAATTTAGCTCAGTATATCATATTTACCAATAAATTTCAATAGAATAATATACGTTTTTGGAGTGAGTTTTTTGAAACCTAAGCTTTGTATTCACCCGCTGACAATCCCCTTCTTCATCTTCATGGGGGCAAGCAATTACAAAAGAGGTTTCTTCGTGCTGTATACATTCATATTTTTGCACGAGCTTTCACATTTTGCTGTTAGCCTCCTTTTAAAAGAAAGGGTTTCTGCCTTTAAGCTTCTGCCCTGGGGGTGCATGCTGAGTCTTTCGTCAATTCCCGACAGAAAGCACAGCATTTTCATTTTTCTTGCAGGGCCGCTATTTAACCTTCTCATGTATTTTTTCGGCATATACCCCCGTGAAAACCTTGCCCTTGCCCTATTTAATCTCATGCCCGTAGCCCCTCTTGACGGTGGAGTTATTGTCAATTGCATTTTCGGGAAGTTCGCTTTTTATTTTTCCCTCCTTTTCATTCTTTGTGTTGTTCTTTTTTCCGTTAAGCACCACTTGCCTCTTATGCTGCCTATCCTTCTTACAGCATTATTGCTCATTGGCGAAAAAAACCGTTTTGAAAAAAACGTGTCTGCCAGAATACTGGGATATTTCAAAGGCAAAATGTAATGTTTTTGTTGAAAAGAGCCAAGAAAAAAGGTATAATATATTCTGTGAAAATATGGCGAAAGGAATGACCTGTATGCTTAACATAGACAACATATTAAAAAACGTTCAGAAACCCAGCGCCTACACAGGTGGCGAGTTGAACAGCGTTGTAAAAAATGCCGATGAGGTTAAAATCCGCTACGGCTTTTGCTTTCCAGACACCTACGAGGTAGGCATGAGCCACCTTGGCATGAAAATACTTTACCACGTTTTAAATGAGCGTAACGATACCTGGTGCGAAAGAGTTTTTGCGCCATGGATTGACATGGAAGAGGAAATGAGAAAAACAAACACTCCTCTCTTTGCTTTAGAGAGCCGTGAAAGTGTGCGCCATTTCGACTTTTTAGGCTTTACCCTGCAGTATGAAATGAGCTATACTAACATTTTAAACATGCTCGATTTAGCAGGCGTGCCCCTTTTATCGAGCGAAAGAGGCGAGGGCGACCCCTTTGTAAACGCAGGTGGTCCCTGCGCCTATAACCCCGAGCCCTTGGCAGAAATCTGCGACTTTTTCACAATGGGCGAAGGTGAAGAGGTAATAAATGAGCTCATGGATGCCTACAGTGAATGGAAAAATGAAGGCGGAAAAAGAATTGATTATTTAAAGAAAATTGCAAAAATTGAGGGTATATACGTGCCCTGCCTTTACGACGTTCAATATAACGAGGACAATACGATAAAGGCATTTACTCCCAACTGCCCCGAAGCACCCGAAAAGGTTACAAAGAGGATTATTAAGGAGCTTGACACAGTTTCCTTCCCGGATAAGTTCATTGTGCCCTACACAAACATTGTTCACGACCGCATTTCCATCGAGGTGTTCCGTGGCTGCATACGTGGTTGCCGTTTCTGTCAGGCAGGCATGATTTATCGCCCCGTACGCGAAAAGAGCTACAAAACACTTACTGAAGATGCAATTAAATTAATTAACTCCACAGGCTACGAGGAGCTCAGCCTGTGCTCACTTTCCACAAGCGACTACACCGAATTCCCCCTTCTTGCCGAGGAGCTTTTAAAGGTAACCGAAAAGGAAAAAATCGGTCTTTCCCTTCCCTCCTTACGAGTGGACAACTTCTCCCTTGACTTAATGGAAAAGGTGCAGAAGGTACGAAAGAGCGGGTTAACCTTTGCTCCTGAGGCAGGCACACAGAGAATGCGCGACGTTATAAATAAAAACGTTACCGAGGAAGACCTCTTGCGCAGTGCACGCCTTGCCTTTGAAGGCGGCTGGACAACCATCAAGCTCTACTTTATGATAGGCCTGCCCTACGAAACCGATGAGGATATTTTAGGCATTGCCGACCTTGCCCACAAGGTTGTTGAAGAATACTATAAAGTAAGCAAGAACAAAAAGCGCCCACCCAGTGTTAACATAGGCGTTTCGAGCTTTGTTCCCAAGCCCTTTACCCCCTTTGAATGGGCAGAGCAGAATAACCGCGAGGAATTAAGGCGCAAGCAGCAGCTTTTAAAGAATGCCATTACAAACCGCCATGTTAAGTACAGCTATCACGAAAGTGACGTGAGCGTGCTTGAAGGCATTTTTGCCCGTGGCGACCGCCGCTTGAATAAGGTGCTTATTGAAGCACATAAATTGGGCTGTAAGTTCGATTCCTGGAACGAAACCTTTGACATGGAAAAGTGGAACGAAGCCTTTAAGAATGCCAATGTAAACCCCGACTTCTACGTACGTGAGAGGGAATATTCTGACCTCTTCCCCTGGGATTTTGTAAACATAGGCGTTACAAAGGAATTTTTGAAGAGGGAAAACGAAAAGGCAAAACAAGCAGCCACAACACCTAACTGCCGTGAAAAGTGCTCCGCTTGCGGCGCCAACACTCTTTGTGAAGGAGGAAAATGCAGTGTTACAAAATAATCATTTCTATGCCCGCTACAAAAAGTTTGGCAGAGCAAAATACATTTCTCACTTAGACATGGTAAGGGTATTCAACCGCGTTTTCCGCCGTGGCGGTATTCCCATTGCATATTCCGAGGGCTTTAACCCTCATCCTAAAATTTCTTTCGCACTTCCCTTGTCCGTATTTTATGAAAGCGAATGCGAAATTATGCTTTTTTCCGTAACAGAAGACATAAGCGCAGAAGAGCTTTTAAAGCGTTTTTCCACAGTGATGCCCGAAGGGTTGGAGGTTATTGAGGTTAAAGAGGGTAAGCCCGATGTAAAGCACCTTTCCTACTGCCTCTATAACGTTTACTGCAATTTGCCTACAGTCCCTCAGCTTGAAGCTTTTCTTTCCTTGGGCAGCATGATTGTACCGAAAAAGACAAAAAGCGGTATAAAAGACACGGATATAAGAGGCGATATTACAGATATTAAAATAGAAAACGGCCATATGAGCATGCTCCTTTCTGCAGGAAGCCAGGCAAACTTAAAGCCAGACGTTGTTATAAAAGCCATGAACAAATACATTGAAGGCTACAACTCAGGCGACTGCGAATATCTCAGAAAATCAATCTATACAAACGATATGGTGGAAATTTAAATGGATATTAACGAATTACGCAATTTAATAAACTATCATTCAAACCTTTACTACACCCTCGACAAAACCGAAATTTCGGACTTTGAGTACGACCGTCTTATGAGTGAACTAAAGCGCATGGAGGCGGAAGACCCAACCCTTATCACCCCCGATTCGCCCACACAGCGTATCGGTGGCAAGATTTTGGAGGGCTTTGAAAGTGTCAGGCACACAGTCCGCATGGAAAGCCTCAACGACCTTTTTACTAAAGAAGAGGTTATTGATTTCGGCAAAAAAACAGAAGCCGCTTTAGACGAAAAAGTTGAGTACGTTACAGAGTTAAAAATTGACGGTCTGAGTGTTTCCCTGGAATACCGTGACGGCGTGTTTTTCCGGGGTTCAACCCGTGGCGACGGCGATGTTGGCGAGGATGTTACCGAAAACTTAAAAACAATACGCTCCATTCCCCTTAAGCTTACAGAAAGCATTCCCTATCTTGAAGTGCGTGGCGAGGTTTACATGTCTCATAAGTCCTTCGAGGCGCTTAACCGTAAGCAGGAGGAATTGGGCTTAGAGCCCTTTAAAAACCCACGCAACGTTGCATCAGGCACCTTAAAGCAGCTTGACAGCAGTGTAGTAGCCTCAAGAAAGCTCGATATTTTTGTGTTTAACATTCAGAGAATTGAGGGCAAAACCCTTACAACCCATAAGGAAGCAATCGACTACCTTGCACACTTGGGCTTTAAAACCTCGCCAATTAAAGAGGTATTCAATTCAATTGAAGAAGCCTTCAAGGAGGTTATTGCCATAGGTGAGCGCCGCGGCGAATTGGGCTTTGACATTGACGGAGCCGTTATAAAGGTAAACAGCCTTTCACAAAGAAGTGCTCTGGGCTCAACAGCAAAGTATCCCAGATGGGCGGCGGCGTATAAATATCCCCCTGAGCAGAAGGCAACAAGGCTTAACCGCATTGTAATACAGGTTGGCAGAACAGGTGTTTTAACACCCAATGCCGAGTTTGACCCCATACGCCTTGCAGGCACAACCGTCAGCCGTGCAACACTTCACAATCTTGACTTTATCCGCGAAAGAGACATTAAAGTCGGCGACACAATCGTTGTGCAAAAGGCAGGCGACATTATACCCGAGGTTGTAAAAGTTCTCCCCGAAAAGCGTACAGGCGAGGAAGAGAATTTCGAAATGCCCCTTACCTGTCCTGTGTGTAATGCGCCCGTATTCCGTGAGGAAGGCGAAGCTGCGTACCGCTGCAGCGGCACAGCATGCCCTGCACAGCTTGCGCGCAACGTTATCCACTTTGCATCAAAGGGCGCAATGGACATTGAAGGCTTAGGCCCTGCAGTTGTTCACCAGCTTTTAGATAATAACCTAATAGCCTCTGCAGCAGATTTGTACACCCTCAAAAAAGAAGACATTATCACCTTGGATAAAATGGGCGAAAAGAGTGCCGACAATCTTCTTAATGCCATTGAAAAATCAAAGGAAAACGACCTTTCCAGGCTCATTTTTGCACTTGGCATACGAAACATCGGTCAGAAGGCAGGCAAGGTGCTTTCTAAAAGCTTCGACTCTTTAGATGCACTTATGAATGCTTCGGTGGAAGAAATAGCCTCCTGCGAGGATTTCGGAATGATAATGGCAGAAAGCATAAAGCACTTTTTCCAGATTGAGCAAAATGTTGCTCTTGTTGAAAAATTGAGAAGTGCAGGGGTTAACTTTTTGTCAAAGGAAAAGCCACAGGGCAATCTTTTTGCAGGCAAAACCTTTGTTTTAACAGGCACACTTCCCACCTTAAGCCGCTCTGAGGCATCAAAGCTTATAGAAGATAACGGCGGCAAAACATCTTCTTCCGTAAGCAAAAAGACCGACTATGTGCTTTTAGGCGAGGATGCAGGCAGCAAGCTTGAAAAGGCCTTAAAGCTCGGCATTACCACAATAACAGAAGCCGAATTCCTGCAGATGTTGAATTTTTCCGATTAAAGCCCACGTTGGGGGACATTGCCTACCCATAGTCAGCCCACAAATTCGTATTGCCACAAGCCCAATGACGAATGAATGAATGGCTATGTCCCCATACCTTATTAAACTGTTGCAATTACCTAATCAAATCAAACTAAAACCCACAAAGGAGGTTCTCCCACCATTGAAAACAGCATTTAAGCTTTTAAAGGCGGCTAAGAAATATCATTTATTTCTTTTAATTACCGCAGTGGCAACAATTCTCAATTCGGTATTGTCGCTTTTCACACCAAGGCTTATTTCGAGCCTTGTAAACCTCATTGCCGACGATGCACAGAAGCTTCCTTTGGAGGCACCTCGTCTGGCATTATGGTTTCTTTTAATTGCATTTGGCGTTTTTGTAACACAGGCAATAAAGGTTTATGTAAGCCACTACGCTGCATGGAGCTTTGTTGAAGACATGCGCAACAAGCTCTATGACCACATTCAGCGCCTTTCTCCCAAGTTCTTTTCTGACAAGCAGACAGGTCAGCTTATGAGCCGTGTTATTAACGACACCTTAACCCTTGAGCTTTTCACCGCTCACTGTGCACCCGATATTTTAGCAAATTCGGTAATGTTTTTCGGCGTTATCATAATGCTTTTGTCCATGAATGTACGCTTGGCGATTTACGCAATCCTTACATTGCCCGTTGTCGGCGTTTGCGTGTGGTTTTATGCAAAAAAGGTGCGCCCGCTATTTAACAACCGTCACCAGACAGTTGCCGAAATAAACGGCACACTCCAGGACAATTTCTCGGGTATAAAGGAAATACAGGTGTTTAACTGCCTTGACCGGGAAAGGGATAAATTTGCAAAAAGAACAAACGATTACACGCGCCTTACAATGGCGGCTTTCAAAAAGAGCAGTATCGTTCACCCCTTCATTGCATTTTTAAACCAGCTTGGTACAGTGCTGGTAATAGGTGTTGGCGGTATAATGGCAGCAGGTGGCGAAATTGATGCCGGTGAGGTAGTGGCATTTCTTTTGTACCTCTCCTCTCTTTATGCGCCCATAAACTCTCTTGCCCGTACTAATGAAGACCTGCAGGATTCCTTAGCCGCAGGCGACAGAATTTTCCAGATGCTTGAGGTAAAAAGCGACGTTACCGACAAGGAAGGCGCAATTGAAATAGGCAGATGTGAGGGCGAAATTGAATTTAAAAACGTTTCCTTCTCCTATAACGAATCGTCTGAGGTGCTCAGCAACTTCTCCCTTAAAATTAACCCCGGCGAAACAGTTGCCCTCGTTGGCTCAACAGGTGTGGGCAAAACAACAATTGCCTCTCTGACAACACGCTTCTACGACCCCACCAAGGGCGGCATTTATCTTGACGGAGTTAATCTTAAGGACATGACCCTTCACTCCTTGCACGAAAACATTTCCATGGTATTGCAGGACGTGTTCCTTTTCCATGGCACGGTAAGCGAAAACATACGCTACGGCGCACCCGAAGCAACAGACGAAGAGGTGTTTGCAGCAGCCCGCCTTGCCAATGCCGACAGCTTTATAAATGAGCTTGAAAACGGCTACGACACCATCGTAGGCGAAAGAGGTGTACGCCTCTCAGGCGGTCAGAAGCAGCGAATTGCCATAGCACGTGCAATTTTACGTAACCGCCCCATACTTATTTTAGACGAAGCTACAAGCGCAGTTGATAACCGCACCGAGCGCCTTATTCACGAAGCTATCGACAAGGTTATTGAAAACCGCACCACAATTATTATTGCGCATCGCCTTTCCACCATTAAAAACGCCGACAAGATTGTTGTAATCGAAGACGGCGGTGTAAAGGAAATGGGCAGCCATGAAGAATTATTGGCACTTGACGGAGCATATAAGAAATTATATGAAACAGGTTTAAATGCGTGATTGTCATCAAGCATAATGCAGAGTGTAGAATGCAAAACGCAGAATTAAATGTACATAAAAACGCAAGTTCAAATGAACTTGCGTTTTTGTTTTATTCAATTACAACGTTAATTTTTTGTTCTGCGCGGTTTCCTACAAAGTCTTCAACGTAAATTGTAACAGGGTATGTGCCGGGAATTGTTACGTCCAGCTCGCCTACTTCAGCTGAAACAAAGCTCTTAAGGTCAACGCCGTTAACGTCCTCTGCCTTTTCGCAGAAGTGGTTGAACCAGTTAACACTGCCTGTGTCAATTTCCTTTTCCAAAGGAGCAAATTCGCTCTTTAATACAAGGGTGGGCGGTGCAGCGTTGTTTTCGTCGTAAATATAAACCGAGAACTTTCTTTCGATTGTATTGTCGTAAGAGTCTGTGAGCTTTACAACCAAACCGTCGGTATAAGCACCTGTTGCATTAAAGTCCACAAGAGAAATGTCAACACTCATTCTTCCCTCTTCAAAGTCATATACCTTTGCTTCTTCCTCGCCCTCTTCACTTTCTTCAATTGCAGGGTTAGGCTTTACAAGAAGCTTGCCGTTTTCTGTTTTAATGTCGTAGGTGCCGTCAACGTTGTCGTTTGCTGTGAAATATTCAGCCCAGTCAATAGCAGATGCATCTGTGCCTGCAGGGAACACAATGGGTACATTTGCGTTTTTAAGCTGCACAGAAGGAGCAACAGCATCCAGCGCATCGGTCGCTTTAAGGGATGTACCTATGTTGTCGATGCGGCTGTAAAGAGATGCTTTCTTAGCTTTAACTGCCGCCGCATACTTGGGCGAACCGCCTACACCATAAACACTGTTACCGAAAATGTCAACACAGTAAGCGCCCATAAGACCCATATTTTCACTGAACTCGTTAGCTGTGAGGCCGCCTATCATTTCGAAAACCTTAAGGTTATCGTCGCCAACCTCGGGGTGGAAAATATCTATACCGAACACAATTGCCTCACTGGGAGCCATTGTACGGCGATATTCTGCAATTGTTTCTGTTCTGCCCATGTTCTTGTAAAGCTCTTCTGTATAAAGCACATATGCCTGAACTGCAAGCTTGCTTTCGTCGTGGTCAAAGCCACGGAGAAGACCTATGGCATCACATGCAGGCTTGCAAATGCGGTACTGAGAAGCACCCTCAACGTATTCCTCTCCTGTAAAGGGAATGTCATCGGGACGAGGCCAGAAAATCATGCCCATGCTTTCGCCTCTGCCTGCAAGCACGTTACTTGCACCACCCATTCTCCATCTTGCCATATGTGTAAATACAGATTCGCTGTTACGGAAGTAGCCGTCAATGCCTGTACCGCCGTTGGCAGCAGTCTGACCAAAGGATGCAGCGGTGCAGCTTACGAGGCCCTTTGTTATAAGCGAGTCAAGATGCTCAGCCGCTTCAATAGCCTCGGGTGTATCTACGTTTAATGCGTTACCATCATAAATAGCGGCACCATTCGAGTGAAGCGCCATCTGAATTGCATAAATATAGTTTGTATTAAAGGGCACTATTTCATTACCGGCTACACCCTTCTTACCGGAGTAGTAGCGCTGAATTTTGCCTAAATAATCTTCAAACACGCTCCATGTCCACTTGCCTTCGCGATACAAGTCGTAAGGGAAAATTGTGTTGCCGTTTTCGTCCTTCAATTCGGGAACGGCTTCAATAAGGTTAATGTTGAAAACCATGGGCCAGTCTGTAACGTAGATAAGGTCACGCTCCATAAAGTAGTGGTGACCGAAAACCTCAGGCATTACAATCCACTCAGCGTCCGGGTGCTCAAACACGTCAAGATAAGGGTCCAATGGTTGCAAAACGTTCTGTGTGAGAACCGTTGCCTGGGCAGAGCCCGACAAAACTGCCATGTGCGCAAAGGGATCACCTGCAAGAACTGTCTGCAGACAGTCTCTTGTTGCGCCGTTTATCCACGCCTTCCACTTAATGTCAACACCCAGGTTTTCTTTTACAGTGTTGAGTGCCTTAACCCCCGCCAGTCTCTTGTCAGGTGCTACAGTATACTCACCCGTAATAGGGTCCTTGTAGTTAGGGTCAATTTCCGGAATATAGTGGTGCCCTATGTAAATAGTATCTACAACAGCGTCTGTAGCAACTTCTTCATTGTTTGCACAGCCTGTCATTAGTCCTATTGCCATAATACTCATAAGCACAGCTGAAATTATGCGTTTTTTCATTTTCTCCATCCTTTCGGAATTTTCTTATCCAATGGTAATTTTATCACATCACGCTTTCATTGTAAATACAAAAATGTTGATGTTTTATGCAATTATTTTGCACATTTGTTCATTGTTTACATTTTTTTCATATATTTCATTTTTGTTAAATTTCACAATAAACTATTGCGTACAAGCTTAAATGATTGTATAATATATACAAAGAAAGATTACTTTCTTAAACGACACAAGGAGGCTACTGTATGAAGATTACTATCACAACCAGAAAGACATTTGTTAACGAAATCGACAAAGGCATGATTGAAAAGAAAATTGGTAAGCTTGCTAAATTTTTCAATGATGATGCAGAGGCAACTGTTACAGTTTCCTCTCAGAAAAACGATAAAATAGTTGAAGTAACAATTTTTGCAAACGGTCTTGTGTACCGTGCGGAAGAACGCAACGAAGACATTCTTGATGCTGTGGACAAGGCTGAAATTGCCATTGACCGCCAGATAAGGCGCAACAAAACAAGGCTCGAGAAAAACCTCAGGCGCGAAGCTCTGGTTCCCATTGTGGAAGATGCACCAATTGAAGAAGAGAAGGAATTTAACATTATCCGCACAAAGACCTATTCCTTAAAGCCCATGAGCGCAGAGGAAGCAATTTTGCAGATGAATCTTTTAGGTCATGAATTTTTCATTTTCCTGAATGCGGAAACAGATTCCACCGATATTGTATACAAGAGAAAGGACGGTAATTACGGTCTTATCGAAACAAGATTATGATAAAAATTAAAGAAGCTGTTATTGTTGAGGGTAAGTATGATAAAATGCAGCTTAGCAAGGTGTGCGATGCCTTAATTATTACAACCGACGGTTTCCGCATCTTTAAAGACAAAGACAAGAGAGAATTTTTAAAAGCCCTTGCCCAAAGGCAGGGGCTTATTATTTTGACCGACTCTGACCGTGCAGGCTTTGTCATAAGAAGTCATTTAAAAAGCTTTATCCCTCAGGAATTTATTAAAAATATTTACATTCCCGACATTAAGGGCAAGGAAAAACGCAAGGACAAGCCCTCAAAGGAAGGGCTTTTGGGTGTTGAAGGCATTAGTGAGGAAACCTTAACTGAGCTTTTAAAGGAAGCAGAGGCAAAATGCGTTGAGCCAAAGGGACCACCAATTACAAAAGCTGACCTTTATG
This sequence comes from Clostridia bacterium, assembly GCA_017414645.1. GTDB lineage: Bacteria > Bacillota > Clostridia > UMGS1883 > UMGS1883 > RGIG1927. The sequence goes on along the minus strand of JAFQLL010000024.1, from coordinate 18,458 downwards.
CCTTAGGCCTATCCGGTCAGGAAGGCAGCAGCCACCTCAGGCAGGCTCTTATAAAGGAGCTTTCTCTCCCCTCACGCTTAAGCACCAACTCCCTTCTGGAAATTTTAAATTCTGCATACACAAGAGAAGAATTTTTTGAATTCTGCAAAAAAACAGCAACCGTTTAGTCGCAAACGGTTGCTATTTTATTTCCTGTTCTAAATTTTTGAACAAGTCAGAATGGAAAAAATCTTCAATTGTAATTTCCAGTCCGTCACAGATTTTCTTTATGGTAGATATGGTAGTGCTGTTATTTCTTCCACTTATAATATTGCTTAAAGTAGACTGTGTAAGCCCACTTATTGTAGCAAGCTTGTTTACGGTTATTTTTTTATCTTTGCACAACTCAATTATCCTTAATTTTACCGCTTCACCGATGTTCAATATTACTACCTCCTACAATAAAAGATAATAATACTTTACCGCTTTTGAGTTGAAATAATTACCTCAATTGAGTTGACTTTTGCTTTTTCTTATGTTAAACTCAAACTGTGCAGCACAATATATACTAAATTTCAGGAGGTAATAATATGAAAAAAAGACTACAAGGACTTATTGCCGTTCTACTCATAGGGGTTATAAGTGTCGGCGGTATTGCCGGTGCAAAGGAAATGAGTGAGAATGTGGAAGTTTTCTACAACAACATTAAAATTTTTATTGATGGTGCAGAAATCGTGCCAAAGGATGCTGTAGGTAATACAGTTGAACCTTTTATAATGAATGGCACAACATATCTTCCCGTGCGCGCAATTGCCAATGCATTCGACAAAGATGTTGAATGGGACGGCGCAACCGCAAGTGTATACATAGGTAAAAAGGACGAAACAAAACCCGATAATTATTTGCATAAAATACAGTATAATAATTATCAGGAAGGCGATAACAATAACGATTTTTCCATTATAAATGGCACTATAACTGATTTTAATAAAAACATTTATACAAACGGTTTATTGTTATATACACATTGGAGTAACGCTGTTAAGGATGACGAAGATAAAGCACAAATTATAATCGATTATCCTCTTAATAGTCAGTATGATAAATTAAAAGGTAAAATTGTTCTCCCCAAAGAATTTGATATCACCACATGGGGCGAAAAAAACAACTGCGGCACCAGTATGACAAACGTATGGTTCTATGGCGATGAAGAACTTTTATATAAGGCTACAGGCGTGACCAGCTCTATGCCATTTAATGTTGATATAGATGTCCGTGGTGTCAACCAGCTTACTATCAAATTCACTACGGGGAGTTATTCTTACATTGCTCTTACCGATCTTGCATTATATAAATAACTATCAAAAGGGAATTGCTTTCGCAAATCCCTTCCTTAATTCTGCACTTTGCACTCTGCATTCTGCACTTTCAATTTTAAAGATAAAAAATGACACCTTTCGGTGTCATTTTTTTAGTCTTCAAAATTGAATTCGTCCTTATACTTTTCCTTGAATGCTTCGAATACTGCTGTAAGTGTGTCGTCGTCATCAACGGGAGCATAAACGTCTTCCTCATCGTTCAATTCTTCTAAAAGCATGATAACCACTTCGTTGTCATCGGGAGGAAGCATTACAGCATAGCTTTCGCCTTCGTAGTCTATAACGTCAAGAAGCTCAAGCTGAATTTCGTCGCCGTCTTCGTCGTAGAGAGAAACCATCTCGGGTTCATATTCTTCCATGTTCATATCTTCATTGTTGATATCTGCCATTTTTCTAACTCCTTTAACATAATTGTGATGGAACAATTATATATAAAGTTTTTCCAAATGTCAACCCACAACACATACAACAAATGATATGCACAACGTGCATGATGAATGATACATCTTGCGACATGATATGAACCTTTTATTCATATTGTAGAAAAATCAAAGATTTTTCGTTTTATATTATTAAATCAAAAGATTTGCTCCCCCCGGGTGCAAATCCACCGCAATGCACGCAGTGTATTTCATGAAACCGCAGGTTTCATTTCATGGCGTAGCCATTTCATACCGAAGGTATTTCATTGTATTTTGTTCGTTCACGAACAAAATACATGTTTGCCTATGGTAACAATAATAGGTCTTGAGCGTATCCACTTGTTTGTTGCGGTAACGGGGTTGTAGTAATAAATTGCACCACCTGTTGGGTCCCAGCCGTTAAGTGCATCCCGGGCGGCACGCTCGCAGGAGGAGGTCATTGCCGCATCGATCTGCCCGTCGTCAACGGCGGTGAATGCCCCGGGCTGATAAATTACCCCTGCAACGCTGTTCGGGAAGGACGGGTGCTTAACGCGGTTTAAAATAACTGCCCCTACGGCAACCTGTCCGGAATAAGGCTCACCACGCGCCTCGCCGTTTATTGCCCTTGCAAGAAGATAAACATCGTTATTTGAGGCGGACGTGCCCGAGGAAGAAATGCCCATAGCCTTAAGGGTTGCACTACCTGCAATGCCGTCGGCTGTAAGACCGTTATTTTTTCTGGAACTGTTTAACAGCCTTCTGAGTTTGCGCACCGAATTTACCATCCACCGCACCTTTGTAGTAGCCCCATTTTTTGAGTCTGGTCTGAATTTTTGTAACCTCACTGCCTGTTGAGCCAAGGCGTGAAAGTGCATCGGCTGTTTTTAAGTTGTAAAACAATGCACAGGAAAGAATTAATGTACTTGCTATAACAAAAGACAATATTTTTTTCATAAAACAAAAACCTCCTTTGCAGGTAGTGTTTACTGCAAAGGAGATTTTTATACTATTTTTTCATTATAGGCTCCCTCCATGAGGGAGCTGTCGCCAAAGGCGACAGAGGGAGTTATCTTGTTTTGTTTGCGATTTCGTCCATAAGTGCAAGAATGAATTCGTTAACCTTCATGCTACCCTTATCGCCGTCCTTACGGCTACGTACAGCTACTGCGCCCTCTTCCATTTCCTTATCGCCCACAACGAGCATGTAAGGAACCTTTTCAAGCTGTGCTTCGCGGATCTTATAGCCGATCTTTTCGCTTCTGTCGTCAACTTCACTACGGATGCCCATGTTTACAAGGCGGGTGTTTAATTCACGGCAGTATTCGCGGTGACCTTCACCAATGGGAAGAAGCTTAACCTGAACGGGAGCCATCCATGTGGGGAATGCACCTGCATACTTTTCAATAAGAAGCGCAAGTGTTCTTTCGTAGCAGCCGATGCTTGTACGGTGGATAATGTAGGGATGCTTCTTTGTGCCGTCAGCATCGGTATAAACCATGCCGAACTTTTCAGCAAGCATCTGGTCAATCTGAATTGTGATAAGTGTGTCTTCCTTGCCATGAACATTCTTAATCTGAATGTCAAGCTTGGGGCCGTAGAAAGCAGCTTCACCAATGCCTACAGCATAGGGAATTTCAAGATGATCAAGAATCTTCTGCATCATGCCCTGCGCCTCTGCCCACTGTTCATCTGTACCAATATATTTTTCACGGTCGTCAGGATCCCACTGACTAAAGCGGTAAGATACATCCTCATAAAGACCGAGTGTTTTAAGCATGTAAATTGCAAGCTCAAGACAGCTCTTAAATTCGTCTTCAAGCTGTTCGGGTGTACACATTAAGTGACCTTCACTAATGGTGAACTGTCTTACGCGGATAAGACCATGCATTTCGCCACTTGCTTCGTTACGGAAAAGTGTACTTGTTTCGCCGTAGCGGAGGGGCAGGTCACGGTAAGAACGTGCGCGGTTAAGATATGCCTGATACTGGAAGGGACATGTCATGGGACGAAGAGCAAAAACTTCCTTGTCCTTTTCTTCATCGCCAAGAACGAACATACCATCCTGGTAGTGGTCCCAGTGACCGGAAATCTTATACAAATCGCTCTTTGCCATAAGAGGTGTTTTTGTTCTGAGCCAGCCACGACGAGTTTCTTCGTCTTCAACAAATCTCTGAAGTGTCTGAAGTATTGCAACACCCTTTGGAAGCATAATGGGAAGACCCTGACCTATAACCTCGCTTGTTGTAAAAATTTCAAGCTCACGACCTAATTTATTGTGGTCACGCTTCTTAGCCTCTTCAACCTGGGCTAAATACTCTTCCATGTCTGCCTTCTTTGTGAAAGCTGTAGCATAGATACGTGTAAGCATCTTGTTCTTTTCGCTGCCGCGCCAGTAAGCACCTGCAGTAGAAGTTATCTTAAATGCCTTTACAGCACCTGTAGAAGGCACATGAGGACCTGCGCAAAGGTCTGTAAAGTCGCCCTGCTTGTAGAAGGAAATAACCTCGCCTTCGGGCAAATCGTTAATTAATTCAACCTTGTAGGGTTCATTTGCTTCTTCCATAAGCTTTAAAGCTTCTTCTCTGGGAAGCTCGAAGCGTACAATGGGAAGATTTTCCTTAACTATCTTCTTCATTTCAGCTTCAATCTTATTAAGGTCTTCAGGAGAGAAGCCCTTGTCCAGGTCAAAATCGTAATAAAAACCGTTTTCAATAGCCGGGCCTATAGCCAGCTTTGCTTCGGGGAAAATTCGCTTAACTGCCTGAGCGAGCACATGGCTTGCGCTGTGGCGAAGTGTACTCTTACCTTCGGGTGTGTCAAACCCCTTAAATTCAACGGTTGCATCAGTGGTAAGGGTTTCGTACAAACCTACCGTTTCTCCGTCTTTGGTGGCGCAGAGCACGTTCCTTGCCAATCCTTCGGAAATGCTTTTCGCAATGTCCATATAGGTGATGGGTGCTTCAAATTCGCGTACGTCATCACGTAATGTTACCTTAATTACCATACTGATCAACTCCTTAATTTATTATTAATATCTTATTTATTTTATCCCTTTACATTTAAAATGTCAACACATATTTTCCGTTTACCATAACACCCTTAAGGCTGTTATCTTCAACGAGTGTATAATTTTCAAGGTAAGGCATATTTTCCTTTTTCTGCCCCGTTACCTTGCTGAGGAAGCGTTTATTGTAGCAAATTTCTCCGCCGCCTGCCCTTTCGGCGTTGCGTCTTACAACACGGGAATAAACCTTTTCGCCCAAGGCCTCGTGATAAAAGCCGCCTACGGCGTTTTCCTTAAGCTCCTGTGAATTTTGCAGACCTATTCTTAAGACCTTCACGCTGTTTTCAAAAAATATGCTGTAGCAGTCTGCCGCTGTGTCGATAATATTTTCAAAGCTGTCGGGCACATATTCGCCACTTTCAAGCATTTTTTCAAGCCGTGTATTTTTAAGCACAACAGTAGGGTAAATTCTACTTTCCTTTGCACCCAGCTCCACAAAACGCTTTGCGGTTTTTATGCTTTTTTCGTAAGTATCACCGGGCAAGCCAATCATCATCTGCAAACCTAAGGTTATCCCTTTATTATTTATAAGTCTTGCGGCATTTTCTACATCACCTGCACTGTGGCCTCGGTTGGCTCTTTTTAAAACCTCACCATCCAGGCTTTGTGCACCAAGCTCAATATTCGTAACAGAGAATTTGCCTAAAATATCCATTATTTCTGCTGTAATATAATCCGGCCTGGTAGAAAGGCGTATGCCCACAATGTTTTTTTTGTCCACATATTTTTCGGCAACGGAAAGATATTCACGCATGAGCGAATTGCCTATTCCTGTAAAGCTGCCGCCAAAAAAGGCAATTGTGTGCCCGCTGCCTGTAAGTGTAGCAAGGTTTTCTTCAATAATCTTCGCAGTTTCTTCCATTGTCGGTGGTTCTATTTTTCCCGTAATGGACTTCTGGTTACAGAAGGCACAATCGTTTTTGCAGCCTGCGTGAGGTATAAAAATTGGAATATTAGCCATTTTTTATTACCTCTAAGGCATTTTTTGCAGCCATCTGCTGAGCCTCCTGCTTTGTTTTGCCTTCACCTGTGCCGAGGATTTTACCGTTAAGTGCAACCGCCATTGTAAAGAGCTTATTGTGGGCAGGGCCCTCTTCTTTTACAAGGCAATATTCAATGTTCACACTGCCCGCCTTCTGCAATTCCTCCTGCAGCGCTGTTTTATAGTCGGAATTCAATTTACCCTTTGCCGCCGCTTCGATAATGTGACCGTATGCATCGAAAATAACCTCCTGAGCCTTTTCAATACCACCGTCAAGGTATATGGCAGCTAAAATCGCCTCCACCATGTCGGCAAGGATTGAAGCACGGTGTCTTCCGCCGGTGAGCTCCTCGCCTTTACCCAAACGGGCACACTCGCCAATGGAAAGCTTTTCGGCAATTTTAAAAAGGGTTGCCTCGCACACAATGTTTGCTCTCATTCTGCTCATTTTCCCCTCCGGGAAGTCGGGGTAATTATTGTATATATACCTGCTGGTAAGCATCTGCAATATGGCATCGCCCAAAAATTCCAGCCTTTCGTAGCTGTCAACCTTTCGCTCATGAGCATAGGACGTGTGCGTCAAGGCAGTTTTAAGAAGCTCTTCGTTTTTAAATTTATAACCCAGATTTTCCTGGAATGCTTGCATGTCCATATTTTATCCCCCACTTTTATTCTTAGTGTATTGTATAACAAAACTCTTTAAAGGTCAATATTTTTAAAAACCGACACAAACCGCGTGTTTCCTACATTTTATGCCGTTCTTTGTTTCTTCAGAATTATGTAAACCTTTAAAAAGTTTTCCACAATTTCCACATTTGTAAATTTTAAGTTTTCCACACCCTCAAAAGGTTCATTCTGCGGTTTTAAACAAACTTTTCCACAGCTTCCACATCTTTTTTGTGTCTTTCATGTGGAAAGTTTATGGTTTTCCAACATATGAAAAAACCATCAAAAACTGGTTTACATAATTCTTGTTTTTGTGTTTTTCCAAGCAAAATCCGACAAATTTTTTTCTTTGTAAAATAATCGTTGCAAAAGACGCATTTTAGGCTTATAATAGAGGGTAACAATATTTTGGAAGGATGATTTCAGTGAATATCTACAAGCTTTCTGAAATGACACAGGAAGAAAAAACAAAAATAATGAAGCGTGCGGAAACAGACATTACCGAGCAGATGAAAATTGCAAAAGAAATTTCTGACGAAGTAAGAGACTTCGGCGATGCCGCAGTTTTAAAATACACAGAAAAGTTTGACCGTGTAAGCCTCACTCAGGACAGAATAAAGGTTACAGCGGAAGAAATTGAAACTGCTTACAACCGCCTTGACAAGGAAACAAGAGAGGCTATTGAATACGCTTACAAAAACATTTACGATTTCCATGAAAAACAGCTCCCTGAGGAAATGTGGTTTACAAACGTTGACAAGGGGCTCATGGTAGGCGAAAAAACAACACCCATCGTTGACGTTTGCCTGTACGTACCCGGCGGCAAGGGAAGCTTCCCTTCTGTACTTCTCATGCTTGGCGTACCCGCAAAGGTTGCAGGTGTTGAAAAGATTGTTGTTGTAACACCTCCCAACCAGAAGGGCGAGGTTGACGACGCAATTTTAACAGCCGCAAAAATTATCGGCATTACAGAAATTTATAAAATGGGCGGCATTCAGGCAGTTGCTGCAGTAGCCTACGGAACCGAAACTGTGCCCAAGTGCCATAAGATTATCGGTCCCGGTAACAGCTATGCAACCGCCGCAAAGAGAGTTCTTGCCCAGCAGATTGATGCAGGCTTGCCTGCAGGCCCCAGCGAGGTTATTATTTTAGCCGACGAAAAGGCTGATGCGGAAAAGGTTGCCCTCGACTGGATGATTGAAGCAGAGCACGGCCCCGACTCTTCCGCTCTTCTTGTTACACACTCCAAGGAGCTTGTTGATAGAGTGCTTCCCATTATTGAAAGACAGAAGGAAAAGATTTCTGAAAGAAGAAAGAGCTTTATTGAAGCAGTTGAAAACGGCTATGGCGGTGTTATCCTTACAGATTCGCTTGCTGAAAGCGTAGCTTTTGTTAACGACTATGCTCCCGAGCACATGGAGGTTATGTGCGACAAGCCCTTCGACGTGCTTCCCGACATTAAGAACGCAGGCGAAATTCTTCTCGGTGAATACACACCCGTAACGCTTTGCAACTTCCTCTTAGGACCTAACGCAATTCTGCCCACAGGCGGCTTTGCAAAAACATATTCTTCCGTTTCAGTATTCGACTTCTTGAAGCGCTCTTCCATTGGCTATGCATCAAAGGAAGGCTTTGAAAGAGTGAGAGATTATGCCTACAAAATGGCAACTGTTGAAGGCTTTGACACACATGGCCTTGCAGTAAAGGAGCGTAAATAATTGCCACTGAATTTGCCTGGTTTGTCAGCACATGAGCAGCCAAGTGATGAGTGCAAAATTAGTTGACCGTTCAGCTTACTGCAACCCACATCGGGGACATTGCCTACCCGCAGCCAACCCACAATTTTGTTTTTCTGCAAACTAAATGATAAATGAATGAATGGCTGTGTCTCACTGCGGTTCGGTCACGGCTCGGCTCTGACAATCCACCGGATTGTCCTTCACTACCTCGCCGCCGCTTCGCTACCCCGCACCTTATAAAAATGTTGCAGTGGTCTCAGATAAAAGTAAACTGATATAACAAAAGGATGATAACAATGATTAAAGTTACACGCAAAACAACAGAAAGCACAATGCAGGTGCTTCTTTCCGACGGTCCCGTTAAAAAGGACTACAGAAGCAAAATTAAAACGCCTCTCCCCTTTTTAAACCACATGATTGAGCAGACAGTGTGGAGATCGGGCTTTAACATTGAAGCTGAGGTTAACCTTACCGACTTTTGCCTTGCTCACCTTGTGACAGAGGACTTAGGTCAGGCACTTGGTAAAGCCTTTGCAAAAAAGCTTGAAACACTTGACGGTGCTATGGGCTTCGGCGATGGCTTCGGCATGATTGACGAGGCACTTGCCCACACAACAATAAGCTTTGAACAGAGAGCCTTTTTCGGCTTTTACCCCGCTGTTTCCATTCCTGAGAATGTTGAAGGCATGGCGAGCGAGGAGCTTCTGGTTTTCATTGATGCCTTTTGTCAGGGTGCAGGCTGCACAGTACAGATTGACCTTACACGCGGTGAAAACACACACCACATATGGGAAGCAATTTTCCGTAGCTTTGGTGTTGCTCTTAAAAATGTGTTTACCGTTGACGAAAGCCGCAAGGGCATGACAAGCGGTGTTGCAGGCAAGGTTACATTCGAGGTTGAAGAAATCTGATGGCTTGCTGTGCACAATTTTTAGACAAATACGAATATATCATTTTTGATATGGACGGCGTTATAACAAGCGAGCAGAATTATTGGGACATTGCCGCACTTACGGTTTACGAGCTTTTGAATGCTCCCCATTACTACGGCACAGAGCCCTTTGACCCTGCTATGGCACTTGATAATGTAAAAGAAATCCGCAAGGAGGTTTTCTTTGGCGATAAAACCATCACCCTGGTTAAAGAGCGCGGGGTAAATTCCAACTGGGATTTGGGCTATGTGGTTTTTGCATACATGCTCACAGGCAAATGTGCAACCTACAAAGAGGTTTACGACTATATCTCGGAAAGCTCTCTTATGGCATTTGACCTTTACGAGGAGTGTGCCCGTCTGCTTTCAGAAAAGCTTAACCTTCCCCCGGAGGCATGCAGGCGAAATGAGCTTATATGGAACATGTGCCGCGACACTTTCCAGGAGTGGTACTTCGGCAGTGACGAGTTCGAGGTGTTTTATAACACAAAGCCCCGTTGCCCCGGCAAGCCGTCTATGGAAATGCGTGAGGTTCCTGCAATAGAACTTGGCGACATTCTTCTTGTTCTGCAAACGCTCAAGAATAGCGGCAAGAAGCTTATGATTGCCACAGGCAGAAGCGACCGCGACGTTTCCAACCCCATGAGGCTGTGGGACATTCGAAAGTACTTTGAAGAAGATGCAATCGCAACCTACACACACATTATGAACGCTGAAGACCGTTTTGCCAGAATGGGCAGAAAGGTTCTTCTTACAAAGCCCGAGCCCTACATTTTCCTTAAGGCTCTTTACAGAACAACCTACTCCGACGAAAAGCTTTTAGCCGGCGATTACGACAAGAGCCTTCTTTCAAAAGCACTTGTTGTAGGCGATGCAGGCAGCGACCTTTTTGCTGCAAAGCGAATGGGGTGCGATTTCCTGGCGGTATTGACAGGTGTTTCAGGCGAAAAAGCGCGAGGCTATTTTGAAAATGAACAGGCTGAGTACATTCTTCCCTCAATTAAGGAAATGATTACATATTGACTTTTTTGGGGATAATGAATATAATGTTCTCAAATATATTATTTTACACGGAGGTGTTATTATGGCACAGGTAACTAAGGATACAATCATCATGGACGTTTTGAGAATTGATCCCGAAACAGCTCCTATCTTTTTTGAAATTGGTATGCATTGCTTAGGTTGCCCCTCTGCAAGCGGTGAAAGTCTGGAGCAGGCAGCTTTGGTTCACGGTGTTGACCCCGACGAGCTTGTACAGAAAATTAACGATTTCTTAGAAAGCAAATAATTTTTAAAAGCTCTGCACTTATGTGCAGAGCTCAGACTGTCGATAAACCTGAAATTTCGCACAATCGCGAGGGGCTCGGGGAAGAAGGTTCCCCGAACAAAATAGGAGGGGCTATCGTATCGCCCCTCCGAAAGTGCCGATTTTAGGAGGCTCGCAAGCCTCTTGCACGAGAAATTGGCACTTTGTTCCCTATAAAAACATTGACAAAAAATATTGTCCTCGGCAAGATTTTTTGTCGCGTGTCGACTTTTTCGACACGCTCAGCTCTGCACTTATGTGCAGAGCTTTTTTATTGCCTTTGTGGAAAATACAACTGCCAAAAGTGCAAAAAGGGAAAACAGCAGAATGTCCTTGCCAAAATAAGGGCGGTTGCAAATTAAATATGCCAGAGCGAAGGCAATTACCGCCTGCAAAAGCTTGCCTGCAACATATTTTTTAAGGCTCAGGCTATATTCGCTGCATATGGCTGCACATTGGGCAAAAACGCCTGCCCCGCCCAACGAAAAAAAGAATGCGCCCATGGGAACGCTTTTTATTTTCGCGGCGTATGCTACCCCCTTTGTCATTTCAAAAATGCCCTCTATAAACGGCACTCTGTGAAGCCCCAGGGCGTTTGCAACAGCATAGAAAACAATGAACGATGCTGCAATATTCAAAATAATGCTGCCACCTGCACCAAGGCTTTTACCCAAGGCTGTAAAGGTTGGCAGTTTTTTGCTTTCTGCTACATTTATGCTGTAATTGCCTCTTGACATAAAAAGCCCTGTTATAAACGCCCCTACAGCAGCCGAAGCAAAAATTACTACGCCTGCTTCTTTGCTTTCAAACATTGCACCTCCGCACACATTCAGCGCAAAAACAAGCCCTCCGTTGTTAGTATAGGCAATTATTTTTTCGCACTCCTCTTTATTGATTAACCCTTCGCCATACATTTCACACCCTAATTTACACCCTGTGGGATAACCCCCAAGAAGCCCCATGATAAAGGCGGTAGCACCATAAGGGTGAAGGTGCAGCCTGTTAAAAAGCGGGGCACATAAATTCCCCAGCACTTTCGGAAAACCGGTGTAGACAAGTGCCCCCGACACAACCGCAAAGGGCAAAATGGCCACCGTTACAGTTTCAAAGGCAACCTTAAGCCCCTCCATCGCCCCCTGTTGTGCCTCATAGGGAAAAAGAATAAGAATAAACAAAACTGCAACAAACATAATCCGTCTCCTCCTGTAATAAATATATGTATAGTTTATTTGCTCATACCGAAAGGATGATTTTATGAAGGAAAACAAAAAGCAAAAAAGGGGCGTGCTTTCCAAAGCCGAAGGCATACTCGATTTTGCCACAGGCACCTTAGGGAACCTCCCAAACATAACACTTTACGGCACAGCCGCATTGGAAATTGACAACTTCAAATCCCTTCTGGATTTTTCGCCCGACACTGTAAGGGTAAACACAAGCGACGGAATCGTGCGCATTGACGGAATAAAGCTGCATCTTGCCTTTATGAGCGACGAAAGCATATCGGTAAAGGGCGAAATACGCAACCTGAGCTTTGAGTAAGGAGTGGTTTTATGAAGCTTAAGCTTATAGATTTTATTTTCGGCGCCTGCAGAATAGAGGCAAGAGGCGCCTTCTGCGAAAGGATAATAAACATTGCCACAGGCAAAAACATTTTCATACACGACATAGTTCGTACCGCTCCCGACCGCATTGAATTTACCGTAAGCCTTAAGGGAAGCAGGCTGCTTTTTTCCGAAAGTGAGCTGGAAGACTCATTGCATATACTTCACCAAAGCGGACTGCCAATACTTTTTTCAAAGCGTAAAGCCCGCATTATCGCTCTTACAGGACCTTTGGTTGTTTTTCTTCTGCTGTTTTTGTCAACACAGTTTATATGGCATGTAAATATTGTTAATGCAACACGGGAAGAGGAAGCCGTTATCTTAAAGGAGCTTGAAAAGCTCGGTGTTAAAAGAGGCGCCTTAAAGATGGCAATTGACCAGGGGAATGTGAAAAACCAGCTTCTTATAGATAACCCCCACCTTATGTGGCTGTGGGTCGACATAAGAGGCGCAAGCGCCATTGTAAAATTTGCGCCCCGGGCTGTGGCTCCCGAAATTTTTAACGAGGATGATTTTTATAACGTTTATTCCTCTCATGATGCTGTTATAACAAAAATCATTCCCACAAACGGTATTGCAAAGGTTTCTGTAGGCGATACTGTACTAAAAGGACAAATGCTGATCGAGGGTGTAATGCCATCAGACAGTGAAAATGAAAAGCACATTCATGCTTCGGGCGAGGTTTACGGCAATGTGTGGGAGGAAAAATGTGTTACAATTCCCCGAAAAAACGAAATCCGCACACCTACAGGCAATAAAATTGAACATTTATCAATAAATTTTAAAAAATTTCCGTTAAAACTTTACATAAACAGTAGCATTTTGTATGATAATTATGATATTATAGAGAATAATAGGACTTTTGTACCCTTTGGGGTAACTTTCAGAAAAACAGAGTATCACGAGGTTTTGGTTACATATGAGGAAAACAACCTTGACCACTTGCAAAAACAGCACGAGGCTGAATTTATTAAGGAGCTATCGGAAAAAGGATTTCCCATTGTTTACAGCGAGTCTTTTATAAATGACAACGGCGATAGTGTTTTTCTTACAATGCGTGCATTGTGCGAGGAGCCCATCGCCAAAGAGCGGAGGATGAATTTTGGAGAAAATTATTCAGGCACAGACAATTGACGAAACAATTGCGGTTTTTGGAAGCTTTGACTTTAACATAAAGCTTATGGAGAAGGCTTTCAACGTAAAAATAACAAACAGAGGTGAAATTATAAAGATTGTGGGCGAAGACGAAAGCTGCGAAAGAGCTGCCAATGTTTTCGAAAACCTTTTTGCCCTGCACCGTAACGACGAAGAGGTTACCGAGCAGGCTGTACGCTATGCAATCGACATGGCACAGGCAGGCTTAAGTCCCGACTACGCAAAAAGCGCCGACACTATCTGCATAAGTGCAAAGGGCAGACCCGTAAAGTGCAAAACAAAGGGTCAGCAGGCGTATGTTGACAAAATAAAGAACAACACCGTGGTTATTGCCATAGGCCCTGCAGGCACAGGTAAAACCTACCTTGCAGTAGCAATGGCTGTAGATGCCTTCCGCAAGAAAGAGGTGTCGCGCATTATCCTTACACGCCCTGCCGTTGAAGCAGGCGAAAAGCTGGGCTTTTTGCCCGGCGATTTACAGATGAAGGTCGACCCGTACCTTCGTCCCCTTTACGATGCCCTTGCCGACATGCTGGGCTTTGAAAACTATCAGAAGTATGTTGAACGCGGTTCAATCGAGGTTGCTCCCCTTGCATACATGCGAGGCAGAACACTTGACGACGCCTTCATAATTCTTGACGAAGCCCAGAACACCACACCCGAGCAGATGAAAATGTTTTTAACACGTATCGGCTTCGGCTCACGATGTGTAATAACGGGCGACGTTACACAGATTGACCTTCCCGACGGAAAACGAAGCGGTCTTAAAGAGGCCGTTAAAATTCTCCGCGACATTGAATCCTTGGCAATATGCCACCTTTCCGCTTCTGACATTGTACGTCATCCCCTCGTTCAGAAGATAATTGCGGCATATGAAAAATACGAAGCAAGAAGAAACTCACGCTAAAGGAGATTGACATATGACACTACGACAGAGAATTCTGTGTGTTTTTATGATTGTGCTTACCTTTGCGGCACTTGTGGGCACAGTAATTGCCTCGGGCTTATCAACACAGTACGATATATCCGTAGGCAGCGTATGCCCCGAGGACATATATGCAACAAGAACAATTACCGACACAGTTACCACACAGTCAAGAAAGGCTGCGGCTGCAGCAGGAATTGCCGATGCTTATGTAACAGATTTCGGTGCAGTTGACAGCGCAGTTGACCGTGTTACAAAGGTTCTTACCATTATACGAAGTGAGCGTGAAGAGCCCACGGAAGAGTCCACCGCACCCATAGAAAACACAGTTATTGAAAACTTAACCTATCTTTCATTAAGAGCTTACACTGCTGCTCTTGAAATTTCAGATGCTGATTTTGACTTTATTGCAGAAAACACCCCTGTTCTTCTCAGCACCATAATGACCGAGGGTATAACAGATAAAAACGAAGGCGTTGCCGCTTTTGAAAAAGCTTTTTCTGCTTTAGGCAACACAAACTCTTCGGTTCTGCTTATTGCAAAGGAGCTTTGTCAGGGCGCAATAAGTGTAAACAAAACCTACAGTGCCGAAGAAACACTTCGACAGAAGGAAGAGGCTTCTAATGCCATTTCCAACGTTACATACATGAAAAACCAGGTAATTGCACGCCGCGGCGAAATTATTACCGAGGCACAGCTTGCAATGCTTAAGGAGCTTGGTTTTGTTAAAGGTGCAATACAAATTGACGTTTTCCACACCATTAGCGTAATTTCCCTGCTTTTGCTTGCCATGGGGCTTGCCATACTTTATTACATGACCTTAGGCAAAAAAGAGGTTTCCGCTACGGCTTGTATAGTAACTATAATCTGCTCCATTCTGACCATTGCCGGCAGCTTTATCATTTTGTTCGGCATCAAAAACAGCGAAAATATTATTCACATTCTGCCCTTGTCGCTCATTCCTGCATTGGTGGCATTGTTACTTGGCAGTAACCTCTCTGTGGTTGTAAATGTGATTATTTCTGTGCTGGCAGGCATACAGACCAACGATTTTTCAGTTGCCCTTGCCCTCATTCTGGCAGGCTCGGCAACAGCATACATCTTTTCCGGAGTACGCCGCAGAACACATCTTTTAAGCGCAACGGCGCTTTCTTCTCTGGCATATGCAATCACCTACAGCTCAATTGTAATTGACACCTCGAAAAGCATTGTTGAGGTTCTGGCAGTTTTTGCTTATGCTTTCCTCGGAGGCTTCTTCGGAGGCATTCTCACAATCGGCACAATTCCCTTCTGGGAAGCAATATTTGACGTTATAACGCCCATGAAGCTTGGCGAGCTTTCTAACCCCGAGCATAAGCTGTTAAAGAAAATGCTCATGAAGGCGCCCGGCTCCTACCACCATTCCTTAACTGTTGCCAACATGGCAGACGCAGCGGCTACAGCAATAGGTGCAAATGCTCTTTTAGCACGTGTGGGTGCATATTATCACGACATAGGCAAAATGGAAAACCCAATGTATTTTAAAGAAAACCAATTTGGCACAGATAACCCCCACGACCTTCTTCCCTATGAAGAAAGTGCGCAAATACTTTTAAAGCATGTAACCGATGGGGTAAGGCTTGCTTCACAGCACCATCTGCCAACAGCTGTTAAAGACATTATTGCTCAGCACCACGGAACAACAACCACCTCCTACTTCCTTTACAAGGCAAAAAGTGAAAATCCTGACGTTGATGCTTCACTTTTCACCTACGAAGGACCCGTACCTCAAAGTAAAGAGGCAACCATCATAATGCTTGCAGATGCATGTGAGGCGGCTGTAAGAGCAATGCGCGAAAAGGGCGATGTTGATGCACAAAAGGTTGTTGACAATATTGTTTCGGGAAGAATAGCCGAGGGACAGCTTTCAGGCACCAACCTTACCTTCTCAGACCTTGAAAAGGTAAAGGAAGCCTTTGTAACAACCCTTGACCAGTATTTCCACAAGCGCATTCTCTACCCTCAGAACGAGAAAAAGGATTGATTTTATGGCAATAGTTGATTTTATTTTTGAAAACGAACAGGACAAGCTTCCCTTTACCGAGGAGCTTGAAGCTGTAATAAAAAAAGCGGTGGAAACCACCCTTGATACCCTTGAATGGGCCGATGTGTCTACCCAGGTGAGCGTTACCATCACCGACAACGAAAAGATACGGGAAATTAATTCTATCTATCGCAACATCGACCGTGAAACGGATGTATTATCCTTCCCCATTATTGAGTTCTCGCCCGATGGCGAAGCGCTGGTGAACGAAGGTGACTACGACGGCGACACACTTTTATTGGGCGATATAATGCTTTCCTTGGAAAAAGCACAGGCACAAAGCGAGGAATACGGTCATTCTTTAATCCGTGAGGTTGGTTTTTTGTCCCTTCATTCGGCATTGCACCTTATGGGCTTTGACCACATTGAAGAAGAGGATGCTGTTATTATGCGTGCATTAGAAAAGGAAATTGCCGAAAAAATGGATTTGAGGCGATAGAATGAAAAACAAAAGCTTTTTTTCAAGTTTCAAATATGCAGTTAAAGGCATAAAAGCAGTTATTACAACAGAGCGCAATTTCCGTTTTGACCTTATAATGGCAATGCTGGTTGTAATATGTTCATTGGTTTTTCCGCTTCTTAAGTGGGAAAGGTGCGTTGTGTATTGTCTTTGCGCTCTTTGTCTTTTTGCCGAATGTGTCAATTCGGCAATAGAAAGCCTTGTTGACCTCACCTCGCCCGATTTCCACCCTCTTGCAGGCAGGGCGAAGGATATAAGCGCAGGTGCTGCACTTATATGTGCCCTTTTCTCGGCAATTATAGGCTTATACATTTTTGTTCCCTACGGTTTAAATTTATTTAAATAACAAGGAGGACTACTATGAACGAAAAATCATTATCCCTTGACCTTTTGGAAAAGGGCACAAATCTCTGTCAGTTTTTGCAGACAGAAAAATCAGAAATGCTCCTCTCCTCCCGTTTTTTTGACGCACTGTGTAAAATGTGCGAAAGCTGCTACTCTCTTAAAAACCCCACTCTGGCAAAAGCTGAGCTTTCCACCCTCAGAAAAACCGCATCACTTGAAGCAGACAAGATAAGCCTTTATCTTGATTCGCTTTTAAGCTTAGGCTACATAAGCCGGGCTCAGCGCGAAAGCATGGCAAAGTCAGTAGATATAGTAAAAAAAGAAACCAACATATAGGAGATACGTCATGAACAAATTCAAATCAGGCTTTATAACAATAGTAGGCAGACCTAACGTAGGTAAATCCACACTTTTAAACGCTCTTACAGGCGAGAAAATTGCCATTGTTTCCAACAAGCCCCAGACAACACGAAACAAAATTCTTACCATTTTAACAGACGACGACAGCCAGATAATTTTTGTGGACACACCCGGTGTACATGCACCCAGAACAAAGCTGGGTGAATACATGAACAAGGTTGTAACCGATGCTGTTGACGGCGTTGACGCTGTGCTTTTTGTAACGGAGGCAACAGGCAAGCTTCTTAATAATGAAAAGGAAATTCTTGAAGGTCTTTTCAATAAAAACATTCCCGTTATTCTCATCATAAACAAAGCCGACACCGTTAAAAACAAGGAGGACATGCTTTCTCTTATTGCAGATGCTACCTCTGTAGGCGAATTTGCTTCAATTATTCCCATTTCCGCCCTTAAAAAGGATGGTATAAAGGCTGTATTGGAGGAAATCAAGAAGATTATTCCCGAAGGACCCATGTACTATCCCGACGATATGATTACTGACCAGACAGAAAGAGAAATTGTCGCTGAAATTATCCGCGAAAAGATGCTCCGCCTTCTTGACAAAGAGGTGCCTCACGGTACAGCTGTTGAAATTGAATACATGAAGGAAGGCGACAGCTTAACAAAAATAGGCGCCGTAATTTTCTGCGAAAAGGCAAGCCATAAGGGTATTATCATCGGCAAGGGCGGCGAAATGTTAAAGCGCATAGGCTCTTATTCCAGAAGCGACATTGAAAAGCTTTTAGACAAAAAGGTTTTCCTTGAGCTTTGGGTTAAGGTTAAGGAGGACTGGCGCAATTCCAACTTCCTCTTGAAGGAATTCGGCTATCAGGAAGAAACAGAATAAGAACAAAGTGTCTCCGACACTCTCTGACGATAGTTGCAATTAAAGTAAACAGAGGAGAAAACACTTTGTAATGCCTTTGTAGCGTTTTCCGAGTCTTGCGAGGAAATTCTCGCACGGCAATAAAATCAAATTTATTTTTTGCCTTATAGGAAATACGCAATTTCCTATAAGGGAACAAAGTGTCTCCGACACT
>JAFQLL010000023.1 GCA_017414645.1 Clostridia bacterium | reverse complement strand
CAATTAAAGTAAACAGAGGAGAAAACACTTTGTAATGCCTTTGTAGCTTTTCCGAGTCTTGCGAGGAAATTCTCGCACGGCAATAATATAAAATTTATTTTTTGCCTTATAGGAAATGCGCAATTTCCTATAAGGTAAAAAATCCCGACGGATATCCGTCGGGATTTCTTTATGCCATTATTGCTTCAATTTCTTCAATGCTTCTGGGAACGTCCTTGGAAAGGTTGTCACAGCCTGTTTCTGTGATAAGGCAATTGTCTTCAAGACGGAAGCCTATGCCCCATTCCTCGCAGTAAATGCCTACGTCAACACAGAACACCATTCCGGGCTCGATTTCGGCACCTGAAAGAGCTACAACGTCGTGCGTGTCGAAGCCTACATGATGTGCGCCACCATGCCAGATTAACTTGCCGGGGTCTTCGTCCTTACCTAAAACGCCAACCTCACGAAGTAGTTTTGCGTTATATTCCTTGGCTGTAGCATCAACCTCTGCCATTTTAAAGCCGGGCTTTAAGATGGAGAACATGTAGTTGCTTGTTTCATAGGCACATTCGTAAAGTGCCTTCTGCTTGTCGGTAAACTTACCGTTACAGGGCCAACCGCGGGAAACATCGGTACCGCAGAAGTCCCACACAGCGCCAACGTCGTTAAGAATCATGTCGCCGTCCTGAGCCTGACCAAGGTAGTCGTAATAATGAATGCAGAAATTGTTCTTGCCTGCAGAAATAATTGGCGGGAACATGGAAGAAAGAACGCCATGCTGCATGAGAGCATAGTCCCACTCTGCCTTGTACTGGTATTCGTACATGCCGGGCTTTGATTTTTGCATCATTCTTACAATACCTTCACGGTTAATGCTTTCTGCAACTCGCATTGCTTCAATTTCGCAGGGCTTTTTAATTGTTCTGATGTTAGCAATTGTTTTATGTATGTTTTTTAAGCCCATGTAAGGGTATTCCTTCTTAATGATTTCAGCTAAAACGAAGGCTTCTCTGGGCTGCTCGTTTTCAAACATTTTGTCAAAGTCAAGTGCCACGGTGCTGCACCTTCCGCTTGTTGCCAAAGCTTTAAGATAGCCGCCGAATTCCTTTACATATCTGTAGTTTTTAACACCTGAAATTTCTTCGGCTTCATGAGCTTTGATGCGTGCACCGTTCCAGCGCTCTGCATGTGCATCGGGCGGAAGAATAAACATTGTTTCTTCAACGCCGCTGTCGGTTTTAAGTGCTGTAAAAATAATGTTTTCCTTTGTAACACCTGTCATGTAAACAAAGCTACGGTCGGCAAAGAAGGGATATGGTTCATCCGCTGTCTTTCTGGGTGCATGACCTGAGTACAATACAACAAGTGTTCCCGGGGCAAGGGTATCATAAAGAGACTTTCTGTTGCCCATGTAAAACGTTCTGTCCATTCCTATCAACCTCTTTTTTATAAAAATTGTTGGAGGAAACCGAAGCTTCCTCCAAATATAAACTTATTCTACAGTTGCTGTAAAGTTAGTTTTTACGCCTTTATATGTAACAATCATATTGCCGCTACCGGGAGTTTTTGCAGTAACAATGCCGTTTTCGCCCACATCAACAGAGTTGGTTTCGCTTGTAACCATATAGCCGAAAACTCTTTCGCTTGTGCCGTCGGTATAGGTTGCAATAACTTCAACGGGAAGCTTCTCGCCTACTGTCATTTTGCTAAATCTACCCTCACGCATTACTTTAATTGAAGCAACCGTCTTTTCTTCTTTTGTGCCTTCGGCAATTTCAAAGGAAACATTGTAGTCCTTCTTTTCGGGAACAATCTCTACCTTGTCGCCTGCAAACTTTTCGCCGTTAACAGTAATTGACTTTACAACAAAGCCAGCCTTACATTCGGCAGAAATTGTAACAGGAATTGAGGTATACTGTGTGGTTGTAAAGCTTGCGGCTTTGCCCGGGTAGAAGCTTTCACGGATAACTGCACCGTCAATATCAACGCTTGCCTTTGCTGTATCGATCTCAAAGCTGAAATTGGTTGTTTCACCGATTTCGCTCTTGTAATATTTTTTATAGAAATCGGAAACCATTTTTTCGAAATAAGGATTTCTGTTTTCGGCAAAGCCAATAAACTTGCTTCTTACCCTGTCTCGCCAGGAATCTGTCCTGTTCTTTAATGTGCCGCTCATGTTGTTCCAGCGCATAAGGTCATAGCCTTTAACTGCTTCACGGTCCTTTATGAGGTCCTCTGCGATAGCAGTAATATTCTCTACAGAAACCGCACTGTTAAGATATGCAGCAGCTCTCTGTGCAAACTTATTTCTGAAGTCTTCATTTTTGAAGAGACCGTCGAAACGCTCAGCTACAAACTTGGGATGTCTTGCATCTGTTTCAGGAAGGTTGCTCTTTAACGCATACTCAAGAGTGTTGTTTGTTACACCGTCAAAGGCAAGGTCAAAGTCGTGCACCATGAACCTCCACTTACCATCTGCTGCATAAACATCACCGTTAGAGCGTTCCATACTTGTTCGCCAAAACTTGAAGTTGTTGCCGGGCCAGTCGATGTTGTCGCAATAGAAGCATACAAACAAATAGTCAATCAAGTTGTCAATATCAACATAACCGCAAAGCTCTTTATAAACCTCTTCATCCTCTGCGTTAAGCATAAGATACTGCACGTAATTGTACTGGTCACGATAGTACTCTTCGTCCTCTTCGGGGCCTTCCTCGTAAAGGATGCGTTCGATGCTTTGGTATCCGTTGTCGGAAAGAGTAAAGGTGTAGTTTTCTGTTGTCCAGTCACGGTCAAGGAAAATTACATCGTCCTTGCCAATATCTTCATAATGGAAGTCAAGGTAACGGTTGTCGTACTGCTCACGGGTTTCATAAATGCCCCAGAATTCGCCGTTTATGAAAAGCGCCGCTGGAGTAGACGCTGCTGTGTCGGGGCGCATAAAGTCTGTAATGCGCTGAGTCATAGGGTCACGAAGGTCAGTTTCTGCCCAGTCAGAAATACGGAAGGTTATCTTACCATGCTTTTCAACCTTGCTTGTATCGTAGAAATTTTTGTCGGCAATTTCTACCATGTCGTATTCAAGGTTCTTTCTGCCTTCGGTATCACCCTTTGTAAAGTAAAGACGAATGCTCTTCTTTGGGTTGCTTCTTGAGCCATGACCCGAAACCTTTAACTCAAGGCTTCTTTCAAAGCCTTCATCGTTATTGTCAAAATATTCAACATAGCCAAGTATGTTATGCTCATATTCGTAATTTGTGTAGATACCTTCTTCGTTGTCCCAGAAATCGTAAGGATTGCCGCTTATTGCAACAATGGGAACGTTTTCATTCAGCTCTTTAACCTTGTCAGATACGAAATATGTATTGGTTACTACGGGTGATGTAACGTTGAACTCTTCGTTATATGTCACCGCACGTACAACAATACCCTTTTCCCACCTTTGCTGGCTTACTCTACCCTGCACGCTTCTGGGCGAAACCTTTTTGGGGGCTATTTCGATGGGCGCAGTGTAAGGTGTGCTGTTCTTGTCGGGCATACTGCCGTCAAGAGTGTAGAAAACTTCCTCTCCGTTACCCTCAATAGTTAACGTGAAAGCTTCGGCATAAATACCGCCCTCATGCGAGAAGACAGGTGGCTGCAAATCTGCTTCTTCAGCATGGAAAATAACGCCTGTAAGCATTATGCAAAGCATAAGAAATGCCGATACGAGTCTTTTTAAATTGCCTTTCTTCATTTTCATCCCTCATTTACATATCTAATCATTTTAATTATAGTACATATTTCCCATCATTTCAATACTTTTTCAAAAAAATAAAGGAGCATTTGCTCCTTTATTCGTCTATGCATTTTTTACAGGGCGAATACTTGCCCGACTCAAAATCTTCATCGGTTAAACGCCGTACATTTGTTTTTGATTTTACATAACCACAATCCTCAGTATGATACTTATATCCGGTTTCGGTTACGTAATATTCGCCATAATAGCTCATTTCTTTTATTGCATAGTTACCGCCTGCAACGCCGCCCGAGAGCACAGCTGTGGCAACAGCTGCCGCCGCAACATTTTTTCGTTTTTTATAAAAACGGCTTTTTAATGACGGGTTTACACAGTAATGAGCAAATTCGTTAGCTTCCTGCTCATGGGTAACGTCGTTACCAATAACATTCAGCTGGGAAAAATGCTCGCAGAAAATATGCCCTTCTTCGTGCAGAAGCACCTGAAATGTTTCATCAACAGACAAGTCTTCATTAACAAAAACAAGTCTGTAATCCTCATTGACAAAGGTGAACGCTCTTGTTTTTGCGATGTAAGGTGTAAGCTTTAAGCTCTCCAGAATTCTTTCAACATCTTCCTCATTGTCTATCGCGTTGAATTCAATTATTGTATAACCCTGCGATTCAATTATGTCTTTAATTCGTGAAAGATTCGGTTCATAAAAACTGTACTTTTTTATGAACGCTTCTGCCATTGCCTTGCCTTTATTCATTATTTTCTGCTCTTCTCCTTCATAGCTTTAACAGACCTCTTCAGTTCCTTATCAACCTCAGGCTTTACAAACTTAATGCCTGCAAAAGCCTTTACAATACCCTCTGTCGAAAGATCAGCGCAACGGGCATATTCAACCAAAAGCGTTGTTTTCAAGGTGTTAAACGCCTGCTCGTCAAGCTTCATTATCATGTCCATAGCAGAATTGTCAAACAAGCTGTCAAAGCTGAACTCTGCTTTTGAGCCCATTTTACCATCGTTAAAGCGCATGATAAGCTCTTCAGGGAAAGCAGAAATGTCTCTTATCATCTGGTGAGTTGCCTCGTTATAGTCAAAGAACATAACAAGACTGAGATATGTGTTCCAGGACATTTGCCTTTCGCCTCGCTCCACCGAGCCGAAGGTCTGTCTGGATACACCAATGAGCCTTGCCAGGTCATCCTGCGAAATGCCAACCTTTGCTCTGAGAGCAGGCAATTCCTTCGATAAAGCTTCGATAAAACCATCCTTCTCTGCGCGGGAAAGCTCCCATTTTGAACTGTTGTACATAAAAAACACCACATTTCTTTAAAACATCTGTCTCAATTATACAAAAAATATTCTCTTTTGTCAACAACTGCCGTTTGCTTTAACGCAAATTTAACATTTAGTTACTGCATTTAACATATTGTGCGTATTTTTGTCCGTAGACACAATGCAAAACGCCTATGTTGATAAAAAAATAAACCCCACCTTGTGGAGTTTACTTTTTTGGTGCAGCGAGTGATGTTAAATCCGAATCAAAGGTAGAATTACAAAACCGACATTGACTTTAAATCAATGTCGGTTTTTGTTATTACCTTAGGCTCTTAAATTCCGTATGTTATAAGTTGACTTTCCATAAGATTATCTGAATGCACACGTATAGTTATCTTGCCCTTTTTCTTAGTTCTGACAATCAGCACCGCCTCGCCGCCGAATGCGTGACAGCTAGCTGACCCGTATTGATCCTCATTTTTTGGGTCGCCCGAGAAGAAGCCCATCATTTCGCCTCCTTCTATACTGCAGTGAAGAGCACCCTCGTAACTGTCTACGGTAGTACCGACTCCGTCTGTGACATACATTCTGACGTACAGAAGGTCACGTCCATCTGCTACAAGATTCTCTTTCTCAGGTGAGAGAATAATTCTTTCAGGCTTTCCGAATGAGCGAAGAGTGTAACGCGAAACCTCCTTACCATCCTTGTATGCAACGGCACATATCTCGCCGGGCTCATAGGTCGTATTTAGCGTTGCAATACCCTTATTGGGTGATGATCTTCCAATAATTCTGCCATTTAATATCCATTCAATCTCATCTGCGCGTGTGTAGGTCTCTACGCTTATAGGCTTGCCAATATACTGCTCGTCGTAACTCCAGCACTCTCTGACGTCGTACCAATGCCAGCGTGTTCCTGAGAAGCCCTCGTTATAATGTTCGGGATGGGTAACGAAGATTCGTGGCTCGGTGTTTTCTTTCCACATCATCTCTCTGAAATAGGATTGTGGACGTCGTTTTCCGGTTATCTCATGATCACCTTGATAGCAGGTTCTCCACGGATAAGGCTCTGGACCAAGACCATTAACGACCCCATCTCTTTCCCATAGAAATCTTCCGCAACCGACCTCTCCCATATTGTCAAACGCAACCCATGTGAAGTCTCCAAGCACGTAAGGATTATTCGCCGTCTTTTCCCAAGAATCGTTGAAGAAGATGGACATAGTCTCAGAGCCCCAAATAACTCTATCGGGGGAGTATTCATGATCCTTTTCGTATCTGTCATAGTAATAGTTGTTGCCGACAATGTCAAGTGGCGCCTCATAGTCGCTGGTAATATCATTTACCTCCGCTACTTCCATCTTCATGAACCTATCGGTGAGATATTTTTTATATTCGGGTGGATCTATGTCCTCTCCCGTCTTTCCTCTTCTTAAAAAGTCCTTTTGTAAAGCTGCCGTAACTAATCGTGTAGAATCATATTTTCTGATCTCGTCAGATAGGAGTTTTGACAATTCTCCCGAACCATATGTGCCGTCGATCTCAAGTATTTCGTTACCTATAGAATAACTAAACACGGAGGGATGATTTCTGTCCCGAAGTACCATATAAGAGATATCTTTAAGACACCATTCATCAAAAAATAGATGATAGTCATTATGTACCTTTGGTATTCGCCATGTATCAAACGCCTCATCCATAACTATAACTCCAAGTCTGTCGCAGACCTCGAGAAAAGCGAGTGACGGAGGGTTGTGCGCTGTACGAATAGCATTAAAACCGCAATCCTTTAGCAGTCTTACCTTTCTTTCCTCAGCGGCAGGATACGCTGCTGCACCCAAAACACCATGATCGTGATGTATACAGCCACCGCGTAGTTTAATTGGCTTTCCGTTTAATATAAGGCCTTCGGTTGCATTTACCTTTATTTCTCTTATTCCAAACGTGGCAATGGTCGTATCTATAATTTCTCCGGCTAATCTTATATTTACAATTATCTCGTAGAGATTCGGGGTATCTGTATCCCACAGGAGCGCATCTTTTATGTCGAAAGTGTACTCATACATGTTTTCGCCAATGATAACCTTTTCATCGAGTTTCCCTACACTTACAGTTTTACCGTTCTTTTCGTTTATCGAAAAATCAAAACTCGCGAAAGCGTCTACATCTGACTTTACTGTGAAGGAAATTTTTACTTTCGCATCTGTACCATTAATTGATGTAGTAATGAAGTAGTCCCATGGCTCAATCCTGACCCTGCCGCCTTCCCATAGAAAGATGTCACGGTATATTCCGTTACCGGTATACCATCTCGCACTGTTTGGAAGAGGATTCGTAGTGATCTTCAGCTTGTTCGTTCCTTCTATTGTAAAAGGAGTCAGATCAACCAGCATTGGTGTAAAGCCATAAGGGTGATTTGTAAGAGTATTTTCGTTCAATATTACCTGCGTATTCATATATGCACCGTCAACATCTAAAACGTAATGCGTATTTTTGTTGAGTGTAAGGTGTTTAACATAAGTGCCTTGACCCGTAGGGTAATAGCCGTTACTCCAACCGTTAGGAATCTCGGCATTTCTTTTCGTTTTTATCTGATAGTCGTGTGGGATATCTACTTTCTCATAGTTGCCATTCTCATCTTTGAAGAACCAGTCCTCGGAAATAAGTCTTTTTAACATATTTTGCTCCTTTCATATAAATAAATTGCAAATGTGTTGATAAAAGATTAAATTAATGATATACTTATTTTATACCTTTTTTTCTTGCAGTAAATAAAGGATATTGCAGAAAAATAGGATTATCTTGCAAAATGGAGAGGGTTCAATAATGCCTAACGGTGAGAGAATAATTTTCATACCTGAGTCAGAGTCTGATGGACTTCCTTTGAGGCTGTTCAGTGCTTGTAGACGACACTGTCAGGAATCTGTCATAAGGCATACAGGAGCTCCATTTTATCAGATTTTATTAGTACTTAGTGGACATGGAAGAGTTCGCTTAGGAGACAGAGAATATCCATTGACAAAAGGATGTGCCTTTTATGTATCAAAAGATATGCCGGTAGAGTATTATGATGATGGAGAGCTTTGTTCGGCATTTGTAACCGCTGTCGGTGACGGAATGGATTCTGTCGGGAAATACTATACAGAGAGTGGTTTTTTATACCTTAACGGTATTTCATGTGAACTGTATTGTGAGAATATATCAAGGATAACCAAAGCATATCACGAGGGTGCAGAGGCGGGCAAGCTTTCTGCTCTTACATATTCCTTTTTTGTTGATTTTTTTGAGAATGCAAAAAGAACAACTACTGGGATTGAAGAGGTCGCACTTTATATGGAGCGTAACCTTGATAAAAAGCTGACACTTGATTTTCTTGGCCGCGTATCGACCATGTCGGTTTCTAGTCTTTGCCATAAATTCAAGGACCGATACGGAAAAACGGTTATCGAGTACCTTATTGAGAAAAGGCTTTCCTATGCCAGAACGCTACTTCTTTCGGGGGAAATGTTAGGTATGAAGGAGATAGCAGTCAGCTCCGGTTTTGAGGATCCCTCATATTTTTGCCGCTCCTATAAGAAACGATATGGAAAAACGCCAAGAGAGGACAGGAATTCATCTTATCAGAAGGAATTTACTTTGACGAATGTACGGGAAAAAGAGGTTCAACCATTTTAGTGGCTATACCTCCTTGTAGAGTCAATATTGTTTGTTTATATTTTTTTGGATTAGTCAAGATATAATAAGAACCTCACAAAAAAACTATCGAACTATAAGATCGAGTTTATAGGAGAACCCTGTTGTGTTATCCATAATAGAAATCCGAACCCTTCGCCTACCGGCTTTGGGTTCGGATTTCTACTGTTTGGTGCGGATAACAGGAGTCGAACCTGCATGAAATTGCTCTCACATGGACCTGAACCATGCGCGTCTGCCAATTCCGCCATATCCGCATATTAAATTTTTAAAAAGCAGTTAGTTGCTTATGTCCATGTCAATCTTACCGAGGCAGACGCTGCGCGTCGTCCCGTTTGCGGTACCCGACATCAACTCTCACAAGGTCGTTGCTTGTCGACCGCGGCACAACTCTGCGCCCTCCCTTAGCCGTCCACAGGACGCGGTCGGGCTCGATTCCAATTCCGCCATATCCGCATATTAAACTAACTCTTAAGATTATAACACACGCTTATAATAATTGCAAGATTTTTATTAAAATATTTTTGTGTTTAGACTTTTAACACAGAAAGCAATAATCACTAGATTATTGCTTTCTGTAACGCATTCACTATCTCATAAGCTCTTTTTTTCTTATAACAAAATAAGCGGCAATAATGCCAATTGCTGTTATAACCCAGCTTACGGGGTAAATCATCATAAGGATTTCGAAGGTTTTCACTTTTTCAAAAACTGTATAAATCCAGAGAAGGCGCACACCGCACACACCACCGATTGTAATGAGGGCAGGCACCATAGAGTGACCTACACCGCGCATGCTGCCGCTTAAAATGTCGCTGGTTAAGTTAACAAGTATAAACGGAAGTATGTACATCATTCTCACAACGGCAATGTCCGCAACGGAGGCGTCGTCGGTGAATATGTAAACAAGCTGGCCGCGGGAAACCATCAACACGGTAATGAGCACCATATTGAATGCTATGCCAAGGAACAAGCACCACTTTGCAACCGAGCGACAACGACGGAAATTACCTGCGCCGTAGTTTTGTGAAGTGAAGGTTACAACTGCCTGGGAGAAGCCACTCATAAGATGGTACACGTAGAACTCGAAATTAAGTGCCGCACTGCTTCCTGCCATGTAGCTTGAGCCAAGCGAATTGAGTGAGGACTGAACAAAAATGTTCGAAGCCGAGAACACTGCACCCTGAAGCCCTGAAGGAATACCTATGCGGGTAAATTCCACAAGTATTTGTTTGTCAACCCTAAGCTTTTTCCATTCAATTTTCAATGCGCCCTTTTCTTTTGTAAGGAAGAAGAATACAAGTGCTGCACTTATTACATTTGCAATAACCGTTGCCAGAGCAACACCTGCAACGCTCATGTTAAAGTAAATTACAAAAACAAGGTTCAATATTACATTTACAACCCCGGATACTGCAAGGCAGATAAGAGGTCTTTTTGTGTCGCCTCTGCTTCTTAAAATTGCTGCGGAGAAGTTATAGAGCATCATAAAGGGCATGCCCATAAAGTAAATGCGCAGGTAAAGTGCTGCAAGGTCAATAACGTCCTCAGGCGAATTCATCATAATGAGCATGGGCTTTGCCAGAATAAGCCCCAAGATCATGACGATTACACCGCTTATTACCGACACAACAACTGCAGTGTGGGCAGCACGGCTTACCCTTTTTTCGTTGCCCTCACCTATGTAACGGGCAATTACAACATTTGCACCAACAGAGATGCCCACAAACAAATTAAGCAAAAGATTTATAATAGGGCCGTTACTGCCAACTGCCGCCAGGGCTTCCTTGCCTGCAAACTTACCGACAATTGCAACATCGGCAGTGTTAAAAAGCTGCTGAAGCATGTTGCCTGCCGCAATGGGAAGTGCAAACATTAAAATTGCACGCCAAAGGCTTCCAGACAATATTCCCCTATCGTTTTTCTCTTTCATGTAAAAAGCCTTCTTTCATTATCTCTTCGAAAATTCACAACCGCAGAATGACTGGCGGTAAAGGTTGTATTCGTTTGACAGCTCACAGGAGCGCTTGTAGCCGTTTTTCTTTTTAAAGTCGGAATAGAGATAGTCAACCCCATACTCCTCCGACATTGTTTTTCCGATTTTATTGAGCCATTGAGCGTTTTTATGAGGGCTTATGGAAAGAGTGGTTGTAAACATGTCAAAACCATTCTTTTGGGCGTATAAGGCACTTTTTTCAATGCGCTGTTTGTAACAGTCGTAGCACCTTGCACCACCCTCCTTGAGTCCTTCTCTGCCATCAACCATGCTCAAAAACTCGCTGTGGTCGTAATCTTCAATCACAACCCTTTTGAAGTTTTCAAGGGGAAACTCATTTACAAAACGTTTAAGCTCCTCTGCCCTTTTACTAAACTCTTCCAATGTTGATATGTTGGGGTTATAAAAATAAAGCGTTATTTCAAAATGCTTATTCAGATACTCCAGCACAGCACTTGAGCAAGGCGCACAGCAGGCATGAAGTAAAAGCGACGGTTTAATTTTACTGTCGCCAATCTTTTTAATAATGCTTTCGGTATATAAAGAATAGTTCTCCAATTTAATCACCTTAGGATAATTATATCACTCTCATTTTTAAATGCAATACAAAAAAAGCGTAAGTTTAATTAAACCTACGCTTTTTTGTATTACTTCTTGCTGTGGCATACCTCACTCATAGCGCAGCCGGAGCAACCGCATGAGCAGGAGGATTTGCCCTCTTTTTTGTTTTTAATCTGCTTGTAAATAATCAAAGAAACTATAATTATCAATATAGCCGAAACTACAATTGTTCCAAACATAAAACCACTCCTGTTTTCTTATTTTTTCACGCGTCTGAACATGAAATACAAGAATACGAGCATTACAGCAATTGCTACCGCAGTTCCGATTGTAAACATTCCGCTTACAAAGAAGGTGCCAATCTGGTAAACACAAAGTGCTACAAGATATGCAAACACTGTCTGGTAGCCTATTGCAAAAAATGTCCATTTAATGTTGTTCATTTCGCGCTTTATTGCACCGATAGCCGCAAAGCAGGGTGCACAGAGAAGGTTGAAAATTAAGAATGCATACATGGCAACCTGGCTGTACTGCATTTGTAAAGCTGTCCAGATTTCCTGTCCTGCTTCACTGACTTCGGCATGGCCGAAGATAACACCAAAGGTGGCAACAACGTTTTCCTTTGCAATAAGACCTGTTACAGTTGCAACAGTTGCCTGCCAGTCGCCAAAGCCGAGGGGAATGAACACCCATGCAAAGGCACTGCCTATCATTGCAAGAATGGAATTGTTGATGTCTTCTATCATGCCAAAGGAACCGTTTTCAACGCCAAAGCCGTTAAGGAACCAAAGAACGATTGTTGAAAGAAGAATAACTGTGCCTGCCTTCTTTATGAAAGACCAGCCTCTCTCCCACATGCTGCGCATAACGTTTGTGAACGTGGGCATATGATATGCGGGAAGCTCCATAACAAAAGGAGCTGTATCACCTGCAAAGAGCTTGCTCTTTTTAAGAATTACACCGGATATTACAATAGCAGCAACGCCTGCGAAATACGCCGAGGGTGCAACCCAGGGAGCGCCGTTAAACATTGCACCAGCAATGAGAGCAATAATGGGAAGCTTGGCACTGCAAGGAATAAAGGTTGTTGTAATTATTGTCATTTTTCTGTCGCGGTCGTTTTCAATGGTTCTTGATGCCATAATACCGGGCACACCACAGCCTGTTCCTATAAGCATGGGAATAAAGCTTTTGCCTGAAAGACCAAACCTGCGGAAAAGCCTATCCATAATAAAGGCAATTCTTGCCATGTAGCCACAGCCTTCAAGAAATGCAAGGAATATGAAAAGCACAAGCATCTGAGGCACAAATCCCAAAACCGCACCAACACCGCCGATGATACCATCGAGAATGAGGCTTTCAAGCCAAGGAGCTACATTCAATGCGGAAAGCGCATTTCCGACTAATGCAGGAATGCCCGGAACAAAAAAGCCAAAGACCTCCCAGCCGTCACCGAAAACGCCGTCGTTGGCCCAATCGGTAGCCCATGTTCCCACTGTTGTTACGGAAACATAGTAGACAATAAACATAACAAGGGCAAAAATGGGAAGTGCAAGTATTCTGTTAGTTACTATTTTATCGATTTTATCGGAAATGGTAAGCCTGCCAAGACTGGGCTTTTGGCAGCACCTTTTCACTATTTTTTCGATATAATCGTAGCGTTCATTTGTAATGATGCTTTCTGCATCGTCGTCAAAGCGTTTTTCAATATGTACAATATCGCCTTCAACGTGATCAATAAGCTCCTTTGACATGTTAAGATATTTGTGAACTCTTGTATCACGTTCAAAAATTTTAATTGCGTACCAGCGCTGCTGTTCGTCGGGCAGCTGGTGAACGGCTGCTTCTTCAATGTGAGCAATAACGTGCTCAATTTCGCCCGAAAAAATGTGATTGGGCTCCTGTGCGCCCTGCTTTGCTGCAGCTATTGCCTTATTTGCAGCCTCTTCTATGCCTTCAAGCTTGAGTGCCGAAATTTCAACAATATCGCATCCAAGCTGAAAGCTGAGCTCTACAATGTCAATTTTGTCGCCGCGCTTTCTTACAACGTCCATCATGTTGATTGCCACAACAACAGGAATTCCAAGCTCCATAAGCTGTGTTGTAAGATACAGATTACGCTCCAGATTAGTTCCGTCAACAATGTTAAGTATTGCATCGGGTCGTTCATTTATAAGATAGTTTCTTGAAACAACCTCTTCAAGTGTGTAAGGTGACAAGGAATATATTCCGGGAAGGTCAGTAAGAATAACGTCGTTATCGCTTTTAAGCTTACCTTCCTTTTTTTCTACTGTTACACCGGGCCAGTTACCAACAAACTGGTTTGAACCTGTAAGGGCGTTAAAAAGGGTTGTTTTACCCGAATTAGGATTACCCGCAAGTGCTATTTTCAAAGCCATGTTTATACCTCCTATTCAGCTTAGCTGAACATTTTACTCAACAATTACCATTTCTGCGTCTGCTTTTCTTAAAGAAAGCTCATAGCCACGCAGATTAACCTCTATAGGATCACCGAAGGGTGCTACCTTGCGCACATAAATCTCCACGCCTTTTGTAATGCCCATATCCATAATGCGGCGCTTTATTGCACCTTCGCCTTCAAGCTTTACAACCTTGACAATCTGACCTATTTTTACGTCTTTCAAAGTTTTCATAGTGTTCATCCTCTCTCAAGAGTTAGTTTCTCCTAACTCCTTAGTTAGTTTAGCATAACTAACTCAATCTGTCAATATTTTTTCTTCAAATTTTTCCAAAAAAAATACAGAACAAAGTGTCTCCGACACTCTCTGACGATAGTTGCAATTAAGGTAAACAGAGGAGAAAACACTTTGTAATGCCATATGCGTTTTCCGAGCCTCGCGAGGAAATTCTCGCATGGCAATAAAATCAAATTTATTTTTT
>JAFQLL010000022.1 GCA_017414645.1 Clostridia bacterium | reverse complement strand
ATGGCAGAGGGTATGTATGACGGACGGTACAATGAAAGAGTGCTTTTTGCACTTCTGAGCTTTTACATGATACGGGAGCTTTTTAAGCGGAGCGAGGAAAGGATGGAGGAGCTTTGCGAAATTTGCAGAATGTATTCCTGCGAGGTGGAATACAGCGAGGAAAATGTGGAGAAGCTTTTAGATGTTCTGGAGAACGGTTAAAAGCTTCTCAGTGAAATCGCTTCGCGGTGAAATCCCGAAGGGATGAAATCAACCTGCGGTTGGTGAAATCGTTGCGATGCAACGGTTAAGGAAAAAAGACTGAGTTTCACGAAGGGTGAAGCTTAGTCTTTTTTGCATTCTTGTGCTACTGATTTTTAGAAAGAATTGTGATAAAAGTATGGTGGAGCGGGCGAGAGGTTGGCTTTGCCAAATGTGAAAGGAGGTGAAGCATGGAAGAGTATGTTGCATTGATTGTTACGGCGATTGGTGTTCTGAGTGTTTTTGTGGAGGTCAGTAAAATTAAGCTTAACCCCTGGAAGATGCTTTTTGAATTTATAGGAAAAAGCCTTAACCGTGATGTGAAAAAGGAGCTTGACAGCATTAAGGGGCTTATAAAGTGTCAGGGTGAGAGCATAAGAGAAATAGAAATGATGGTGGACATGAACGAAATAAAAAGGATAAGGGCAGAGATTTTTGCATTTGCCGATTCCTGCAAGATGGGCGAAAAGCACACGGAGGAGGCGTTTTTGCACATTATTGACATTCACGAGGATTACGAGGAGCTGATTGAAAAATACAACATGACAAACGGCAGGATAACTTTAGACTACGATTATGTTATGAAGGTTTATCAGGACTGCGTGAAAAAAGGAGTTTTTTGACAATTAGTAATTAGCAATTAAGGAAAGGAGAGAGAAAAATGAGTATTGAGTTTTTAAGTGGTATAGTGGCAGTTTGCGGTGTGTGCATTGCGGCGGTGAATGTGATTGTGGAGGTTTTGAAGGCTTTCTGGCTGAAGGCGGAGGCATCGAGACCCTTGGCTGTTTTTATAACAGCCGAATTTATTGCATTTTTTGTGGTTGGTGCTTACTGTGTGCTTCAGGGAGCGAAATTTGATTTTATGATTGGCATGGGAGCGTTTTTCGGAGGCTTTTTTGTGGCATACGGGGCGATGTTCGGTTATGACAAGCTGTATGGTGAGATGCTTGAACGCTTAGAGGAAGCGTTCAAGCAGTGAAAACGCTTCGCGGTGAAATCCTTACGGATGAAATCAACCTGCGGTTGGTGAAATCGTTGCTTTGCAACGGTTAAGGATAAATTTTGCGGGGCAAAATTTGATTAGAAAGGATGAAGCTTATGATTGATAAGTTAATTGAAGTTTGTGAGGGTGAGATAGGAGTTTGCGAGCCTAAGGGGGACGATAAGTACATAAAATATTACAACGAAACAGGCGGAATGGATTTTAACATGAATGTGGCGTGGTGTGCCATATTTGTTACCTGGTGCAAGGCTATGGCTGGTATTGACAAAAGCATAATACCTCACTTTGCTTCCTGCGATATGGGCAAGGAGTGGTTTGAAAAGAGGGGTTTATACAAAAAAGCAAGGGCATACGGAGGTGATTATGCCCCGAAAAAGGGCGATATTATCTTTTTCAGCTCGGGCTATACACAGAAGGATTCCACCCATGTGGGGATTGTGACAAGCCTTTCGGGGAATGCGGTATCGACAATTGAGGGAAATACAAGTAACCGTGTGGCAAGGCGTTCCTATTCGGTGGCATCGAAATACATAATCGGCTACGGGGTGCCGGAGTATAATGAGGGCTATGACACATACACTGTAAAGAAGGGGGACAGCCTGTGGAAGATTGCAAAAGAGGTGCTTGGGAATGGCATGAGATATTCCGAAATTATGGAAATTAACAACATGGAGGATGCTAAAATTTTCCCCGGGGACAGCCTTTATTTGCCAAGAAGTTGACTGCGATAGAAATTATTGCGAAGAAAAATGGGACAGCACAATAAAAAATGACGGAATACTTTAAAAAAGGCATAAAAATTATGGTAAAATTTGAAAAATAAAATAAAAATTACTGCAAATTTTGGTTGACATGGTGCAAGGATAGTATTATAATGGTAACAACGTATTTTTGCGTTAATTTTTTTTATTTTTTAGGAGGCAAATGTTTATGAAAAAGACATTAAGCTTAGTGCTTGTTCTTGCTATGGCTCTCCTCGTTCTCGCAGGTTGCGGCGGCGAAGGTGATGTAGCAGGCTACACAGCAAACAACACTGAATATTTTATCGGTGGTACAGGTCCCCTCACAGGTGACGCTTCTTCTTACGGTATTTCCGTACAGAACGGTGCAAACATTGCAATTGAAGAAATCAATGCAGCAGGCGGTCTTAACGGTGTGAACTTCAAGTTCGACATTAAGGACGACCAGGCAGCAGCTGACAAGGCTTCTACTGCTTATGACCAGCTCTTCGAAGCAGGCATGCAGATTTCCATCGGTTCCGTTACATCCGGTTCCTGCGAAGCTTTCGCTACAAAGGCAGCAAGCGACAGCCTTTTCTTCATGACACCTTCTGCATCTGCAGAAATCTGCATTCAGGCTCCCAACGCTTTCCGCGTTTGCTTCGGTGACCCCGACCAGGGCGTTCTCGCAGCTCAGGAGCTTACAGCAAACTTCGAAACAATCGGTGCTATCTACGATGAAAGTGATACATATTCCGCAGGTATCTACGAAGCTTTCGAAGCAGAAATGGCTAACATCGGCAGAGAATACACAGTAAAGACATTCAACGCTGAAAACAACAAGGACTTCTCCACACAGGTTGAAGCTCTTAAGGATTGCGACGTTATCTTCCTTCCCATCTACTACACAGAAGCAGGTCTTATCGCTAAGGCTTGTGTAGCTAAGGGTT
>JAFQLL010000021.1 GCA_017414645.1 Clostridia bacterium | reverse complement strand
TTTTGGAGACCGATGCTCTACCAACTGAGCTATACCCCTAAAAAGCAAATATTAAGTTTTATTGAGTTACCATACGAACATAGGGACACGGCTTTGGAGACTGTCGCTCTACCAGCTGAACTATACCCCTATATTAAATTGTTAAAATTGTCAAACCCCTTGAAAATAGTGGGATTTCTTGCTATCAAGGGGAATGCAGGCTCTGGTTTTGGAGACCGGCATGTTACCATTACATCATACCCCTAAAGAGCGCCATATTAAGTTTTTATTATGCAGTATTTGCAACATAGGGACACAGCTTTGGAGACCGTTATTCTACCAACTGAACTATACCCCTGTATTCTGTTTTCCACTTGGTTTAGTATACACTACTAAAGTTAAAATGTCAATCTTTTTTTGCAAAAATATTGGGTTTCTTTATCTTTCTAAATTATTTGACCGCGTAATAAACCTATGCTACAATAAAGTAAAGGAGTTGATAGCATGATTACCTTTGCAATTATAGGTGGCGGATGGCGAAGCGAGTTTTATTTACGCATTGCCAAGGCTTTGCCCGAAGAATTTACTGTGGCAGGCGTGTTCGTAAGAAGAGAAGAACAGCGAAGCCGTATTCAGGAAAAATACAACGTTAAAACCTTTACAAGCCTTGATGCTCTTTTGCAGGAAAGCTTTGACTTTATTGTAAACTGCACAAGCTATTCACAGGTTTCCGACATTTCAGTTGACCTTGCTGACAAGGGCTATTTTGTTTTGAGCGAAACCCCTGCCCTTAAAGAGCCAAGCGGCGACCATGCCTACGAAAAAATACAGGTTGCTGAACAGTACCACCAGAAGGGCACTTATCAGGCAATACGAAAAATTTTAGACTCAGGCCTGATAGGCGATGTCAACTACATAAACATATCCATAGGGCACGATTATCACGCCATGAGTATGATAAGGTTCTTATTTAACGACTACAAAGAGCCTGCTAAACTTTTTGACATAAACACAAAAGACCCTATGACCATATCTCACGGCAGAGGCGGCGAGATGGCAGAAAAGCCTGTTTCCAATACAAGCAATCGCATTATAGTTTTTGATTTTGGCGGCAAAACTGCTGTTTACGACTACAACGGCGAGCAATACTTCTCCCCCATTCGCCGTGACAGGCTCTTAATAAGAGGTACAAAGGGTGAAATAAACAACTCTGCCATAAGATATTTTGACGACAACGGCAAGCTTATCGAAGGCGAAATAGTGCTTAAAACCGCAGGGCTTCTTGAAGGTTATTACAACGACCGTATAGTATTTTTTGACAAGGTTTTGTATAACTTTCCCTTTAAACATGCTCGTTTAAGCGAGGAAGAAATTGCAATTGCAAATTGCCTTATGGGCATGAAAAACTACATTGACACAGGCGAAGAATTTTATTCCTACAAGAAAGCCTATGAGGATTACATGTTTTTTAACAAGCAAATTTAAATATTGATAAACCTTTATCATCTCGGGAATACTACTCCCGAGGTGATTTTTTATGCCAAAGCAAGGAATGAAACGGCCAAGCCGTACACACGTAAAGCCCAAGAACGATTTACCGCCCATGCCCGAGATACAGGGAAAGGCAAAAAGCGGCAAGGAAAAGGCTAAGCCTTTAATTGAAGGTACAGGCGTAGCAACAGGCAAGGTTTTTCACACAAATAATGCCGAAATTTCTGACAAGCCTATCCCGCCCATTTATGGTGCAATCGACACAGATTTAGGCAGAGACAACATGGAGCTTGACCTTCCCCGGGCGGATATTCAAAATTTTTAAAGGAGAATTTTATGATAGAAAAGGATACCGTAAAGTTACTTCGCGAGTGTGATGCAGGTGTAAAAATGGGCGTATCATCTATAGACGATGTGCTTGACTATGTGAAAAACGAAAAGCTAAGAAGCCTTCTTTCCACCTGCAAGGAAGAGCATGTAAAATTAGACCATGAGATAGACACACTTCTTAATAAATACCACGACGACGGCAAGGAGCCTAACCCCATGGCAAAAAGCATGAGCTGGATGAAAACCAACATGAAGCTTATGATGAATGAGTCCGACGAAATTATTGCCGATTTAATGACCGATGGCTGCAACATGGGAGTTAAGTCGTTAAATAAGTACCTTAATAAATACGAAGCCGCAGACGAAGTAAGCAAGGATATAGCCAAAAGGCTCATTAACCTTGAAGAAAAGCTTGCAATTGATATGCGCGGATACTTGTAAAAAAGTGTTTTAACACTTCAACCCCCTCGGTCCCCCAATCTTGGGGGATGAAAAGGTGCACTTTTACTTTACAAGCAAATATGCGCACATTCTGCGCGCAATTTCCTATGTAATAAAAAAGTGTTTTAACACTTCAACCCCCTCGGTCCCCCAATCTTGGGGGACGAAAAGGTACACTTTTATTTTACAAGCAAATATGCGCACATTCTGCGCGCAATTTCCTATGCAATAAACAAAAAGCGTGCCTCATAATGAGACACGCTTTAAAATTTACATTGTTCCGAAAATTCTGTCGCCTGCATCGCCCAGACCGGGAACGATGTAGCATCTTTCGTTAAGGCATTCGTCCACATTAGCGCAATACACTTCAACATCGGGATGTGCCTTGGTTAATGCTTCAATGCCCTCGGGTGCCGCAATAAGGCACAAGAACTTAATTTGTGTTGCACCGTAGGACTTAATCTGTCCGATTGCATCAATGGCAGAGCCACCTGTTGCAAGCATGGGGTCAACAACAACCACAAGTCTTTTATCGATATCGGGGGGAAGCTTGCAGTAGTATTCCTGAGGCTGCATTGTTTCCTCATCACGATACATGCCGATGTGGCCAACCTTTGCATTGGGCACAAGGCTTAAAAAGCCTTCAACCATGCCTAACCCTGCACGGAGGATTGGCACAACTGCCATGTCCTTGCCCTTTATCATTTTTTGGGTTGTTTTCTTTATGGGTGTTTCAATTTCAACATCCTCAAGGGGAAGGTCACGAAGGGCTTCATAGCACATGAGCATTGTAATTTCTTCAACAAGCTCGCGGAATTCCTTGTTAGAGGTTTCCTTCTGGCGGAGAATTGTTGTTTTGTGCTGAATAAGCGGGTGATCAAAAATCATAACATTTTTCATAGTTTACTCCTCATCCTTTGCCTTCGAAACAAGAAGGTTTACAATAATACCCAAAATAAGAGGACAAGCAACTGCTGTAAGTGTAACCTGACCAATCTGAAGTGCCATGCCGCCGATACCGGAAATAAGAATTACAGATACAACGAAAAGATTCTTGTTAACATTAAGATTAACCTTCTGAATCATTTTAAGACCGCTTACTGCAATAAAGCCGTAAAGTGCCATACATACACCGCCCATTACGCAAGAAGGAATTGTGTTTACAAATGCGATAAAGGGAGAAACAAATGCAATAATAATTGCCATAATTGCCGCAGTTATAATTGTGTAAACAGAAGCATTTCTTGTGATAGCAACACAGCCTACACTTTCGCCGTATGTTGTGTTA
Source organism: Clostridia bacterium (assembly GCA_017414645.1). Taxonomy (GTDB): domain Bacteria; phylum Bacillota; class Clostridia; order UMGS1883; family UMGS1883; genus RGIG1927. The sequence goes on along the minus strand of JAFQLL010000021.1, from coordinate 1,375 downwards.
GGGCAGCCACCAAAGATAGCGCCTACCATAGAACCGATACCGTCGCCAAGAAGAGTTCTGTGCAAGCCGGGTTCTGTAAGAAGGTCATGCTCAATGATAGAAGAAATATTCTTATGGTCAGCAAGGTGTTCTGCAAACACTACGAATGCAACGGGAATGTATGCTACTGCTATTGTACCCACATATGTTGCATTAAGTTCACCAAATGCACCAAATGCCTTAAGGAATGTAAAATCGGGAACAGATAAGAAGGTATTTATTGTTACGGCACCATCTGTAAGAAGGTTTACAAACGGAGTAACATCAAGAACCTTAAGTGCATCCACACCTGCCACAGAGCCTATAATTGTGAAAATTGCGCTTGCGCCATAGCCTGCCATAATACCGAATATAAAGGGAATAAGTCTGCCCCATTTCTTGCCGTAGGTTGAGCAGAGGATAATTGTGCAAAGTGTTACCAAGGCGCACACAAAGCCAACCCAGCCCTTTGCAGTCATAACATAAGCGGAACCATTATGTTCAGCAAACTTCATAACATCGCCCACTGCGTTGCCTGCAAGGGAAAGACCAATAATTGCAACTGTGGGCCCGATAACTGCTGCAGGCATAAGCTTGTTAATCCATTCTACGCCTACAAACTTAACTACAATTGCAATAACTACATAAACAAGACCTGCAAAAACGGCACCGATAATAAGACCAAGATAACCAAGACTCATGGAGACGCCGCCTGCAAATGCCGCAAACATTGAACCTATAAATGCGAAGGAAGAGCCAAGGAAAACAGGGCTCTTTTTGCCTGTAAATGCCACATAAACCAATGTGCCTACGCCTGCACCCACCAAAGCTGCCGCAGGGCTCATGTTGTTACCGATAATTACGGGAACAACCAGCGTTGCTGTCATAATGGACAGAAGCTGCTGAAGCGCGAAAACTAAAAGCTGTAAAAATTTGGGCTTGTCCTCAACTTTGTAAATTAATTGCATAATTTACTCCTCCTTATTGTGGCATTACCACTTTTTTCTGAAGAATTGGTAATTCCTCTATATAAAATTCTATCTAAAAAAGAGGTTTTTGTCAATAGAAGCTTTATTTTATTTAAATGCAAAAAGGACGAGCAAATGCTCGTCCTTTTAATGTACGGAAAAGTTAAATTACTTAAGTTCAACCTTTGCGCCTGCTGCTTCAAGTTCAGCCTTAATCTTTTCAGCTTCGTCCTTGGATACAGCTTCCTTAAGTGTGGAAGGAACGTTATCAACAGCGTCCTTAGATTCCTTAAGACCAAGACCTGTGATAGTCTTAACAGCCTTAACAACGTTGAGCTTGCTTGCACCAGCGTCAACAAGAACTACGTCGAATTCTGTCTTTTCAGCAG
>JAFQLL010000020.1 GCA_017414645.1 Clostridia bacterium | reverse complement strand
TTCACAAAGATTGCAGGGGATTTCCATACAGAAATTCAGTTCCGTCACGGCGGCGTACTTACTATTACTTTAGAGGAATACGACAGACTTGTTAAAGCATTCAGCTAATTAAAAAGGCAACCTTTTAAAGAAGGTTGCCTTTTTTGTGCAAAAGTGGCGTGAATGACAGCGAAAGTGGCACGAATGAATGTTGTTTTCGCTGAAAGCTTGTGATATAATATTATACTGAATAATATTATCGGGAGGAAGCTGCAATGAAAAACAAACTGAAATTTTTACTTGCCGTAATGGCAGTTGTTATTGCCTTTCTTGGTATAAGTGCCTCAGCGGCAACGGCTACAAGCGGAAGCTGTGGCGATAATTTAACCTGGAGCTTTAACAGCACAGATGGCGTGCTGACCATTTCCGGCATGGGGGAAATGGACGATTATGCCGATAGCAGTGAACAGCCCTGGCTGGAACAAAGTGATGATATAACCCGACTCATAATTGAGGAAGGAGTAACACATATTGGCAGCAATGCCTTTAACGGCTGTAGTGCACTTAAAGAGGCTGTAATTCCCGACACAGTTACTTATGTGGGGGAAGCAGCTTTCCGCAGTTGCAGTGCTATGGAAAATGTAAAGCTCCCCAATGGAGAAACAACCTACGGTGTTGGCGTATTCCGTTCCTGCTCATCACTTAAGAAAATTGATATACCTGAAAAAATGACAGCTATTCCGGAATACATGTTTTATTATTGCTCCTCTCTTACGAATGTAAATTTCCATGACAATGTTATAAGCATCGGCAAGGGAGCATTTGGTAATTGCTTTAAGAATGATTCCGTAGAGGTTCATGTTACACTTCCCAAAAACCTGAAAGATATCGGAGAAAATGCTTTTGAATATTCCCAGATGAAGGGAATAACCCTGCCCGTGGGACTGACAGCAATAGGTCAGAAGGCATTTTTACGATGCTCCAAGCTCGAAAAAATTGAAATACCATCTACAATAACGGTTATTGAAAACAGTGTTTTTGAATATTGTAGCAATCTTAAGGAAATCAGTATGCCGAGCATAACCCAAATTGGTAATAATGCCTTCTATTCTATCGGTGCAGAAGCAATTGTTTTACCTGAGGGCTTAAAGACCATTGGAGATAGTGCATTCTCCGCAAGTAAGCTTAAAGAGGTTTCCTTCCCTGAAAGCGTAACCCAAATCGGGGCAGGAGCATTTTCCTCAACCAAGCTTGAAAAGGTTACCTTCCCCGGCAGTGTTGAGGTAATGAGCGAGCGAACCTTTCAGCGTTGCCAGAGCCTTACCGAGGTAGTGGTTGAAGAAGGCGTTACTACAATCGGCACATGGGCCTTCGGCTATTGCACAAAGCTTGAGAAAATTACCCTGCCCGACTCTGTGGCAGAAATTGAGAAGAACACATTTACGGGATGCAGTGCGTTAAAATCAATTAAAATTCCCGAAAACGTAACAATAATCAATGCCATTTTTACTAATGCTATTGCACTTGAAGAAATAATAATTCAGCAGTTCGTTGTGGCTATTGATGACGCAGCCTTTACAGGGGCTCCCAAAACTGTTGTTGTAAAGGGCTATAACGGTTCTGTAGCTGAAAAATATGCACAGAATAAAGGCTACACCTTTGTGTCTCTTGGTGAAATAACAGAAGAGATTGTTCCGGCAGGGGGTCAGTTGAGCGATACGGTAAAATGGTCGCTGACAAATACAGGCAAGCTGATTTTTTCGGGTGAGGGTGCAGTGCCTGCTATGAGCACCGTGCCCTGGAAGCTTTATGAAAATGCAATAAAAACAATTGTAGCGGAAGAAGGTATAACCTCTGTAGGTAAAATGGACTTTTCCTTTACAAGAAATATTGAAAAGGTGTCGGTTCATTATTCTGTAAAAGCCTTTGACGAAAACACCCTGAAGTCCATAGTGAGTGAGGCGGTTTTTGAGGGCTATTCAAAAACCTGGGTAGAGCACCTTGTGGTAAAAAACAACAGAACCTTTGTAGCCTTGGGCGAAGCACCTTACCATGAAATGGTAGCGGGCACAACCACAAATAAAAATATAACCTGGGCACTTGACAATCGGGGAGCACTGGTTATAAAGGGCACGGGAAAAATGAGCAGCTACGACTTCAGCTCTGCGCCCTGGTATAAATATTGCAGTCTGGTAGAAAAGATAACAATTGAAGCCGGCATTACTACAGTTTCCGATTTGCGTTTTGACCAGTTTATAAACCTTAAGGAAATTGAAATTTCCCATACTGTTGGCTCCATCTGGCGAAACTTCGCCGATGTTAAGGAGGGCATAATTGTAAAGGTTTACAACGACTCCTACGCAGAATTTGTTGCAAAGAGCCGAAGCCTTACCATTGTAGCTTTGGGTGAAGCAGAGGAGGTTATTATTGCATCAGGTGATGCAGGCGACGATGATAACGCCACCTACACTGTAAGCTCAAAGGGCGTGCTAACTATTTCCGGTTGGGGAGAAACCGAGTATTGCAGCTCGGATTTTGCCCGTTCCTGGGACAAATACAGTGCATACATAAAGAAAATTGTTATAGAAAAGGGCATAACAAAGCTCCAAACCTTCTATCTGTCGGGCTGTACGAGCCTGGAAACCATAGAAATGTCATACAGCGTTCTCGGTACAGGTATAATTGATGCACCGGAAAACCTGCGTGTAAAAGGCTATACCCATTCACATGCAGAAGCATGGGCAGCAGAAAAAGGCTTTGCTTTCGAGAGCCTGGGTGTAACACCCTATGACTTTGTTGTATCGGGCACTATAGGCGATGCACAATGGGGTCTGGACGGCTACGGCACCCTTACTTTATCAGGCAGCGGTACAGTTAATATACCCATTGCAACAAACGCTCCTTGGTATTCGTTAACCGACTACATATATAAGGTGGATATAAAGGAGGGTATCACAAGAGTTGAACGGCACATCTTCAACTGGTGCGATAACGTTGAAACAGTTATTCTGCCTCAGAGCATGGAATATTTCTCCACCTACGACCTTCCACGGACGGTGACATACCATATTTACCGTTATTCTGCTATGCACGACCAGCTTGATGGATATACTCTGGAATTTACAGGTACGATGCCGTTGGAGCTTGTGGAAGAGGGAAGCTTTGGTGACAATATTACCTGGCGTTACTACAATCACCGCATTCTGGAAATTGAAGGCTCAGGCGATATGCCTGAGGATATTGAGGTTCCTTGGGAGAGCTATCTGGAAACGCTTGAAACCATTAAAATGCCCGACACAATTACGTCAATTGCACCATGGGCATTCTGCCAGGCGAGGGTTACAGAGCTTACAATTCCTTCGTCGGTTACCCGCATTGGGGAAAACGCCTTTGCAGGCTGTGTGAATGTGAAGGAAATAGTTGTTCCTCCGTTGGTTACACAAATCGGAAACGAGGCATTTGCAGGCTGTAAAAAGCTTGAGAAAATTACCTTCCCCTCGGGCATTATTCTGGCAGATTTCGACGTTCTGTATAACACAACGCCTAAAGAAATTTGCGGTAACAACGATACCTTTGCCGAAAGAGTAGCGGCAAAATATAATAAGTCTGACCAAACACAATTTATATCTTTGGGCGAAGCTCCCGAAAGAAGCTTTATGAAGGTTATGGTAAGCGACACCGTTTATTTTGAGGTTGATAACCTGGGCGACTTTATCTTCTCGGGTACGGGCGAAATTCCGGATATGTCACAGGTGTCCTTCAACGAAAGACCCTGGACACCCTATATGACGGATAACACCGATACTATTATTATAAAGGGTACTGTCAAAAAAATAGGAAACAGTGCTTTCTGCGACTATGCTCAGGGCAAAATGGTTATAGAAGAGGGTGTTGAAGAAATAGGCGAATATGCTTTTGCGGGATTGCCCATCACTGAAATAAAGCTTCCTGATTCTGTAGCCACAATCGGCATGGGTGCCTTCAGAAAATGCGTCCTGCTTGAAAAAGTATGGCTGGGCGAAAATGTCAGGACAATTCCCGACTCCTGCTTTGCCCTCTGTTACGAGCTTGAATTTATGGTAATGCCCAGATGGATTACTGCAATTGAGGAAGATGCATTTTACTATTCAAACGGGCTCAGGTATGTTCATTACCGCGGAACAAAATGGCATTGGGATGCCTACATGACGGGAGAAGAAAACCTTCCTGCCAATGCAACAATTTTTTACGAATCCTATCTTCCCGAGGCTGTTGAGTGTGAAATTACAAGTGTGGAAAAGTCGAAAAAGGACGTAGCGGTAACAGTTTCCTATGCTCTTTGCGGAGACGAAAGAGCCTTTATGGCAGCATATAATGCCGATGGAGCATTGATTGAGGCTGTCAGCATTCAGTTGGGCAATGATACATATACTCTTAATAAGGACACGGCTGTTGTCAAGGTGTTTGTATGGCAGAGAAATATAAAGCCTCTCCTTGAAGCAGACAAGGAAGAAATTAACTGATGGAAGGGAGCGGAAGCACTAAGCTTTTGCTCCCTTTTTTTGTAAAAAAATATTGAAATTGTGGCACTTTTGTGTTACATTTAAAGTTGCAATAATATTCTGTTGGCGGAGGTTAGCAAAATGAAAAGATTATTAAGCTTAATTTTGGCAGCAGTCATGCTCACAAGCTTTGCAGGGGCAATACCCGTTTTTGCAGAGACTGTGGCTCAGGGCTCCTGCGGTGAAAGCCTTACCTGGGTGCTTGATGGCGAAGGCACACTTACAATTTCAGGTACAGGCGAAATGACTAATTACACCTGGTCAACTCATCCTTCCTGGTATGATTACAGAAATTCTATCAAGAAGGTTGTAATAGGAGAAGGTGTAACA
>JAFQLL010000019.1 GCA_017414645.1 Clostridia bacterium | reverse complement strand
TGCAGACGATGTTGACGCAGACGGCAACGCTACAGTAACAGGTGAGGGCTGGAACCTTGGCAACCCCAGAATTCCCCTTCTTACATTTAATGTTCCCGAAAATTACGAAGAGGGCATGGCAGTTAAATTAAATGTTTATGTAGTTAAAGCTCATACACACCTTGGCAAGGGCAACGAAATGAAAATAGCCGCTGCGGGCGTTGATACTGTTGTTGATGAAGAGACAGGCTATTATACTGCCGATGTTGCAAACCTTGACAGCCTTGTATGGAGCGACGATGCGGTAAGCTACACAAACAACAGTGCAACTATTGACACTTGGGTTTCTATCGATGTTACAGAGCTTGTAGAAAACGCAGAGGATACAGTTACTATTGCACTTTACGCTCCAAGAGCGGCAGTTTACGTTGTTGACAGAGAAAGTGCAATGCATGGCGGCAGCTACGAAGGCTTGGCAGCATACCTCGAAGTTCAGGAAGGCGAAACAATTACAACAGAAGGCATGGAAAAGGTTACAAAGAACGGCTCAGCTGTACAGAACGCTGAATACTTTACAGTACCTTCAGGCACAAATCTTAAGTTCTATAATAGCTCTGCATACGCAGTTTCTGACGGAGAAAACCTCTACACCTTTACAGACGGTGTGACAGAAGAAATTGAAGCCACTTCCGGTGAATATTATGCAATAGAGCTTACTTATTCAACAGAAGGCTTTGAAGCCATTGAATTTGACCCCATAACAAATGGCACAATTGACATGCTCCTTATGCCTTACGAGGTAACAGATAACGTAGTTGGCATTACAGCAAGTGATTCCAACCCCACATGGTACGATCAGTTCAACATAGTTGTACGCTTTAAGCCCGACGGCACCATGGATGCTTATAACGGAACTGTTATAGAAAGCTACGAAGCTGTCAGCTACGAGGCAGGGAAAATGTATTATCTGCATATTGAGACAAATGTTGAAAACGGAACCTACAGTGCATGGATAACAGATGAGAATGGGGTTGAATATACCTTAGCTCTTGACTATGCATATCGTGCAAGTGCACCTGAGGCAAGTGACCTTGGTAAGGTTACACTAATAGGCGGCTGGGGCATAGGCGGCGAAAAGTTTGCTGCAGCAGATATTCGCTTTGCAGAATAATTAACAACAAAAGAGTCTCATAATTGAGGCTCTTTTTTGCTTTATAAAAGACAATATATACAATGTAAAAAGCAACGCAGGTAATGTGTAATTAAAGGAAAATTTGCTATAGTATATAATAGGAAAGAAGTTAAAAAGGAGCAATGGAAATGATGAAAACATCAAGATTCGTAGCTGTACTTATTGCAGTTATTATGATTTTGACAAACCTTGCAATACCCAACGTGTTTGCAAGCTCACAGACAGATTTAAGCTATCCGGCACAGACTGTCAAAATTATGGCCTATGGTGGAGCCAGGGCGCTGAATATTACCGGCTACGGTGATAACTCAAAGCTTAATACCTACCATTTAAATGGTACACAGAACGAAAACTGGCGAATTGACTATGTATCGGACGGCGTTTACGAGATTGTAAACGTTGCTGCAGACAGACTTGTTTCTCTCGAAGGTAATTCAGCAACAGCCAACACGTACTGTGTTTTGAAGACAAAAAGCGGAGATAACACCCAAAAGTGGAAAATAGAAGGCGTAGAGAAGGATTTCGTAGGCAATTATCTTTACTACAAAATTACAAACTACGCAAACTCCAACCTTGCACTTACGTGGAACACGGTAACACATGAAATTACTGTTAAAAGCTACACAGGTGCAAATAACCAGAAATGGAAGCTTAACTTAGACGGCCTTGAAGGCTTTGCAGGCAACTGCGTGGTTGATGAAGGCGAAAAGGCAGGTACAATAGGCGGTCTTTTGGGTAAAACTGTATTTGTAAGCACATCTGCCCAGTTTAAGGAAAATCTTATGAAAACAGAGCCCTTAACAATTGTCGTAACAGAAAATATAAGTGACATGGGCACTGCCGATAAGGAATTCAGAATTGAAGACAATAAGACAGTTATAGGTTCATATGCAAAAAACACTTTGCATGACCCCAGATTAGTTACCTCTGACTACTGGCAGGAGTATGAAAACAGCCACAATATTGTATTGAAGAATCTTACATTCTCGGTTGAAACTGTTGAAGACCGTATGGCAATTTCAGTATACGGTTCAAAGAATGTATGGATTGACCACTGTACATTTACAAGCCAGCTCGGCTTATATTACGACGAGGTTGGTAAGTATATCTGGATTAACGAAGAAGCAAGCACAGGTAAAAACCCCGACTTTGTAACTATTTCCTACAATGTATTCAACCGCAGATACTGGGGTGTTGCATTTGGTGCAAACGCACTTGGTGAGGACAGAGCAACTGTTATGTACAACAAGTTTGTTTCCATTGTTAACAGAGCACCTCAGCTTGGTAACGGTAAGCTGCATGTGGTAAATAACTATTATGTAATTGCCGAGGCGGCCCTTGAAAACGACGGCTACGGAAGCATTAAGTGCGGCGACGGCTCAGAGGTTTATTCCGATGCACAGCGCTTTGAAGGCTACAAGAAGGAAGCCAGCGGCTATTGGGATAACGAGTTTACAACAGGTAGCAGCAACACACTTAAGGATGTTGGTTCTTACACAGACAGGGGCGAAACACCCGTAAGCACACCTTATCCTTATGCAGTGCCTTCCGGCACCACTGCACCAACCTGGAACCCGTCGTCAAACTATGGCTACAAGATTATGAGTGCATACGGCACTAATGACGTTAAGGCGTTCTGTAATGAACACAGCGGCGTAGCAACAAGCTTTGATGATCTTAAATACATAAACTACTCGGATTGCAGTCAGTATGTAGCAAAAACTGTTTCAAACCCTGTTGCATTTGATTACACCGACCCGTCTGATGAAGCTACAGAAACCCCCAAGGAGCCTATTGAGGCAGTATGCGACCTTGAAGATGGTATTTACATGATAAAGAACAAGTATTCAGGGCTTTATCTTGAAGTGGCAGATGCTAACGCATCAAACGGCGCAAACGTACAGCAGGGTAGTGCAACCTTCCCCGGCGAGGGCCACAACCAATGGAAAATCGTAAGCACAGGTGCAGGCTATTATCAGTTCTATCCTCAGATTGGCGACGGCAACCTGGCATTGGATGTTGACTATTCTAATGCGGCAGATGGTACAAATGTGCAGATCTGGAATAATGATAACAGTGATGGTAAGTTCTTTAAAATAAACAAAGAGTCCGACGGAACGTACGCAATATTGACAAAGGCATCTGTGGACACCTCCGGTCTTGATGTTTCGGAAATGTCGAAAGCAGATGGTGCAAATGTGCTTCAGTGGACTTACAGCGGAGCTTCAAATCAGAAATGGATTTTTGAAAAGGTAACTGAAAGTTCAACTGACAGCGATGATAACAATAATAGCACTACTGCGCCGTCTTATTCTTCTGACACAGTTAAAGATGGTGCAGTTTACATGATTAAAAATGTAAATTCAAATCTTTATCTTGATGTAAACGAGGGTCTGGCTCAGAGCGGTACAAACGTGCAGCAGTGGGGCGCAACCTTCCCCGGAAGCGGCAATAACAACTGGAAGATTGTAAGCTCCGGTGACGGCTACTATCAGCTTTACCCTCAGATTGGTGAAGGCAATCTGGTGCTGGATGTTGCTTCTGCTAATGCGGCTGACGGTACAAATGTGCAAATCTGGGGTAATGACCAGAGCAATGGTAAGTACTTCAAATTCCAGCTTAATGATGACGGCACCTATTCAATCCTGACAAAGGCTTCCAATGGTGCTTCATGTCTTGATGTCTACAATCTTTCCAAAGAGAATGGCGGCAACGTTGTTCAGTGGACCTACACAGGCGGTACAAATCAGAAGTGGATACTGGAAATGGTACGAGAGCCTGGAGGAACTATTAACGGAAGATATATGGAATATCTTGACCGTGGTGTGGTTGCAGTCAGGAACGGCAACTCTGTGTTTGTAAGCTGGCGACTTTTAGAGTCTGACGACCCGATGGTTGGCTTCAACGTTTACAGAACTACAGATGGTGCAACCGTAAAATTAAATCAGTATCCCCTTTATGGTGGCACTAACTATACTGATACCACAGCGGATGTATCTAAAAACAACACATATTTTGTAAAAACTGTTTCCGATGGCACAGAAGAAAGCACCGCAGGTAATTACACCATTCCTGCTAATTCTGTTTCACAGGCTATAACAATCCCCATTAAAGCAGGCGGCACAATCCACTTTGTATGGGTTGGCGACTTTAACGCCGACGGTAAATACGACTATCTTTTGGACAGAGTATGGGACGACACTCAGAAGCTTGAGGCTTATCTTCATGACGGTACATACCTCTGGACAATCGACATGGGATATAACAGTAGAGATAAGGATAATCAGATAGAACCTGCACCTGCTGTTATTGACGTGGGCATGTGGGACGGTGCAACTGTTTACGATATTGACTGCGACGGCTCAGCTGAAATTATGCTCCGTGTTGCAGATGGTGTAGTATTCGGTGACGGAAGCACATACACAAATTCTACAACAAACGGACAGGCGATTGCCGTAATTAACGGCATGACAGGTAAGCTGGAAACATCGGCTCCCGTGCCTGATGACATGATAAGTGCAGGACCTAAGGCTTGTATGATGGAAATTGGTTACCTCGACGGTGTTAATCCTTCCTTGGTGTGCTGGCTTAAAAACCGTAACGATGACAAGACCTTTAACAGCTACATGGTAGCATACGGCTATGTGAACGGACAATTCAAGCAGCAGTGGAAGTATAACAACAATAAGGGTTATGCCGAAGCGCACAACATAAGAATAGCCGACGTTGACTATGACGGTAAGGATGAGGTTCTCCACATGGGCTATGCACTTAATGGTGACGGTAGCCTTCGCTATACTGTTGACAAGGTGGTTCACGGTGACCGCTGGTATGTGGGCTCCTTCAGTAACGACAACAATAACAACGAAATGATGGGCTATGGTATTCAGCAGGACAACCCCAATGGTTTGTTGGAATATTTCTACAATGCATCTACAGGTAAATTGATATGGACACATTATGCCGCATCGGGCACTGCTGACGTGGCAAGAGGTAATGTTGGCGACGTTGACCCCAACTACGACGGCTTCGAATGCTGGTCCTTCCAGGGCTTGTATTCTATGAACAACGAACAGATTCATACAGACAGCCTTTACCCCGTATTAAGACTTTGGTGGGACGGCGACTTATTAAGCGAATCCTTTAACGATGGTAAGATCGAAGAATGGGACTATAACAACAAGTGGACAAACAGAGTTTTGACAACCTGGAACGTAACAGACTGTGTACGCAGTGACCGTGGCGTGCCCATGTTCTACGGCGATATTTTGGGCGACTGGCGTGAAGAATTTATTATGACAAGCGCTGATTATTCAAAGCTTGTAATTTTCTCCACAACAATACCTACAGATTACCGTCTTGACTGTTTGGCGCAGAACCCCTGCTATCGTAACTGTATGACAGGTAAGGGCTATTATCAGTCTCACATGTTGGACTACTTCTTAGGTAGCGGAATGGAATTCCCCAATGGCGGAGAATCTGACGATTATATTTATTCAACAGCAGATTTTCAATCAACAGGCTACACTCCTATAACAAATGGTGTTATTGAGATGGATATTCTGCCTCTTGCTCAGGCGGATAACGTTATCGGCATTACATCATCAACATCTAACCCCACATGGTATGACCAGTTGAATATTGTAATTAATCTGGCAGCTGACGGCACTATGAAGGCCTATAACGGTGGAGCCCTTGCAAGCTATTCCACCGTGCCTTACGAAGCAAATAAAAAATACCACCTTTACATTGAAACAAGGGTTTCGGACAAAACCTACAGCGCGTGGATTACAGATGAAGCAGGCAATAAATATACCTTAGCGCTTGACTATGCATATCGCAGTAGTGCACCCGAGGCAAGTGATTTAGGTAAGCTTACACTTGTTGGTGGTTGGGAAGTTGGCGGCAAATTGTTTGCGGTAAGTAATGTTCAGTTCTACAACACCCTTAAGAAGAAAGTTACCTATATTCTTAACGATGCAAACGGCAATGAGGTTGAAAGATGGACAGACGGCCCCAGAAGCGTTGAAAACGGAGACATTCTTTATAACTTCCCTCAGGGCGAGGTTTATGGCGAAATTAACAATAAGGCATACATTGTAAAGAGCGCAACAGAGCAGGTTTACACTGTGGCAGATGATGGAAAGGACGAGCATACCGTAACACTTGAAATTGTTCGTGAAAATGCTGTTCTTACAGATACCTTTGCGGACGTAGAGGGCAATGGTAATAACTCTTCTACAGATATGCTTTTTGTAGGCTCGGCAGGTGTTGCCGATGCAGCTGATACCGATGCTGACGGCAATGCTACAGTGACAGGGAATGGCTATAATCTCAGCAATCCCAGAGTTCCGCTCCTTACATTTAACGTGCCTGACGACTACGAAAACGGCAAGGCAGTTAAATTAAATGTTTATGTTGCCAAAGCGCACACTCATCTTGGTGGTGGCAACTCAATGAAGCTTGCTGCAGGTAGTTATATTGAGGAAGTGAATGAAAATTCGGGCTATTATGCAAGCAGTGTTACAAACCTTAGTGATATTGTATGGTCAGATGCTATGTTCCGTCTGGCTCCAAACACTGAAAACGTAAACGCATGGGTTTCAATTGATGTAACAGAATATGTGCAGAATGCAACGGGAAACACTGTTACTTTTGCACTTTATGCACCACGTGCGGCAGCATATGTGGTTGACCGTGAAAGTGCATCGGGCGGTGGAGCATATATGGGTAAGGCAGCATACCTCAGCGTTGTTGAGGGTGAAACAATTACAACAACAGGCATGGAAAAGGTGACCAAAAACGGTAGCGTGGTTAAGAATAAGGCAAGCTTTGTTGTTCCCGTAAATAGTACAGTTAAGTTTTATGCTCCTTCAAACGTAGGTGCATATGCGGTTACGAACGGCACAGACTCCTTTGCTTTGACAGACAATGTAACAGCATCTGTTAACCCCACGGCAGGAAAATACTATGTAACATATCTGTACAGTGGCACAATTTATTCCACCGTAGGTACAGAGGAAGGCTTTGTAACAACAAATCATGGACCTATCACAAAGGGTGTTATTGATATGGACATTACACCTACCGCTGTCAATGATGGCGTAATAGCAATTTCCTCTTCAACATCTAACCCCACATGATATGGCCAGAGCAATCTTCAGATTAATTTCACAACCGATGGTAAAATACAGGCATATAATGGCAGTACAGGTCTTATGTCTGAGACAGATATTAGCTATACGGCAGGAAAGAAGTATCACTTGCACATAGAAACAAATGTAGAAACATCTTCCTATAGTGCATGGATTACGGATGAAGACGGAATTAAATACCTTCTTGCGTCAAATTACACATACCGTAATGGTGTAGCAGCGGCAGAAGATTTAAGCAAGCTTCTTGTTATAGGTGGATGGAACGTGGAAGCCGGTCTTTTGATGGCAGAAAATGTTGTGTTTGAAAATGTCACAACAAAAACTGCAAAGAATGTTGTTTATACAATCAATAATGACGATGGCGTTTACAAAACCTGGACAGTTCTTTATGAGGACTACCAGACAGGTGACGTTTTCTACGATTTCCCCGCAGGCGAATTCTACTATGAGCATGAGGGCGAGGCATACATTTTAAAGAGCGAAGCTGAGCAGAAATACACTGCAGCAGATGACAGTATTACAACACACAACGTAACCTTTACTCTCGTTCACGAAAATGCAGTTCTTAAAGATACCTTTGCAACTGTTGACGGAAATGAAGCGGTAAATAATACAGAAAATCTTCTTTTCATAGGCTCACAAGGCGTAAGCGATATTGCCGATAAAGATGCCGACGGCGTAAGCACGGTAAGTGCTTTGTGCCGTAATATGGGTAACCCCAGAATACCCCTTCTTACGTTTAATGTGCCCGAGGCAGGCGAGAGTCAGGCAGTTAAGTTAAAGGTTTATGTTGCAAAGGCTAACGACACCTTC
>JAFQLL010000018.1 GCA_017414645.1 Clostridia bacterium | reverse complement strand
TGCAGACGATGTTGACGCAGACGGCAACGCTACAGTAACAGGTGAGGGCTGGAACCTTGGCAACCCCAGAATTCCCCTTCTTACATTTAATGTTCCCGAAAATTACGAAGAGGGCATGGCAGTTAAATTAAATGTTTATGTGGCTAAAGCTCATACACACCTTGGTAAGGGTAACAGCATGAGAATTGCCGCAGCGGGTGTTGATATTGCTGTTGACGAAGAAACAGGCTACTATACTGCCGATGTTGCAAGCCTTGACAACCTTGTATGGAGCGACAACACCGTAAGCTATACAAACAACAGTGCAACTATTGACACTTGGGTTTCTATCGATGTTACAGAGCTTGTAGAAAACGCAGATGACACAGTTACTATTGCACTTTACGCTCCAAGAGCGGCAGTTTACGTTGTTGACAGAGAAAGTGCAATGCATGGCGGCAGCTACGAAGGCTTGGCAGCATACCTCGAAGTTCAGGATGGTGAAACAATTACAACTGAAGGCATGGAAAAGGTTACAAAGAACGGCTCAGTTGTTAATAACGCTGAATACTTTACAGTGCCTTCGGATACAAATCTTAAGTTCTATAATAGCTCTGCTTATGCAGTTTCTGACGGAGCTAATCTCTACACCTTTACAGACGGTGTGACAGAAGTAGTGGAAGCCACTTCCGGCGAATATTATGCAATAGAGCTTACTTATTCAACAGAAGGCTTTGAAGCCATTGAATTTGACCCCATAACAAATGGCACAATCGACATGCTTCTTATGCCCTACGAGGTAACAGATAACGTAGTTGGCATTACAGCAAGTGATTCTGCCCCCACTTGGTATGACCAGTTCAACATTGTTGTACGCTTTAAGCCCGACGGAACAATGGACGCTTATAACGGCACAGTTATTGAAAGTTATGAAGCTGTTAACTACGAAGCAGGAGAAACATATCGCCTGCACATTGAAACAGACGTTGAAAGCGGAACCTACAGTGCATGGATAACAGACGAAGACGGTGTAGAATACACCTTAGCTCTCGACTATGCTTATCGTGCATCTGCTCCCGAGGCAAGCGACCTTGGTAAGGTTACATTAATAGGCGGCTGGGGCATAGGCGGCGAAAAGTTTGCTGCGGCAGATATAAGATTTTCCGAATAATTAACCAAACAAAAAAAGAATTGGCAATTGCCAATTCTTTTTTTTGCCTTATAGGAAATTGCGCATTTCCTATAAGGCAAAAAATAAATTTTATATTATTGCCGTGCGAGAATTTCCTCGCAAGGCTCGGAAAACGCACATGGCATTACAAAGTGTTTTCTCCTCTGTCTGCCTTAGCTCAAACTATTGCCGTTTTGCCCTATGAAAATACCGATTCCTTCGAGTACAAAAAAACGGGATTTTCACAGGGCGTTTTTGCTCTTGAAAAATTGAAATACCATATTATAATCGAAGTAGAAAATAAATAGAAAAAAATTTAAAAAGGACGGAGGACGGCAGAAAATGAAAAAGGTTAAAAATTTAATATCGGTGGTATTGGTGGCAGTAATGCTGATGGGGATGCTCCCTGTAGTGAGAGTATTCGCGGCAACATCTGAGCTGAGCCTTACAGGCTATGGGCAGAGCGGAAACAGCTCGGGTGAAGGCATTATGGTAGCGACCGGGGTAAGGCCTTCAAGTACAGGCACAGCAGACAAGGCTCCCTACGTAGCAGGAGAAACAGCATCGTTCATAACCAATCTGGCTTCGACAAGAATTGGTGTAATGGCGTTCGGAATTCAGAATGCAGATGCAGACAGCTTTGAAGCAGCTACGCTGAATGTATATGTAAATGGTGTAAACGGCAATATCGGCAAAGGCTGGACAAAATTTGCTGTTTATGAAACCTTGAATCCGACACTTACATACAAAACAGGCGGGATGAATCAATCGGATTTTGCGGCAGTTAACAACGACTATTCCTACGATGCAGCAATGTGGTCAAATGAGCATTTCACAAACAGCGGCAGCGATGGAGAGACGGCAGGCTGGGCAACGGTGGATGTAACAGAAGCGGTTAAGAATGCTATTAATGATGGTAAAAGCCAGGTTGTGCTTCGCTTTCAGGTTCCATCCTGCGGACTTAATCTTTCAGTTGAAGGTGAATATGCACCTTATATTACATTGGCAAACGGAGCTGATGCAACAGCCAAAGCAGGGGATCGTGCATATGACATAAACTCAATGGGTTATGTGGCGGTTAACTCCAAAAACCTTATTGATAAAAGCCTGTTCGATTATACCTGTAACAGCTACACCGGTTGGACAAGCGGCGGACGCGCTTTGGGTGACAACTTTTCTATCGGCGAAGGCTATAACGACGACAGCGCAATTTATGCAGCTGAGTTAGGCTCAAGTACAGGGGCAGGAAGCATCAACCCATACATTCCTCTTCCCGAGCATAGCGGTGAAGAAACCTTTATTCTTTCATTTGCCTTGCATGGAGCGAGTGACGCGAGCATTGAATGGTCAAACGCATTCTTGTGTGACGAAAATAAGAACCGTACAAATTACATAATGGGAAATTATAACGGCAGTGAATGCAAATATGCGGTAAGGGTATCGGATGAATGGGCAATTAACCGTGTGGCATTCACTCCCTCCGGCAGCGATAAATATGTGCGCTTATGCATAGGATGGACAAGTGACATTGGTATTGATAATATCTCTATTGTAAAAGCAAAGGAATTGATGGTAGAGGTTGAAGAAAGATATATTATTAATTCTACTGCGTACGACGATGAGCCTGAGGTTATCGGATACGGTGATGACAATGTTAATTTGCAGTATGGTGAGCAGTATGTTTCAGACATTGTTGAAGAAAGCCTTTTCTACAATGGTGAAGAGTATGTGCTTATAAGCGATGTTGAAGAAAAGTTTATCAACGAGGCAAGCGGTGAAAATGACGGCAAAATTGTGTTTGATTACAGATACGTCAGGTATGATGATATGTTCCTGCATCCGGGCTTGTTGAATACTGCAGCAGACCTGGAACGAATTGCAAGGGCAGTTGCAAATGGAGAGGAACCATATGTTTCGGGCTATGAGGCACTGTGTGCAAACAGCTATGCACAAATTGGTACCCACAGAGCTGTGGGCACAATTTCGAGAGGTGGCTCAGGTGATAACTGCGCACTTTTATACAGAGATGCACACAGGGCATATCTTTGCGCAATCAGATGGAAAATTTCGGGCGATACTGCCTATGCAGACTGTGCAAGAGACATTTTAAACGGCTGGAGCGGCGCATTGAAAACTGTTACAGGTAACGCCGACAGATACCTTGCAGCAGGTCTTTACGGCTATGAGCTGGCGTGCGCAGCTGAAATTATGCGTGATTATGAGGGCTTTGAACTTGAAAGAATGCAGGACATGCTCATAAATGTATTCTATAAGCCTCTGAATGAGAGATTTTTGTATTCCAATGAGCAAGGCGGAGACCATAACGGTGCGCACATTATGAACTATTGGGCAAACTGGGATTTGTGCAATATGGCAGCAGCAGCGGCTATAGGCGTGTTCTGCGACAGACGTGATATTTACGAAAGAGCTCTTGAATACTACAAAAACGGTGCAGGCAACGGTTCAATTTTTAACGCTGTGCCGAAGCTTTACGAAGCAAGCAGTGATACAATGAATGTTCCTGTAGGTCAGTGGCAGGAAGCGGGAAGAGACATGGAGCACACACAAATGGGTGTGGGTTTGATGGCTGTAACCTGTGAAATTGCATGGAATCAGGGCGACGATATTTATTCCTGGGCAGGAAACAGATTTTTGGCAGGTGCAGAATATGTTGCACAGCATCATCTGGGTAACAGTATGCCCTATACAACCTACAACTGGTACTCAGGGCAGGGTTCCTGGTCAAGCCAGAGCGGTATTACAGGAGCTGCAAGCTCCATAAGACCTGTTTTTGAAATGATTTATAACCACTACAATAAACGTAAGGGTATTGACACTCCGGGCATGGAAGCACTTCTTGAAACGGTGAGACCTGAAGGCGGTGCAAGCAGCCATGGCTCAAGCTTTGACCAGTTCGGCTTCGGTACCCTTTTATACACCCGTAACGCGGGAAGCGGAACAAAAGCAGAAATGCCCCCAAGCAATGTGGAAGAGGGCACTTATATTATTACATCAAAGCGTTCAGGAAAAGCCCTTACTCAGGATACGGATGGCTATATAAGACAATATACAGCTGACGAAAATAACGAAAGACAATTGTGGCGACTTACTGACCTGGGCGGAGGAATATACACCTTGACAAATAAGGCTACAGGCAAGGTGATGAGCATTGAAAACGATTCGTATGATTTGGGTGCTATGCTGACAACCGGCGATTATAAGGGTAAATATGCTCAGCAGTTTGCATTTATGTGCTTTGACGATGAATGGGATAATTACTATGCAGGCGGCTATTACAGAATTACACCTGTGGGAAGCGGTTTGTCCCTGGACGTAAGAGACGGCTCCTATGAAGATGGTGCAGACGTGCTGCAGTATACCTACAATAGAGGCAGCTGGCAGCAGTGGGAGCTTACATGGGTAGAATGCGAATATGAGCTTGCTGATGAAATTGCCGATGTTGAAGTAATTTCAGGAAATGAACCTGTAATGCCTGAGAAAATTACTTTGATTGATGATTCGGGAAATGAAATAACTGCAACCGCAAGCTGGGATATGGACGGGCTGGATTTTACAAATGACAGCTTTGGTGTAAAAACTGTTACTGTTGCAGGACGTGTTGCAGGAATTGATATAAGTGTTGATGTGAAAATATATCCTGAAACATTTGCGCTTGAAGATATTTATTCAAAGAACAGCCAGAAGGATGCAGATGCAAATCTGGTAAAATTCCCTGTTGCTGCTACAGATGAATTTGTCATTGAAATGAATGTTTGCTGGAATGACTTCGGCGACCAGTGGATTATGCTGAAGGACAGCAGCAACGCAAATTACTTCGGGCCTGACCAGATTGAGGTTGGCTTCAATAAGTCGGGGGATTTCAGACCTGTTGACGGCAACGGTACAGGAGGCAGAAATACAGCCGACGTGACCCTGGCAACTCTTTCTGCAAATACAGTATATCGTGTATTTATTAAGGGTAATGCGGCAGAGGATAAGTACACTGTGACCCTTTCTACACCTGATGGTGAAGTTATAAGGGCAGAGGACTATGGCTTCAGAAGTAATGCCGATTGCATTGATTCAGTTATTTTGTTTGCAAATACAGGCAGCTATAACGGAGCGTTCTATGCTACCGATATAAAAGGCTATTTTGCTACATACAGCGACAGCGAAAATGCAGTAATTGCCGATACCTTTGCAACAGCTGATGCTGCAGTGAGTGATAATGCTTCAGAAATGCTCTTTGCAGCGTCGGCAGGCGTTTCAGATGCAGACGACGTTGATGCAGATGGCAACATGACCGTAACAGGCGATGGTTGGAATTTAGGAAACCCGAGAATTCCGCTTCTTACCTTTAATGTTCCTGAGGAATACCACGATGGAATGGCTGTAAAGCTTAACGTGTACGTGGCAAAGGTTCATACACATCTGAAGAAAAATAACACAATGAAGCTTGCAGCAGGTGTAGTTGATTTTACTGTTGATGAAAAAACAGGATATTCTACAGACGATGTGGCAGATTTGGAAAACATAGTGTGGTCAGACAATGCAATTGGCTACAGCGACAATACGGGTACCGTTAATCAATGGGTTACGATAGATGTAACCGAATTTGTGCAGAGCGCTGAAGGCAAAGTTACCTTTGCCCTTTATGCACCAAAGGCGGCTGCGTACATCGTTGACAGAGAAAGTGCAGCAACCGGCAGTGAGTATGAAGGCTTGGCAGCATACCTTGAGGTTGTTGAAGGCGAAACCATTACAACGAGCGGTATGGAAAAGGTTACAAAGAACGGTACTGCTGTTCAGAATGCAGAATATTTTACTGTGCCCTGTGGTACTACTTTGAAATTCTACAATCAAACAGCAGTTGCAGTCTCAGACGGAAGCAACCTTTATTATCTTACAGATGGTGTAACAGACGATGTCGAGGCGAGAGCGGGCGAATATTACGCGGTAGAGCCTGTTTATTCAACAGGTGAGTTTGAAGCATTGGAATATGATGCAATAACAAAGGGAAGTATAGATATGCTTCTTATGCCCTACGAGGTAACGGACAACGTTGTGGGAATTACAGCAAGCGACTCGAACCCCACCTGGTACGACCAATTCAACATAGTTGTACGTTTTAAGCCTGACGGCACCATGGATGCTTATAACGGAACTGTTATAGAAAGCTACGAAGCTGTCAGCTACGAGGCAGGGAAAATGTATTATCTGCATATTGAGACAGATGTTGAAAACGGAACCTACAGTGCATGGATAACAGATGAGAATGGGGTTGAATATACCTTAGCTCTTGACTATGCATATCGTGCAAGTGCACCTGAGGTAAGTGACCTTGGTAAGGTTACGTTAATCGGTGGATGGGGCGTTGGCGGCGGAAAATTTGCCGCGGCAGACATAAGATTTTCCGAATAATTAACCAAACAAAAAAAGAATTGGCAACTGCCAATTCTTTTTTTGTTTAATATTATTATTTAGATAAAAGTGCGCGGTCGTTTGCAAATTCTTCACCTGAAGCGGTGGAGAACATTTCAACCAAGCCTTCAACTGTGAGGTTTTTCTTTTCTTCGCCCGATACGTCGAAAATTACGTGACCCTCATGCATCATGATAAGGCGGTTGCCGTAACGGATAGCGTCCTTCATGTTGTGTGTTACCATAAGAGCTGTAAGGTGGTTTTCCTGAACGATTTTTTCGCTAAGCTCAAGTACCTTTGCCGCTGTTTTGGGGTCGAGTGCGGCTGTGTGCTCGTCTAAAAGAAGGAGCTTTGGCTTCTTTAAGGTTGCCATAAGAAGTGTTACTGCCTGTCTCTGACCACCGGAAAGAAGGCCAACCTTGCTTGTCATGCGTTCTTCCAAGCCTAATTCAAGTGTTTGCAGAGCTGCACGGAACTGAACCTTTTCCTTTTCTGTAATACCCCAGCCAAGACCACGGCGCTTGCCTCTGCGGAGAGCGAGAGCCATGTTTTCCTGAATGCTCATGTTGGCAGCTGTGCCGAGCATGGGGTCCTGAAAAACTCTGCCCAAGAAGCGTGCACGCTTGTGCTCAGGCATGCCTGTTACATCAATGCCGCCGATAATGATTTTACCGGAATCGGGCTTCCAAACGCCACTGATAGCGTTGAGCATGGTGCTTTTACCTGCACCGTTGCCACCGATAATTGTTACAAAATCGCCATCGTTAAGCGTGAGATTAAGGTTATTAAGTGCAACCTTCTGGTTGATTGTGCCGGGGTTAAAGGTTTTGTAAATGTTTTTAATTTCAAGCATTCTGATTGCCTCCCTTCTTGGGTGCGGAGAAGTAGGTCTTCTTCCAGTAGGGGATTGCAAGGAATATTGCAACCACCATTGCGGAAAGGAGCTTGAGAAGGTCGGGGTCGATACCTAAACAGATTACTATCTGGTAAACTATGTAGTAAATAACGCCACCGAGCGCAACTGCAAGAAGCTTAAAGGCAAAATTCTTGAAGATTTTGCCGAACACAGCATTACCGATAATGATAGCGGCAAGACCAATTACGATGGCGCCACGACCCATCTGTACGTCGGCAAAGCCCTGATACTGGGAAAGAAGCGCACCGGAAAGGGCTACAATACCGTTGGAAAGCATGAGACCTATAACTGTATTGAAGCTTGTGTTAATACCCTGTGCACGGCTCATGTTCAAGTTGGAGCCTGTGGCACGGAGCGAGCAACCGTATTCTGTACCGAAGAACCAGTACAAAATGGCGATGAGCACAATAACGAATGCTGCAACCACAAAAATTGCATTTTTCCAGAAGGGAACGTTTCTTATATACTGAAGAGAAACAAGCAAATCATAATTACGGATGCTAATTGCCTGATTTGCCTTGCCCATAATTTTCAAATTTACAGAGTAAAGGGAAAGCTGAGTGAGGATACCTGCCAGAATTGCAGGGATACCCATAAATGTGTGGAAAATACCTGTTACAAAGCCTGTAAGCATGCCTGCTATTACAGCGCATACCATTGCCAAAGGAAGGGGCATGCCACCGATTGTAAGCATTACGCATACTGCAGCGCCTGTACACATGCTGCCGTCAACAGTAAGGTCGGAAATGTTGAGAACTTTATATGTAATGTAAAGACCAATTGCCATTATACCCCAGATAAGACCCTGGGCAATGGCACCGGGTAGTGCGTTTATAATACTAGAAATGATTGACATGGTATAAACTCCTTAGTCGTTTTAATACGGATAAAACCGATGGGCAATAAGCCCATCGGTTTTACGTTTATTTTTAACTAACCGTAAATATTATTCGATTACAACGTAACCTTCGGGAACTTCGATACCGAGTTCAGCACAGATTTCAGCATTGTACTTCTTAACAACGTCCTGATCGTATTCGATGGGCATTGTTTCAACGTCTTCGCCCTCTACAAGAATTCTGTATGCCTGTTCGCCTGTAACACGGCCGAGCTTGTAGTAGTCGATGGAAAGAGTAGCAACACCGCAACCGGAGCAGATGCCTTCTTCGCCTGCGATAACGGGCTTCTTAGCGGGACGGCAGATACCGTCGATAACGCCTGTGGAGGAAGCTACTGTGTTGTCTGTGGGAACGTAGATTGCATCGCCGTATGCACAAGCAGCTTCTGTTACTGCTGCAAGGTCGTTAGAGTCAGCGAAGGGGAATTCCTTGGATTCGATACCCTTTTCTGTGAGGAACTTAGCAACTTCTGTTACCTGGAACTTGCTGTTTGCTTCAGCGGAGCAGTAAAGAAGAGCAACCTTCTTAGCTTCGGGAAGAAGCTCTACCAAAACTTCAACCTGCTGGTCGAGGGGAGCAAGGTCACTTGTACCGGAGATGTTGCCGGGAACTACGCCGTCAACTACTTCGCATTCAAGAGCAACACCGTATTCTGTAACGGATGTGCCGAGGATGGGTGTTGTAAGTGTAGCTGCAGCTGCAGACTGAAGAGCGGGTGTTGCGTTAGCAAGGATAAGGTCAACTTCGTCAGATACGAACTTGTTAACGATAGTTGCACATGCTACGCTATCGCCGGAAGCGTTCTGTTCGTCGAACACTACCTGGTCACCGAGTTTTTCTGTAAGTACATCCTTAAAGCCCTGTGTAGCTGCGTCGAGAGCTACATGCTGAACAAGCTGGCAGATACCAACGTTATAAACAGTAGGTGCTTCTGTTGCGTCTGTGGGTGTTTCAACCACGGGGTCGTTGCCGCAAGCAGCGAGTGCAAAGCACATTACTGCTGCTAAGGCGAGTGCTAAAAACTTTTTCATGATAAAAATCGTCTCCTTAAAAAAGATATAAACATAGTATAAGACTTTCGACGGGAAAAGTCAACCTTTGAATGAAAAAATCGACAAATTTTTGGCAAGAAAACAAAGATTTATGGCAAAAATGAATAACCTGAAAAAGATTTTTGCAAAAACAAACACACCACCAAAAATTTTAGCGGTGTGTGGTTGTTATTCAATAGGAATATAATCTTCGGGAACGATTATGCCCAATTCTTTGGCAATTTCTGCGTTATACAGCTTTGCACAAGCTTCGTCGTATTCAATGGGCATTGTGCTAATGTCGGCACCTTCGCAGAGAATTCTGTAAGCTTGCTCACCTGTAACCCTGCCAAGACGGTAGTAGTCAATTTTAAGCGATGCCACACCACAGCTTGAGCAGGTGCCGTAGTCGCTCGCAAACACAGGCTTCTTTAACGAACGGCAGATACTGCCGATATCAAAAGCATTGTAAGCTGCCGTATTGTCATTGGGGATGTAGATTACATCTGCATATGTGCAGGCTTCTGTTACTGCTGCGGAAATATCCTCGGAGGATGCAAAGGTAAATTCCTTTGTTTCGATACTCTTTTTTGAAAGAAGGGTAGCCATTTCATCTGTCTGGAACTTACTGTATGCCTCCTTTGCGCAATAAAGAAGAGCAACCTTTTTTGCATTGGGGAAAAGCTCTGTAATAACTTCAACCTGCCTGTTGAAGGGAACAAGGTCGCTTGTTCCGGAAATATTGCCGGGTACAATGCCGTTAACAACTTCGCAGCCGAGAGATGTGCCGTACTCTGTGACAGCTGTGCCGAGTATGGGTATTGTAACGGTTGCCGCTGCGGCAGATTGCAACGCAGGAGTAGCGTTTGCCATTATAAGGTCGTATTCTGCATCCACAAAGTCAGCAGAGATTTGCTTGCAGTTATCAAAGCTTCCTTCGGCAATGCGCCAGTCGAACACAACCTTATCACCAAGCTTTTCGGTTAAAGCATCCATAAAGCCCTTTGTTGCGTTGTCAAGTGCACTATGGCTTACAAGCTGGTTGATGCCTACTCTGTAAACGCCGTCCATTGGTTGAATGGTAACGTCTGTTGTGGTATCGGTGGGAATTATATAGGATGAAAAAGCAAAAATTATTGCAGTAAATATAGAAGCAATACTGTTAACCATAAATTATCACCCTTATTCAATAGGAATATAATCTTCGGGGATTGTTAAGCCCAGTTCTTCGGCGATTGTGGGGTTATACATTTTAATACAGTTTTCGTCGTATTCAATGGGCATTTTAGAAATATCTGCTCCGTTAACGAGAATTTCGTATGCCATGAGACCTGTTTTTTTGCCGAGCTCGTAATAGTCGATGGAAAGCGTTGCAACGCCGCAACCGGAACAAATGCCCTTTTCACCTGCTATTACAGGGACCTTTGCCACATAGCAGATGTCATTTATAATTCCTGTGCATTCTGCAATTGTGTTATCTGTAGGAAGGTAGATAACATCGGAAAATTCGCAGGCTGACTGCACAGCTGCTGCAAGGTCGTTAGAATCTGTAAACGCAAATTCCATACAGCTTATGCCCTTTGAAAGAAGGTACTGCTGAACAAAGTTAATCTGATAAAGAGAGTTAACTTCACTGGAGCAGTAGATAAGTCCTACATTTTTTGCTTCGGGGAACAATTCTGTTATCATTGCCGCCTGACTTTCCAAGGGGGCAAGGTCGCTTGTTCCCGAAACATTAATGCCTGTGGAAGCGCTTGTAAGGCTTACGTCAAGTGCCTGTGCATAGTCTGTTACAGCCGCACCCAATACGGGGATGGTTGCTGTGGCAGAGGCTGCAATCTGCACCGACTGTGTGTTGTCGCAAAGAATAAGGTCAACATTTTGTGTTACAAAGTTGTTTGCAATGAGCGTTGCGCTGTTTGCATCGCCCGAGGCATGCTGCTTCTGGAAGGCTACGTCGTCCCCCAGCTTTTCGGTTAAAACATCCATAAAGCCCTGAACTGCAAGTGACTGAGCCTCATGTGAGGCATATTCAAGAATGCCTATGGTGTATGTAGCGGAAGTTGTTCCGCAGGCAGTTAATGCAAAAAGCAAAACTGCAGAAAGTATAAGTGAAAGTGTTTTTTTCATTGGTTTGCTCCTTTTAATGAACGGGGACACACCTGCTCATTCATTTTTAATTGGTACGTAAAAAGACGGGGAGGAGGGCTGACATTGGGTCAGGAATGTCCCCGCACTATACGAACGTGGGCTGCAGGCGGCATCGACGAGAAAATCAAATAATTTCCCGTAGGGGACACACCTGCTCATTCATTTTTAATTGGTACGTAAAAAGACGGGGAAGTGGGCTGACATTGGGTCAGGAATGTCCCCGTACTATACGAACGTGGGTTGCATTTAAATGATATGTGCACAGCACATGAAATGCTTGTGCATGATATGTCGCTACGCGACATGATATGAGCTTTCAGCTCATTAGGGTAGAAAATTCTGTGAATTTTCATTTTATCCAATTAAAGATTTGCCTCCTATGAGCATTTCCTTGCTTCGCCCACGACTCGTGGCAAAGCTACCGTAATGCCCTTTGGGCATATCATGAAGCCGCAAGGCTTCAAATCATGGCGAAGTCATATCATGCCATAGGCATATCACTGTCAGATGTTTTCTTCAATCCATTCTTCCAAAGCTTCAGCGCCAAGGGAGCCTACCTGCTTTGCAACCTCTTCGCCATTCTTTATAATAATAAGAGTGGGAATGGACATGATGGAATAGTCCTTCGCAATGTCGGGAGCTTCGTCAACGTCTAACTTAACGAACTTTACCTTGTCCTCAAAGTCCTCTGCTACAGATTCCAGCACGGGAGCGAGCATGCGGCAGGGACCGCACCAGGTTGCAAAAAAGTCAACCACTACGGGGATAGGGGAGTTTAATACCTCTTTTGTATAGTTTTCGGAATTAACGTGTAACATAAAATACATCCTTTCAGTTTAGTTTGATTGGGTAAGCAATGTCCCAAAATTGGGTTTTAGTTTAATAATGTTGATTATTTTACTAAAGTTAAATAATTTGATTTTTCCATAAGGTTAAAATAGCCCGTCTGGCGCAGTGCCTCGTAAACAACTATTGCAACCGAATTGGATAAATTAAGGCTTCGTGCGTCGGCAACCATGGGTATGCGGATGCATTTTTCCAGGTTTGCCGAAAGAAGGTCCTCGGGAAGCCCTTTTGTTTCCTTACCGAAAAAGAGATAGTCGCCGTCGGAAAACTTGGCTTCGGCATAGGTGTTGGGAGCCTTCGTTGTGCAGAAATAATAATTGCCACCTTGGTTTTTATTGAAAAAATCCTCAAGGTTTTCGTAGTAGGTTATGGAGAGCATATGCCAGTAGTCAAGACCTGCACGCTTGAGCTTTTTGTCGTCAATTTCAAAGCCCATTGGTTTTATAATGTGTAGTTTTGCACCCGTCGCCGCACAGGTACGGGCAATGTTGCCTGTATTCTGCGGAATTTCGGGCTCATGCAGTACAATGTTTATGCTCATCTTTTACCCCACTCATTCTTAAGTATTTCATCGCGCACTCTGAAAAATACGCCTTCTTTTACACCGTGGGAACAAACTGTGCACTTTTTGCTTCCAAGCATGTCCATAAGAGCCTTCATGGGCATGAGACCGGCTAAGATAATATCGGCACGGCTTTTTTCCATGCCGGGAATGTTGCCTCTTAAGCTTAAGGGAGTGGAGTAAACCTTCTGATAAATTGCCGAAACCTTATTGCAGGGAACAGCCAAGCCGTGAACCTCGTCAACACTTTTAAGCTCTTTAAGCGAAAGAGTGCCGAGTGTTTTTGCACTGCCACCTACACCGTAAAGGTCGCATCCTGCGGCTTCATCAATCCAGTCAACTGAGCCTAACATCATTACAACATAGCGGTAAAGCTCTGCCTGGCTTCTGCCACGGAACTTTTCTGTAAGCATAACCGCGCCTAAAGGCACGCTTGCTGTGTGAACCATGTGACCGTTTTTAATGAGAATGAGCTCTGTGGAGCCACCGCCTGTGTCAAAAACAAGGCCGTTTTTAACGGGCAGTGACTGTGTTACTGCCAAATAGCTGTAATAAGCCTCGTCCTCACCTGAAATAATGTCAAAACGGATGCCTGTTTCCTGATATACTCTGTCGATAAACAAATCGCGGTTAACTGCATTTCTTACGGCTGCCGTTGCAATTGCAACAATGGTCTGACAGCTGTCAAGCTTTGCTAAAACGCAAAATTCCTTCAAAGCATCGATAACGCGGAGCATTGCATCTTCCTTGAGAACCTTGTCTATACCCATGCCCTCGGAAAGGCGGACAGTTGAACGCTTTTTTATAACAACTTCCCAATCTCCGTTATCATGGAGGAGATTTATGGTCATTCTTACAGAATTTGAGCCTAAATCTATTATTGCGATACGTTTTTCCATATATAATCCTCCTTGGTGAAAATAATACTATATTAATTATATTTTACATGAGAAAATTTACTAAGTCAATGAAATTCGGTTAATAATAAAAATAAAACTTAACAAGGGGGAAAACCATGAATATAAGAACAGACCTTGCCGTTGAGGCTGCCAATATGCACAAAGAAGTTTCAGGTGGCATAGAAAGCATATTGGAGGAGGATAACGGCATAAAAATTGAGCGTATAAAAATAACAAGCGAGGCTGCCGCAGAGGCTGTGGGAAAGCCTATTGGCAATTACATTACAATTACCGTTAATGATTTGTCGGAAAACAACCGCGAGGAATATGAAAAAGCTTGTATATGTGTGGCAAAAGAGCTTAAAAATATACTTAATATAGAAGAAAGTGCATCCGTTTTAGCAATCGGGTTAGGTAACGGGCACATTACAGCCGACTCTATAGGCCCCGAGAGCGTGAAAAGGCTTCTGGTAACACGACACATTAAAGAAATTATGCCCGAGGAAATTGACGAAAGCGTGCGCAGTGTAAGTGCACTTGCGCCTTCGGTAATGGCATTTACGGGTATTGAAACGAGCTGCATTGTGAAAGGGGTTATAGAAAAAACAAAGCCCGATTTAGTTATTGCGATAGATGCTTTAGCTTCAAGAAGCATGGCAAGGCTCGGCAAAACCATACAAATTGCCGACACGGGCATAAACCCCGGCAGCGGAGTGGGCAATAACCGTAAGGAGCTGAGCGAAAAAACCTTAGGGGTGAGGGTTATTGCCATTGGTGTGCCAATGGTGGTGGATGCTGTAACCGTAGCACTCGACGCTCTGGACACAACCGGCGCCACAGAAGAAGAAAAACGTGTGTTTTTTGAAGCGTATAAAAGAATGGAGCCTCTTGGCGCAGACATGGTTGTAACACCTAAGGATGTGGACTCGCTTGCTAAAAGAAGTGCAATGATAATTGCAAACGGCATGAACCTTGCACTGCAGAGCGCATTGGGGAAAGAGGATATAGACAGGTATACGCAGATATGAGTATACCTGTGAGGGAAGAGGCAAGGTACAAACACCCGAGTGTTTGATTGATTTTGAAATTTTGAAAAACAAAAAAGCACCGACAAAATGTCGATGCTTTATATGGCGGAGAGAAAGAGATTCGAACTCTTGAACGGGGTTAACCGTTACACGATTTCCAGTCGTGCGCCTTAGACCAACTCAGCCATCTCTCCAGGTCACTTCGTTATTATAACTGCCTCAGAATGAAATGTCAAGAACTTTTTTGAAAAATTTTATATTTTCAAATTAAAAAACAGGATGCAATTTTGCATCCTGTTTTTGCGATATGTCAAAATTTATTTTGACGTTGATTGTTTCCCAAAGGAAACAATCAGTGTTCGGGAACTTCGCCTGTGTTTTCGCTCTTCTGTACAAAGAACATGCTCAGTACAAGAGAGATTATGTAAAGCACAAGTGTTACGTAAAGCACCGTCTGGTAGCCTGTGGGGTTAACCATGTTACCGTGAAGCTCAACTTCTGTACCAAACTTGGACACAATCCATGCAGCGAGCTGATTGCCTGTTAAGCCTGCAAAGCCCCATGCGGAAAGTGTAATGCCGTGAATTGCGCTGATGTTGCTCATGCCGTAATGGTCACTGAGGAGTGTGGGAATGTTACTGAAACCGCCACCATAGCCTGCGTTAACCATCATGATAAGAGCTATGACAAGAACTACACTGCCTGTAACAATGCCCTGTGTGAGAACAACTGCTGCAGTGAGAACGATAGAAATAACAAAGATAAGCTTGAACACACTGTTACGATCCTTGCACTTGTCTGCTGCAGCGGAGAAACCAAGACGACCGCCTGCATTGAAGATTGCAGAGCAGGTGGACAAAATACCAACCATGCCTGCAAGACCAAGAGCCTTGAAGATGTACTTTTCCTGAGAAATAAGTGCGAGACCGCATGTAATGTTAAGATAGAACATAAGCCAGATTCCGATGTAGTTTGTCATGGGCTTAAGCTTAAGAACGGAGATAATGCTCTTCTTGTCTTCCTTGGAAGTGGGTTCGTGCCAGTCGGAGGGCTTCTTTAAAAGAAGGTGACCAACGAACATCATAACAAAATAAACTGCTGCAAGAATCCAGAACATTTTGTAGATAGCGCCTTCGCCAAGACCTGAAAGCAAACCTTCCATGATGGGGCTTGCGATAGCCTTTGCCGCACCAAAGCCTGCAACTGCCAGGCCTGTAGCAAGACCCTTCTGGTCCTTGAACCAGAGCATGAGGGTTTTAACGGGGGAAAGGTAGCCTGTACCAAGACCGATACCCATGATTAAACCATAGCATACGTAAATACCTATAAGAGCAAGGAGGCTGTGCTGGTGCATGCCGCCATACCAGATAAAGAAGCCTGTGCCTGCCATACCGCCTGCAAAGCAGATTGTTGCGATAAGAGAGGACTTGTGAATATCTTTTTCAACAAAATTACCTAAGAAAGCTGCAGACATGCCTAAGAAGAAAATTGCGAAGCTGAATGCCCATTCGGTAGCACCCTTTGAAAAACCAATGTGCTTACCAATTTGTTCACTGAAAAGTGACCAACAGTAAACTGTACCGATACTGCAGTGGAGTAAAAGTGCAGGGATAGCTGCTCTTATCCACTTGTTTGTGCGCCAACCGCCTGTTTTTGCGTTAGCCATAATGATGCCTTCTTTCATAATTTTATGTAGGGGGCTTTTCAAAGCCCAAAATATTCTATCACAAAAAAATGTCAATTTCAACAAAATAGTAGATAAAATTTGGTTAAATATAAAAATTTATTTATTGACATTTTATAAAATAAAACGCCCTGCATTAAGCAGGGCGTTGGTTAGTCGTATAAAGGATTGATAATTGTTTTATAAACGTGGCGCAGGAAGAACATGCTCATTAAAAGTGAAGCAATTTCTGCAATGGGGAAGGAAAACCACACAAGGTTTATGTTGCCCGAAAGCGAAAGAAGGTATGCCGCAGGCAGTAAAACCACCAGCTGGCGCACAATAGATGTGCACATGCTCAAAAAACCGTTGCCCACAGCCTGCAATACACTACCTGTTATAATGCAGAAGCCTGCAAAAATGAAGCTGAGGCTTATTGCGCGGAAAGCAGGCACGCCTAAGGTAGTGCTTGTGTTAAAGAAGCCTAAAAGAATGTGGGGGATAAAGGTGAATGCCAGAAGACCTATAAGCATTATGCTCATTGCATAGATAATTGCAAGGGTAATTGTCTTTTTCATTCTGTCGGGCTTTTTTGCGCCGTAGTTGTAGGCAATAATGGGCACCATACCGTTGTTAAGACCAAACACGGGCATGAAGATAAAGCTCTGAAGCTTATAGTATGCACCGAAAACAGACTGAGCCTCGTTTACAATTGTAGGGAAGGATGTGAGAATTTTGTTTATGCCGAAGGTCATAACACTTGTGATGGATGCCATAATTGTGGAGGGAAGACCAACTGCATAAATACGCTTGATGACAAACCCGTCGGGCTTAAAATTGCGGAAGGTAACGTGAATTTCCTTGTTGTACTTTCGGTTGAAATAAATGCCTATGAAGGCAGCAATAATCTGACCTATAACAGTTGCAAGTGCCGCGCCTGCAGCACCCATCTCGGGAATGGGACCAAAGCCGAAAATAAGAATGGGGTCCATAATGAGGTTTATAACTGCACCTGAGAGCTGTGTTGCCATTGAAAGCACGCTTTTGCCTGTTGCAAGTAAAAGTCTTTCTGTTGTTATCTGTGTGAAAACACCGATGGATGCAATAAGGCAGATTGAGGCATATTCAATGCCGTAGTTTATTACGTCTATATCGCTCGACTGGGCAGAAAAGAATGCCCTTACACCGAAAATGCCTATTAAAAGGAAAATTAAATAGTGCACCAACGATATGAAAATGCCGTTATTTGCGGCTTTGTTTGCTCTTTCAAAGTTCTTTTCACCAAGGCTTTTTGACAAAAGTGCGTTGATACCAACACCTGTGCCCGTTGCGAAAGCAATCATTAAGTTCTGCAAAGGAAACGCCAAAGAAACTGCGGTGAAAGCGTCGGCGTTGTACATGGACACGAATACGCTGTCAACAATGTTGTAAAGCGCCTGCACCAGCATTGATGCAACCATGGGAAGGCTTAACGATAATAAAAGCTTATTTATGGGCATTGTGCCCATTTTATTTTCTCTTGTATTTTCCATTTTGTCACCTCGTTTTATAATAACCGTCGGTCATTATACCAAAACAACGAAGGCGGTGAAACGTCGCCGAAGTATTATGATAAAATGTTCTCCGAAACACAGAAATCTTTGATTTCGTCTTGTTTCGTGAGGTTATTATACCAAAAATAAAAACTTTTGTCAAACAATCGCACAAGTCCGTTTTATGGGACAGGGTTAAGGGTAGAATGGAGACAAAGAAAGGGGTAGATATTATGAAAACACAGAGAAACGAAGAATTTATTATCACAGACGGTTACCTCCTTGTTATGGAAGCAAAAAGGCAGAAGGAAGAGCGAAACAAATTTATATGGGACGTTGAGGACGATTCTTACTACTTTGAAGAACGTTTTTGAAAAAAAGTATTGATAAATAGGGAAAGATAGTGTATAATAATTAAGTCGTACTAACCGGGGAGGCAGCGGTGCCCTGTATCCGCAAACCGCTACAGCGGAGGCCAATTCCCCAATTGAGGTGCTTTTTTCGTATGGCTGGTAATTGTAAGTGGTGTTGACAGTCGGGT
>JAFQLL010000017.1 GCA_017414645.1 Clostridia bacterium | reverse complement strand
CGGCAAGCGAAATAGCTTCGCTATGAAATATTCACTTCGTGAATGTGAAATGTGCTGAAGCACATGAGGCAAATTTTATTTCACTGAAAGCATTGGCTTTCAATTTCACAATTTACGCAGTAAATTATTTCATATCGAGCACAGCGAGATATTTCACTCTTCATTAACAGAATTTTCAATGAATAATTTGTATTTCAACACTTAAAACACTCTCATAAAAGTATCGCAGCAGTTAATTTCCCACATTCCGGCATATATAACTATTGCCTGTATTTTAAAAATCGTGTATAATATTGTCGAAAGGTTGTGTTGAATATGAAAAATGAGCTTTTAAAAAAGTATGAACAATCCCGTGGCAATCTGCTACTTACAATTATTCTTACAGTAGTTAATATTGCGTTGCTGTTCACCCCATCGAACACAATGTTTCTTTTTTCAATAACCATCCCCTACTGGGCAGCATCATTTGGTTATTTTCTGGAGCTTACAGGCTTTTACATTGTTGCAGGGGTTGTTCTTCTGCTATATTTAATTTTCTGGATTTTTTCCAAAAAGCATTACGGCTGGTTTATCCCTGCCCTTGTACTTTTTATTCTCGACATGGTTTTCCTTGGCTATGTGTCAATGGACATTCCCGAAGCCTTTGACATAATCGACCTTTTGGTACATATATGGGTGCTTTATTACCTTGGTGCAGGCATTTACTTTGGCTATAAGCTCAAGCACCTTCCCGCGGAAGAGGAAAACAACGAAATCGCAACAGAAGCATTGGAAAGCTCTTTGGATTCTGGTGCCGTTACAGATGCTGAAAGCACACAGCCCTTGCACATTGCAGAAGACGTGAAGCATCGCGTTTTTGTTGAAGCCGATTATCAGGGACATCACATTTGCTACCGCCACGTAAAGGGCGCTAACGAGTTTGTTGTTGACGGCAATGTGTACGGTGAGTACACAAAGATTATTGAGCCTGCTCACAGCTTGAGTGCTAAAATAGATGGTCTTGATATAACTGTTGGCTACGACGGAGCTTACCACAGCTACATTAAAGTAAACGGTAATATAATTGCAAAGAAGGTTCGCTTCTTTTAAAGAGAAAAAACACAGCTTGCGCTGTGTTTTTTCATTACTTATTCCCTATTCACTATTCCCTGTTACTTAAAAAGGTCCACATATGTGGACCTTTTTTTTATCAGTTGTTTCCTCTTCTGTAGCTACCGCGCTTAGAATCGGTATTGCGCTTAATATCCTGCATTCTTTCGTCGCTGGTAGATTTGAATTTTGCCATCTTTTCTTCAAAAGAGAGCGCCATAAACTGCTCGTCAGACTTGCGTGTAAAATCAACCTCGGCAGGTGCACCTGAAAAAGCAGGAGCCTTTGCACGGGGTTCTACAGCCTTCTTTATAGACAAGCTGATTTTACCGCCCTGATCCATAGTAAGAATTTTTACTTTTACAACCTGTCCAATTGTGAGGTGCTCCTTTATGTCCTTAACAT
This sequence comes from Clostridia bacterium, assembly GCA_017414645.1. Taxonomy (GTDB): domain Bacteria; phylum Bacillota; class Clostridia; order UMGS1883; family UMGS1883; genus RGIG1927. The sequence goes on along the minus strand of JAFQLL010000017.1, from coordinate 69,623 downwards.
AGTTACGGGCAACCTCCGAAATATGTACAAGACCGGTTTTGCCCTCGGGCAAATCAACAAATGCACCAAAAGCTGTAATACCTGAAACCTTACCTTCAACAATTGCGCCAATTTCCAAAGCCATTTATGAACTTATCTCCCTTCAGTATGCAGCAATGCTTAAATTACTCAGCCTCTTTTATAATGACCTCATCGGGACGCACGTAACCCTGTTCACGGGCTGCACGCTCATAGTCCTCGTCGGAGAGCTCGTTAGTTGTTGAAAGCTCGTCGTTGCGGTCCTGTAATTCGGCTTTTTCTTCTTCAAGCCTTGCTACCTCTTCAGCATATTTATTAATTTTAAACTGCTGAGATACCAGACAGATTACGGTAATTACGATGACAACAATCCAAAACATTCTGCCAATAATTTTTTTTGACATCAATGCTGTGTTTTTCATTACAATACCCCACCTTCTGTATAACAACCTAATTATACACCTTTTTTTCCATTTGTAAAGAGTTTTTTATATCATTTTAAGCCTTTTTTTTACAGTTTTTTGTCCCTTTTGTTTCTTTAATTTGACCTTTGTTGCGCGTTTTTTTACCTTTTTACAAAAATGCAGAGTTTTATTTTCAACAAAATCGGTTGTTTGAAAGAAAAGGCCCAGAACAAATGCTGCCCCCTTCCACAAAAAACCTGCCACACAGGCTGTGCACCTTACAGTAAAAACAAACATCACATCGAAAACAGTTCGACAAACAGCAGATAACATGAGCTTTTGAATTGCCATGCCCATTAAAAGCCCCATAAGCTGATAATAACGAAATGCACCCAGATTAAAACGCACACCTGCGTAAAGAACAAGAAGAAACGCAATGAGAAAGTAAATTGCATCTATTAAATTTGTATGCCATTTACCTTTTCCGAAATACTTGCGCAAAACAAAAAAGCAATCTGATAGCATTATGCACCCTATGCCCACAAGGACGTATATAAGAAAAACCCTCGCCTGAGCACTGTCTGATACAATCACTTTAAAAGCCTCCCGAATATGCCCTCCTTGCTTTTTGCTTTTCCCTTCATGTAAACAATGCTGTCAATGCTTTCGCCTGTTACAATAACGTTTCCGCTTGTTTTTGAAACCTCCTCAACCTTCAGCAGCTTTCCTTTTACAACAATCTGCTCGCCCTCTGCCATAATTATAACCTCGTTTTCATCGAAGCTTAAAACCTCGCTGCAAAGGGTTATTGCGAGCCTTTTTCTGTCCTCCAGCATGACATTATGTATCTTTTCGTCCATAACAAAAAACCTCCCTTGAATAATTTATATTCAAAGGAGGCTTTATTTATTCTTGATTAAGCATCTTTGCAAGGAACTGACCTGTGTAGGACTTTTCGCATTTACTTACCTCTTCGGGGGTGCCTGTTGCTACAACCTGACCGCCTGCATTGCCGCCCTCGGGGCCCATGTCGATAATGTGGTCGGCGCTCTTTATAACGTCGAGGTTGTGTTCAATAACAACAATGGTGTTACCGCTGTCAACAAGCTTATTAAGCATTGTTATAAGACGGTGCACGTCTGCTGTGTGAAGACCTGTTGTAGGCTCGTCAAGAATGTAAATGGTTTTGCCTGTAGGCCGTTTTGCAAGCTCTGTTGCAAGCTTAACACGCTGTGCTTCGCCACCGGAAAGAGTTGTGGAGGGTTGACCTATTTTTATATAGCCTAAGCCAACGTCCTGCAATACTTCAAGCTTTCTTTTAATTTTGGGAATGCTTTCAAAGAACTCAACGCCCTCGTCAACTGTCATTTCCAATATGTCGGCAATGCTCTTGCCCTTGAACTTGACCTCTAAGGTTTCACGGTTGTAGCGCTTGCCCTTACAAACCTCACAGGGCACGTAAACGTCGGGCAAAAAGTGCATTTCAATTTTCAAAATGCCGTCACCTGAACATGCTTCGCATCTTCCGCCGCGTACGTTAAAGGAGAATCGACCTGCAAGGTAGCCACGTGCCTTTGCATCGGGTGTTTGTGCAAAAAGCTCGCGTATGTCGCTGAAAAGACCTGTGTAGGTTGCAGGGTTACTTCTGGGTGTTCTGCCTATGGGCGACTGGTCGATGTTTATAACCTTGTCCAGGTGTTCAAGCCCTTCTATGCCCTTATGCTTACCTGCCACCGTATGGGCACGGTTAAGCTCGTAGGCAAGGCGGTTATAAAGCACGCTGTTAACTAAACTCGACTTGCCGCTGCCTGATACGCCCGTAACACAAACAAACTTGCCTAAGGGAATTGTAACGTCGATTTCTTTAAGGTTGTTTTCCTGTGCACCTCGCACAATGAGAGTTTTGCCGTTGCCCTTTCGCCTTTTAATTGGCACAGGGATTTTCTTTCTGCCGGAAAGGTATGCGCCCGTGAGGGAATTTTCACACTCAGAAATTTCTTCCCAGGTGCCTTCGGCAATTATTTCGCCGCCATGAATGCCTGCCAAGGGGCCAACGTCAACAATGTGGTCGGCCTCTCGCATGGTGTCCTCGTCGTGTTCAACAACAATTAAGGTGTTGCCTAAATCACGAAGCTTTTTTAATGATGCAAGAAGCTTGCCGTTGTCTCGCTGATGGAGACCTATGCTGGGCTCGTCGAGAATGTACATAACGCCCACAAGACCTGAGCCGATTTGTGTTGCAAGACGAATTCGCTGTGCTTCGCCACCCGAGAGCGTTCCCGAGGAGCGTGTGAGGGTAAGGTATTCCAACCCTACATTACGCAAGAATTCAAGGCGCAGAACAATTTCCTTAATAATCTGCTCGGAGATTGTTTTCTGCATGTCGGAAAACTCGGATGGCAGATTTTTAACAAACTCGACCTCGTCGCTTATTGCCATGTCGCAAAGCTCGTGGATGTTCTTGCCGCCTACGGTTACCGCCAGGGTCTCCTTTTTAAGCCTTTTGCCCTGACAGGCATCGCAGGGGGTTTCGCGCATTAAGCCTTCGATGTCCATCTTAACCCATTCGGAGGTGGTGTGGTCATATTTTCTTTGCAGGTTGTTAACCAGGCCTTCGAATTGTATGTTTCTGTTGCGAACATTGCCGTTTTCACTTACATACTCAACCTCGATGGTGTCCTTCCCTGTTCCGTAGAGAATGATTTGTATAACCTCACGGGGCAGGTTTTTAACGGGGGCATTAAGGTTGAAGCCGTACTTTTTGCTTAGCGCTTTATAAACTGCGTTTGCAACGGAGGTGTCTTTGTCGGCTGCACGCCAGCCGCTTACAGCAAAGGCACCCTCTAAAATCGACAGCTCACTTGAAACAAGCACAAGACGTGGGTCAATCTTTTTAAGAACACCTAAGCCCGAGCACACAGGGCATGCACCGAAGGGGCTGTTGAAGGAAAAGGTTCTGGGTGAAAACTCGTCGATGCTTATTTCGCAATCGGGGCAGGCATAGTTCTGGCTGAAGAGAATTTCGTCTTCCTCGGTAAGAACAATTACCATACCGCCTGCAAGATGAAGCCCCAATTCCAAGGACTGTGTGAGACGGCTTCGTATTTCCTCTTTTACAATTAAACGGTCGATAACAATTTCAATGTTATGGCGCTGCTGCTTGTTAAGGGCAAAGCTTTCGCTCAATTCGTACATTATGCCGTCAACCCTTACTCTTACATAACCGCTCTTTTTTGCATTTTCAAAAATTTTCTGATGCTCGCCCTTTTTTGCCCTTATAACAGGCGCAAGGATTTGTATACGGCTTCTTTCGGGCAGTGCCATAACCTTGTCAACGATCTGGTCGATAGACTGCTTTTCGATTACTTTTCCGCACTTGGGGCAATGAGGTGTGCCACAGCGGGCATAGAGAAGCCTCATATAGTCGTATATTTCAGTAACGGTGCCCACCGTTGAACGGGGGTTTTTGCTGGTTGTTTTCTGGTCGATACATATTGCAGGCGACAAGCCCTCAATGTCGTCAACGTCGGGCTTTTCCATTTGCCCTAAGAACTGGCGCGCGTATGCTGATAAGGACTCAACGTATCGGCGCTGACCCTCTGCAAAAATGGTGTCGAAGGCAAGGCTTGTTTTACCCGAGCCCGATACACCCGTGAATACTGTAAGCTTATTTCTGGGTATTTTAAGGCTTACGTTTTTTAAATTGTTGGCTCTTGCGCCACGCACCTTAATATAATCACTTATCATTTAATTCACCCCTTGTCTCGTTTAAGCTTAAGAATGCGGTCGCGTATTCTTGCGGCATCCTCGAACCTGAGTTCTTCCGATGCCTGAAGCATTGCCACCTTAAGCTTTTCAATAATTGCATCTGTATCGCTTGGTTTGTCTTCGTTCTTTTCCTCGTGGACTGCGGCGATTGTTTCGGCAATTGCCTTTACAATGCTCTTTGGTGTTATGTTGTTTGCTTTATTGTATTCGTCCTGCACATTTCGCCTTCTGTTTGTTTCGTCGATGGCACGGCGCATGGAGTCGGTAATGTGGTCGGCATACATAATAACCTCACCGTGTTCATTTCTCGCTGCACGGCCAATGGTCTGGATAAGGCTTGTTTCGCTTCTAAGGAAGCCTTCCTTATCGGCATCGAGGATTGCAACCAGGCTTACCTCCGGAAGGTCTAACCCTTCTCTTAAAAGGTTAATGCCCACAAGCACGTCGAACACACCTAAACGAAGGTCGCGGATTATTTCCATTCGCTCCATTGTTTCAACGTCGGAATGCATGTATTTTACCCTCACGCCCATGCCTGCAAGATAGTCGGTTAAATCCTCCGCCATTTTTTTGGTAAGGGTTGTTACAAGCACCCTTTCGTTCTTTTCGGTGCGCTTGTAAATTTCACTTAATAAATCATCAATCTGACCTTCAACAGCCCTTACCGTAACCGATGGGTCTAAAAGACCTGTGGGACGGATGAGCTGCTCTGCAATGGCACTGCTATGCTCCTTTTCGTACTGGGCAGGTGTTGCACTTACAAACACAACCTGGTTTATTCTATCTTCAAATTCCTTGAAGGTAAGTGGACGGTTATCGTAAGCCGAGGGCAAGCGGAAGCCGTATTCAACTAAGCTGTCCTTACGGCTTCTGTCCCCTGCATACATTGCTCTTACCTGAGAAACCGTAACGTGGCTTTCGTCGATAACAAGCAAAAAGTCGTCGGGGAAATAGTCTAAAAGTGTGTAGGGTGCACTGCCGGGTTTTCTGCCTGATATGTGGCGTGAATAGTTTTCAATGCCTGAGCAATAGCCTATTTCACGCATCATTTCAATATCGTATTCTGTTCTTTCCAAAATGCGCTGAGCCTCTAAAAGCTTGCCCTCATTACGGAAAAATTCAACTCTTTTGTCCAGCTCCTCGCGGATGGAAGCAATGGCAGTTTCCCGCTTTTCCTTTGTTGTTACATAATGAGATGCAGGATATATGCCAATGTGGTCTCGCACACCGATGATTTCGCCTGTTAAGGTGTCGATTTCGCTTATGCGGTCGATTTCATCGCCGAAGAACTCAATCCTTACAGCCGACTCGCCGCTTGTTGAGGGAAAAACCTCCAAAACGTCGCCATGCACACGGAACTTACCGCGCACAAAGTTAATGTCGTTTCGCTCGTACTGCATTTCGATAAGGCGTTTTATAACCTCGTCACGGTCTTTAATCATGCCCGGGCGAAGGGAAATTACCATGGTTGAATAGTCCTCAGGGTCACCTAAGCCGTAAATGCAGCTTACCGATGCCACAACAATAACGTCACGGCGTTCAAAGAGCGCCATTGTTGCACTGTGTCGGAGCTTGTCGATTTCCTCGTTGAGCTGTGCATCCTTTTCGATGTAGGTGTCGCTTGCTGCAACGTAGGCTTCGGGCTGATAGTAGTCATAATATGAAACAAAGTATTCTACTGCGTTTTCGGGAAAGAATTCTTTAAACTCGCTGCAAAGCTGTGCCGCAAGGGTTTTATTGTGGGCAAGAACCAAAGTGGGTTTGTTTACCTTTTCAATTACGTTGGCAATGGTAAAGGTTTTACCTGAGCCTGTAACACCTAAAAGAATTTGCCCCTTTTCGCCCCTTTTTATGCCCTTTGCAAGCTTTTCAATAGCCTGTGGCTGGTCGCCCGAGGGAGAATATTCTGAATGAAGAATGAACTTATCCATATTAATTCACATAGCCTTTCTGCCACAAATATAAATTACAAAAACACTTTTATACGCACTTACGGGGGATGATAAGGTGAGGCTTCACCCTATCACCACCGAAAATTTTAGTACAGATTATTATATCACCTATTAAGAAAAATTTCAATAGTACTATTTACCTTTTAAAAGAAAAAATGCACCTCAGGCGAACACGCCTGAGGTGCATTTTTTTACTTCCATATTTCTTCAATAATTTTTGCGCTTTCTTCCAAGTTAACTTTATCTTCTTCAGTAAAGCGGTTAAAGAGTGGGCTGTCGATGTCGAGTACTGCCACAACCTCGCCACCAAAGTGAATAGGCACAACGATTTCACTGTTTGATGCGCTGTCGCAGGCAATGTGCCCGGGGAACTGATGCACGTCGGGCACAAGCTGGGTTTTATCCTCGCTTACGGCTGTGCCGCAAACGCCTCTGCCCACCTTTATGCGTACACAGGCGCTTTTACCCTGAAAGGGACCAAGCACCAACTCGCCGTTCTGCATGAGGTAAAAGCCCACCCAGTTAATGTTGTCAAGATATTCGTTCAAAAGCGCAGAGGCATTTGAAAGGCTTGTTATGAGCCAGTCCTCTTTGTCTAAAAGCGCTTTAAGGTTAACATTCATTTCGTTCATTTTTCGCCCTCCATAATTTCGTAGGTTGCCTTTACTCCCTTGTTGATGTCATACACAGGATTCCAGCCGATTGCTTCTAATTTACTGCCGTTAAGAACGCCACGTACAATACTGCCTGCCCCCTGTACGCCGCCCTGGGGAATGTCGAAAACAACCTCTTTGCCGGCTGTAGAGGCAATTTTTTTTGCAAGGTCGGCAATGGAAACAACGCTTTCTTTATTTGCGATGTTATATGCCTCGCCGCTTTTGCCCTTTAAAAGAGCAGTTATAATTCCGCTTACAGCATCAAAAACGCAGGTGTAGCTTCGCACAGGCAAGCCAAGGCTTTTTAATACAATGTCCCTTCCCTCTATGGCGCAATTAAAAAACTCGCTCATGGCTCTGCTGTCGCGCTTAAGCTGTGTGGGGCCGTAGGTATGGGACGGTCGCACAATAACCGTATCCACACCGTATTGAGCACTGTAGCACACACAAAGGTTTTCGGCGGCTCTTTTACCCGAGGGGTAACAGCCACGTGCTTCGGTAAAGTTTACATAGCCCGAGTAGCTTTCTTCAAAGCTATCACACTTGCCGTCCCATTGGCCGTAAACCTCGCCCGAGGAAACGAACAAAAACCGCTTTGTGTCATTTTTTCGGGCATATTCCAAAAGGTTATGTGTGCCGATGAAGTTGCTTGTCATGGTCCCCACGGGGTCTGCAGCAAACATTTTAGGGTCCGCATTGGATGCAGCGTGGATAATGTAGTCAAAACGGATGTCCGTATCTAAAGGCTTTTCAAGGTCGTAATTAAAGTAGTAGAGATTTTCTCTTTTTGTAAACCTTTTTTCAAAGCTTTCAAGGCTTCTTGATGCAGCGTAAACCTTAACGCTGTCATTTAAAAGAAGAAGGTAGTCAACCAACGCTTTACCTATAAGCCCTGTTGCACCTGTTATTAAAACAGACTTGTTACTAAGCTCTGATACGTCAATATTTTTGTTTATTACACTTTTTAAAGCGGACAAATACTTTAGATTGTTTTCTAACATTTTAACCACGTATCTTTCTCTGCGGCAAGAAGTGCCTTGAAAATTTCAATATCGTCAACAGTTGTAAGCTTAATGTTCTTTTCGCTGCCGGGTGAAAAGTAAATTGTTTTGCCCAGTTCAACCATCATTGTGCAGGATGCAACGGAGTTTGTAATGCCCTTTTCAAGTGCTTCCTTGTGAGCTTGTGCAATGTCGCCAAGGAAAAAGCCCTGAGGGGTTTGTGTTCTTTTTAAATTGTCACGAGGGTAGGACTTATTTGTGCTTTTGCCGTCTGTTGTTTCGAGCATTGCCTCCTGACAGGGAATGGTTACAATGGCACTGCCGTATTCCTTAACAGAAGCTATACAGTCGCTGATTATTTTGCCCGAAACCATGGGACGAATTGCATCGTGAATGAGCACAATGTCGCCCTCATTGTAGTGCTTACTAAGTTCCTCAATACCATTGCGGATGCTGCCCTGACCATTTTCACCGCCGGGGATAATGTGCTTTAATTTTGCAATGCCGAACTGGTTTGCGTATGCCTGAAGCATGGTTTCCCAGCCTTCAATGCACACAACGGCAATTACGTCGATTTCGTCGCAATTCTGGAAGCGTTCCATTGTATAAACAATAACAGGCTTGTCGTTAACATTAAGAAACTGCTTGGGAATGTCCTGACCCATGCGGTTGCCTACACCGCCTGCAATAATAAGAGCTATGTTCATAACTTTATCTCCTCAGTCTTTAAACACTTCGATGTTTTCAAAAATGTATGCAACCCAGCTTGCAGCAGTAAAGGCTGTTGCAATGTAGATAGCTATCTGCCCGGCTAAAATGAGGGCAGCGGAGTCCTGTGAAAAGGCTAAGAAGCCAAACATAACGGCAAACATCTGCACATTTGTTTTTACCTTGCCCCACCAGGAAGCAGCAATAACCTTGCCCTTGTCAACAGCAACAACTCTCATGCCTGTAACAAAAAATTCTCTCGCAAGAATGATTGCCACGCACCAGGAATTGATAAAGCCAAGCTGTAAGAAGCATAAAAGTGCACCGAACACAAGTATTTTGTCGGCAAGAGGGTCCATAATTTTGCCAAAGCTTGTTACAAGGTTGTTTTTGCGGGCAATGTAGCCGTCTAAAAAGTCGGTAATTGATGCCACAATGAAAACGCCCAATGCAATGTAAAAATGCCCTGTGAGCATAAGTGCCATACAAACAGGCACTAAAACTATTCTTAAAAGTGTTAATTTGTTAGGTAAGTTCATAATTATTCCTCCACTTGTTCGCCGTAAAGGTCGTATTCGTCGAAATTAACTATTTTAACTTTTATAAAGTCGCCCTCGGTAAGCTCCTCTAAGGAGCCGAAGTAAATTTTGGGGTCAACATCTACACTTTCGCCGCCGCTTCGCCCGAAATAGAGGTTATCTTCAAAGCCTTCAACTAAAACCTCCAAAGTCTTTCCAAGCATGGCTTCGTTTCGCTTTAAAGAAATTTCTTTTGCTAATTCCATAACAGCTTCACGCCTTGCCTCTTTAACATCGTCGTCTATCTGATTGGGAAGACGGGCGGCAGGTGTGCCCTCCTCCTTTGAGTAAGCAAAAACACCCATGCGGTCAAACTGCGCTTCCTTAACAAAATCTAAAAGGCTTTGAAATTCTTCCTCGGTTTCACCGGGGAAGCCTGCAATGATGCTTGTTCTTAAGGTTATATTTGGCACACGCTCTCTTAAAAGCTTAACCCTGTCAAGAATCTGGGCACGGGTGGTTTTCCTGCCCATGCGCTTTAACACACTGTCACAGCCGTGCTGAACGGGAATATCCAAATATTTTACAAGCTTGTCTTCGTTTTTAAAGGTTTCAATAAGCTCGTCGTCGATAGCTTCGGGGTAGCAGTAATGAACCCTCACCCACTTTATTTTTTCAATGGCACAAAGCCTTCTCAAAAGCTCGGGCAGCTTTTTTTCGCCGTAAAGGTCCATTCCGTAGCGGGTGGTGTCCTGTGCAACAAGAATAATTTCCTTTACGCCCTCCTCTGCCATTTTTGCAGCCTCGGCTACAATTGCTTCCATTTTGCGGCTTCTGTAGCGGCCTCTTATGGAAGGAATGGCGCAATAGGTGCAGAAGTTGTCGCAGCCCTCGCCTATTTTTATGTATGCCATATAGCCGGGTGTTGTCCGTACCCTCTCCTCTTCGCCTATTTCGAAGTTTATGTCGGAAAGGTATTGGCTTCTGCCTTTTTCCTTAGCCTCGGCAATGGCTACGGCAATGTCTTTATAGCTTCCTGTGCCTAAGATAACGTCAACCTCGGGAAGCTCTGCCTTAATTTCTTCGCTGTAGCGCTGAGCAAGGCACCCTGCGCAAACTAAAAGTTTGCAGTTACCCTCTTTAAACTGAGCCATTTCAAGAAGGGTTGCTATTGCTTCTTCCTTGGCAGAGTCGATAAAGCCACAGGTGTTTACAACAATTATGTCGGCATGGGCAGGGTCTGACACAACGGTGTAGCCCTCTTTTACCATAATGCCTATCATGTTTTCGGTATCAACAAGGTTTTTACTGCAACCTAATGATACAAAGCCTATTTTATTCATAATCTTCCTCCGCATTCATTGCGTTAAGTATGTCGCGTGCTGAAAAGCCACGGCGCATGAAAAAATTAAAAACCTTGTTTTTTACCTTTTTATCGGTAAAATCATAACCTCCAAAACGGCGCTCCATTTCACTTTTAAGCATTTCGCTTTCGTCTTCAATGGAGGAGATAGCTTCCTCTATAAGGCTTTCGTCGATGCCCTTTTGCCTTAATTCCATTTTTATGCGTGCCTTGCCGTGCTTTTTTAAGTTAACACTATCGTTTACAAAATGCTCTGCGTAACGGCCGTCGTCAAGGTAGCCGTAGCTACGGCAAAAAGCTATAGCCTCCTCGCATTCGGTTTCACTATAGCCTTTTTTTGTTATTTTTTCACGTATTTCTTTTTCGCTTCTGTCGCAAAAGCCTAATAGCTTTACGGCATAATCTTTAGCTGTCATGTGTACCTCTTAAACAAACTCCATAAAAACCAAATTGCCTAAGTCGAAGCCCTTCTCTGTAAGGCGCACATAGCCGTCGCACTTACACAAAAGCCCCTGGGCAATAAGCTTTTCTATTTTTTCTTTAAATTCGCCGTTATATTTTACGCCACGGCTCATTCTTAACCCAAGCATAAACCTTTCCTTGAGCTGTTCTTCTTTATCGATAAATTCTTTTTCCGAGTACCTTTCGCCATTTATATAGGAAGAAATGTCGCAGGTGTTTGTGTAGCGACAGTTACCCGTATAGGAGGCTGCTGCTACGCCTACGCCAAGGTATTCCTCGCCGGTCCAGTACTTAATGTTGTGCTTGCATTCCTTGCCCTTCTTCGAAAAGTTCGAAATTTCGTAGCGGCTGTAGCCCAGGGCATCAAGGCGCTGTACCGTGTAGTGGTAAATTTCCCTCTCCACATCCTCGTCGGGAAGGGGCAGGTCCATATCGTAAAAGGGTGTGCCCTCTTCTATTATTAATGAATAGGCAGAAATGTGCTCAGGGTTTAATTTTTCCACCATGTCAATGGTATGCTTAACACTTTCCATTGTTTGGTGCGGTGTTGACAGCATAAGGTCAATATTTATATTGTCAAAGCCTGCCTCGCGTGCCATGTGAAAGGCTTCTTCAGCCTCATTTGCTGTATGGATACGCCCCAAGGCTTTAAGCTCATTATCGCTAAAGGACTGCACCCCAAGGCTTAAGCGGTTAACGCCTGCCGCCTTCATTTTCTGAAGAAGGCTTAAATCAACCGTGCCGGGGTTTGCCTCAACGGTAAATTCGTACCCTTCTTTTAAATTGAAGCTTTCCTTTATGGCGGCTATAACCTCAATAAGCCTTTCGCCCAAAGTGGTTGGTGTGCCGCCGCCTATAAAAACGCTGTCGGCACAAGTGCCCTTATGCTCTTTAATTTCCTTTATTAATGCGTTCACATATTCCTCTTGCAATTTCCAATCTGCCGTTGAGCAAAAATCGCAATAGAGGCATTTTCTTACACAAAAGGGAATGTGAACGTAAATGCCCTTACTCATCGTCGAGCTTTAATACAGCCATGAAGGCTTCCTGAGGCACTTCAACAGTACCCACACGGCGCATTCTCTTTTTACCTTCCTTCTGCTTTTCCAAAAGCTTCTTCTTACGGGTAATGTCACCGCCGTAGCACTTTGCAAGAACGTCCTTACGCATTGCCTTAACGGTTTCACGTGCAATAATTTTGCCGCCGATTGCCGCCTGAATGGGAATTTCGAAAAGCTGACGGGGTATGGATTCCTTAAGCTTTTCGGCAATTTTTCTGCCACGTGCGTATGCACCTGATTCGTGCACAATGAAGCTTAAAGCATCAACCATGTCGCCGTTTAATAAAATGTCAAGCTTAACGAGGCTGCTCTTTACATAGCCCTTAAGCTCATAGTCGAAGGATGCATAGCCACGGCTGCGGCTCTTCAATGCATCGAAAAAGTCGTAAATGATTTCGTTAAGTGGCAGCTCGTAGTGAATGTCGGCTCTTGTTTCGTCGATATATTCCATGCCAAGGTAGTTGCCTCGTCTCTCCTGGCAAAGGGTCATGATAGAGCCAACGTAGTCGGTGGGCACAAAAATGTGAGCATCAACAATGGGCTCTTCAATATAGTCTGTTTCGGTAACGGGAGGCAGGTTTGTGGGGTTGGAAATGTCAAGTACCTCGCCTGCTGTTGTGTGCACCATGTAAACAACGCTGGGTGCAGTTGTAACAAGGTCTAAGTTAAATTCTCTTTCAAGGCGCTCCTGAATGATTTCCATGTGCAAAAGACCAAGGAAACCGCAGCGGACGCCAAAGCCCAGCGCCACACTTGTTTCGGGCTCGAACAAAAGAGATGCGTCGTTAAGCTGAAGCTTTTCCAAGGCTTCTCGTAAGTCGCCGTACTTTGCGCCGTCGGCAGGGTAAATACCGCAGTAAACCATGGGGTTTACCTTTCTGTAGCCGGGAAGCGCCTCGGGAGCAGGCTTATCGGCGTTTGTAACCGTGTCACCCACACGTGTGTCCTGCACGTTCTTTATGCTTGCGGCAATGTAGCCAACCTCGCCTGCAGAAAGGCGGTCGGCACTTTTTGTGCCCGAGGGCATGAGGTAGCCTGTTTCAACAACGTCAAATTCCTTGCCTGTTGCCATAAAGCGGATTTTCATGCCCGGCTCAATGTAGCCGTCAATTACTCTGATATATACAATAACGCCCTTGTAGGAGTCGTAGTAGGAGTCGAAAATGAGAGCCTTTGTAGGTGCATTTTCGTCGCCTGTAGGTGCAGGAATGTTATTTACAACATATTCAAGCACGCTTTCAACGTTAAGACCTGTTTTTGCACTTATTCTGGGTGCATCCTCGGCAGGAATGCCGATAATGTCTTCAATTTCGCCTATAACATGCTCAGGACGTGCACTTGGCAGGTCAATTTTATTTATAACAGGCAGAATTTCGAGGTTGTGGTCAAGTGCAAGGTAGGTGTTTGCCAGGGTCTGTGCTTCGATGCCCTGTGCCGCATCTACAACTAAGAGTGCACCCTCGCAGGCTGCTAAGGAACGCGAAACCTCGTAGTTAAAGTCAACGTGGCCGGGCGTGTCGATAAGATTTAAAACATAGTCCTTGCCGTCGTTGGCTTTGTAGTTAAGCCTTACGGCTCTTGCCTTGATTGTAATGCCTCTTTCTCTTTCAAGCTCCATGTTATCAAGAAGCTGTTCTTCCATGTCGCGCTTTTCAACCACACCTGTGAGCTCTAAAAGGCGGTCAGCCAGTGTGCTCTTACCGTGGTCAATATGCGCAATAATGCTGAAATTACGAATATTATCCTGCATTGTAGTTTTCCCTTTCAATCAAATCTATAATTTCACGGGGGTCAGACACCAAAATTTCAGGCTCGTTTGCCAATAGTACATCCATTGTGGCAAACCCCCATGTAACACTCACACAGCGCATTTGTGCATTGCGGGCAGTTTTAATGTCAACCTGACTGTCGCCCACATAAAGGCACTCGGTGCGGTCGATGCCCATTTTTTCAAGAAGATAGTTCACACCATCGGGTGAAGGCTTTCTTTCAAAATGTGAAACCTCGCCTAATACCTCAAAGAACATGTCGCCGAAAACCTTTTTTATCATAGGCTTTGCGAAAACGTCCATTTTGTTGGTGTTTACGGCTATTTTAATATTGTTTTTTATAAGATAAGCCAAAAGCTCCTCTATGCCGTCATATACGGGCAGAATATTGAGCATTGTTTCGGTGTAATGCTTTTCAAAAATTTTTCGCGCCTCGTCTTTGAGATGCTTTTTATCCTCGGGGAGAGCTCTTTCAACAAGCTTGCCCACACCGTTACCTACAAGGCTTCTGTACTTTTCAATGCTGTGCTTTGGGAAATTGTAAAAATCCATAGCCGCATTTACGGAATTTGCAAGCCCTTCTATTGTATCAATAAGTGTACCGTCAAGGTCAAAAATTACACCCTTTACCATACGTCATTACATCCTCTGTTTTCAATTAAAGCAAGTATGTTTTCGCCCACAACGTCCACACAGCGCTGTCTTGCAGGAAGCGATGCCCATGCAATATGAGGTGTAAGCACAAACCTTTCGGGGTGCTTAAGGTTCATAAAGGGGTCGTCTGCACAAGGTGGCTCTGTGGGGTAAACGTCGATAGCTGCGCCCTTTATCATGCCATTTTCAACCGCTTCTACCAAATCGCGTGAATTGACAATGGCGCCTCTTCCAACGTTAACAATTACCGCATTCTTTTTCATGAGCTTTATTTTGTCCATATTCACCAGGTTTTTTGTTTTTTCGTTAAGGGGTGAATGAATGGAAATAATGTCGCTTTGTTTAAAAAGCTCACTAAGGGTTACCTCTTCGTAATCTTCCTTACGGCTTTTGCCCGAAACGGGCGCATAAATAACACGTGCACCGAAGGCTGTGGCAACCTTAGCTACCTCTTTGCCGATGCCGCCCATGCCGATAATGCCCCAGGTTTTTGAACATATTTCGTCAAAGGGCATTGCAAGGTGGTTAGCTAAACCGCTTTTTGTATAACTGCCGTCCTTTACGAAATTGTCGTAATAGGACATGGACTCCATCAAACTTAATAAAAGTGCAAAGGTATGCTGACAAACGCTTTCCTTACAGTAGCCGGGCACATTCCTTACCTTAATGCCCCGCTTTTTGCAGTATTCCACGTCAACATTGTTATAGCCTGTGGCTGTAAGGCAGATAAGCTTAAGGTTTTTAGCATCCTTAAGGTTAAATTCGCCTAAAAGCTTCTTGTTTGTAACGCATACGTCCGCATCAATGAGAGCTGCGGCAATATCCTTATCGTCGATATTTTCATAAATTATACATTCGCCCTGACCTGTAATGGGTAAAAGCGAAATGTCGCTTCCTAAGGTCATTGCATCAAGCAGTGCTATTTTCACGTTATTCCTCCGTTAATCCTCTATGGCTTTAAGTTCCTTTTCAGAAAATTCCTCTTCGTCGCGCACCTTTTTACCATCGCGGATAATTTTAATATCGTTTACGTCAAATTCTGCAACGTCGCCCTCGTCACCGTTAAGGAGCACCTTTACCTTCTCCTTAAGAAGTGAAACGGAAACAACGTTACCCTTCCCCTTAGGGGTGGAAACAATTGCGCCCACTCTGGGGGTAACCTTTAAAAGCTCCTCGTAGCAGTCCTGCTCATACTTTAAACAGCACATAAGACGGCCGCAGTTGCCCGAAATTTTTGTGGGGTTAAGGCTTAAGCCCTGCTCCTTTGCCATTTTAATACTAACAGGCTGGAAGTCGTCAAGGTACTGAACACAGCAGAGGTTTCTGCCGCACACGCCTAAGCCGCCAAGCATTTTAGCTTCGTCACGCACACCAATCTGTCTTAATTCTATTCTTGTTCTGAAAACGCTTGCCAGATCCTTTACCAGTTCACGGAAGTCAACTCGCTTGTCTGAAGTAAAGTAAAAAAGAATTTTGTTGCAGTCGAAGGTGTATTCAACGTCAACAAGCTTCATTTCAAGGTTATGCTTTGCAATTTTTTCTTCGCATATTTTGAAAGCATCTGCCTGCTTTTTCTTGTTTTCTTCAAGTGTTACGGCATCAGAGGGTGTTGCAACACGGATAATGGGCTTTAAGGGTGCAACAATTTCGTCGTCCTCCACTTCCTTTATAGCCATTGCAACTCTGCCGTATTCAACACCACGGGCTGTTTCAACAATTACGTCGTCGCCAACCTTGGGGTTTGTTCCGTTAGGTGAAAAGTAGTAGGTCTTGCCCACTCTTTTAAATTTAACTCCTATTACCTGTACCATATATTTCCTCCCAGCACTTTATAAGCATATTTATTATCCATAAGTCGTATTTCATTTTTGCCTTTATGTTTGCGCTCATGTCACTTTTTGTTTGTGAAACAATTTCCACAACGCCTCTTGCCGATGAGCCACGTATATTGGCGGCAAAGCTTTCAATAACGTCTTTATAGTCGGTATTAATAATGTTTCCGCCTGCCTTTATTGCAGCAACGTCGCGGAAAAATGAAGAGAATACATCGAAATAAAAATCCGCATCTGTGGGTGCCTCTCTTCCTGTTGCACCCATTGCACGGCTTAATTCCAAAATGGAAACCTTTTCGTGTGACAGCTTTGAAATGGCTTTAATAATGCCATCACGCTTTTCCAAAATGTCTTCATCCTCGCAGATTTCGACTGCCCTGCCAACAATGCCTGCACTGTAGCGTGCAACAAAGCTTGCCCTTGCGCCTGTAAGAGAATACTTATCCGACACAAATTTTTCAATTTCCCTTTGTGAAAAGGGGTTGAAGGAAACCTTTGTGCCACGGGAAAGTATTGTGGGCAGAAGCTTACTTAGGCTACTTGTTATAAGAATTATAACTGCGTAGTAAGGCGGCTCCTCGAAGGATTTTAAGAACGCATTCTGGCTTTCGTTATTCATTTCGTCGGCATGATCAACGATAAAAACCTTTCTTTCGGCTATGAGGGGCTTTACAAAAAGCTCTGCGTTCATGTCCCTCACCGAATCGATTTTAACAGGCGACTGGTCCAATACGAAAAAGTCGGGATGACTGCCCGCATTAAACATGCTGCAGCCATGGCACTTTCCGCAGGGCTTATTGTCACCGGAGCAAAAAATCATCTGTGCAAATTCTCTTGCAACGGTTTTTTTGCCAATGCCGTCACTACCTTCAAAAATATAGCCCTGACGGACGGTATTCATTTGTATGTCCCGCTTAAGCACCTCGCGTGCCTTCTGACCGGGTATGAAAAAATCTGCCACGGCTAAAACCCTTCCTTAAAATACGTTCAAATTATTGTATCACATATTCATTCAAAAATCAAGCAATTTGAATGTTTAACCGTGGGGACCTCTGCCCCCTTGGCTATGAGCATGTTTATTGCGTCTACCGCTTCTTTTGTTATCTCTTCCCCGGGCAGGATCTGGTAAATGCCCGGAGGGTAAACCATAATGCCCGAAGCAGAAATTTTGCCCACCGCATCATTAAGCTTTACCTCTTTCTTTTTTGCAAAAAACGCCTCGCGTACAGTTTTAACAGCTTTTGTTTCAAATGGTATTATGCTGATTTCTTCGTCAACAGTTTCTATTTTATCAACAGCGGCTTTAAGGCTTTTAATTTCTTCCTCACTGTGGAAGGGTGTAAGAATGACAATAACCCCCTGCCCGTAGGCACATTCCACCGCAATGTTATATTTTTCACGCAGAGTTTTGGCAAGGTGAAAGCCGCTTCCCTTTGTTTTTATGTTAAGGCGCGAAAAGTCCTTATAAATAGCATTTTTGCAATCTGTCTGTTCAGGAAAATATTTCTTTACGTTTTCGTAGAGAGCATCCCACTTTTCCTTGGGGCAGGTTTCGTAATACTCCACAGCGTATTCACAGCTTGAAGTGAAAAGATAGCTGGGCGACGAGGTCTGCACCATTCTTAAGGCTGCCTCTACCCTTTCATGTGTGCCCTTTGTTAAAAGGATTGCCGTCTGGGTAAGGCTTGGCAATGTTTTGTGAAGGCTCATGCACACAGCATCGGCACCAAGTGCCATAACGCCGGGCGGCAGCTTTTCGCTCATGCCGTAGTGGGCGCCGTGGGCACCGTCAACCAGAAGATACATACCATTTTTATGAACCGTATCGGCAATGGCGCCAATGTCCTCCATAAAGCCGAAATAGTTTGGGGCTGTTATGTAAACCGCCTTTGCATCGGGGTTTTCTTTTATGGCTTTTTCAATGTCTTCCTTTGTGCAGCCTGACCACATGGTACCCTTTTCCATAAGGCGCGGCTTTACCCACACAGGCACTGCCCCTGAAAGTGCAAGAGCAGAAACAAAGCTTTTGTGGCAAAAGCGGTCAGCAATTATTTTTTCGCCCTCACAAACAAAGCCCAAAACCATGCTAAGAACACCTGCAGTGGAGCCGTTAACAAGGTAGTACGCCTTATCTGCCCCGAAAACCCTTGCGGCGTTTTCAAGTGACTTTTTTATAACAGTCTCGGGCGAGTGCAAATCGTCGGTTTCAAAAAGCTCGGTAACGTCCATTTGCGGGCTTATTTCAAAATTTTCAAAGCCTCTGCCACGTAAATGCCCGGGCATGTGAAACTGGGTCTGGTTTTTAAATTTTTCGTCGTTTAATGCATCGTATATGGGTCTCATAAAAATTCTCCGGTTATGAAATGTATTTGCCTATGGGGGTAAGGTTAATGAGCCTTGTAATGGCAAAGCTTATTACAAAAATTATTATTGCCTCTATTGGAATGCCTATAATTGGCACATTTTTAAACACAAAGAAGCCCATTCCCGAGAAAAGGCTTAAAATAAGCTCATGCACAAGATACACCCCGAAGGTGCACTTCGACAAAAGCTTAAGGCATGCCTTTGTTGTTTTTGAATATTCTTTATTTTTAAAGAAATTGGTGCAAAGGTCCATAACGGCAAAAGCCATTAAAAAGGCGCCTATGCTCTTAAAGCTCATAAATTCTTCTGCTACTGCACCTCTTATGTTTGAAAAACAAAGGGTTGTTATGAGCATGTACAAAAAGCCTGCCAAGCCCAAGGCATAGCTTACAATTTTCTCTTTTCTGCTTCTTTCAAAGCTTACTATGTACCAGCCTGCAACGAACATGCCCACATAGCCTGCGGCGTATGTAATTTCGAATTTATTGATATAGTCTGCCAGGGGGGTTAATGCCTTAAAGGCTGAAAGTGTTTTGGGCACACACATTACCAGAACGCTTAAAAGAATGAAGCCCTCCGCTTCCCTTTTGGTGAGGTTTTCACACATGCGTTTTATAAACGGCAATGCAACATACAAGCCGATTATAATAAAAACAAACCACAGATGCATTGCCCCGTTGTGAACGTTTAAAAATGCCTTTGCAACGGATGTGAACACGCTCCTTGTTTCGATAAAAGCATTGTAGAGGTTATACACAAAGGACCAGAATAAAAAGGCGGTTACAAGCCTTAATATGTTTTTAGTGTAGAGCTTTTTAACGTTTATGGGTTTTTCCTTACTTAAAAACAGCATGCCGCTGAGCATTATAAAAACAGGCACCGACCAGCGCATTGCACAGTCGAAAAAAGCTGCCACGGTAAAATTGAAGCTGCCGATATCTGCCCTTATAAGGCGTGCGCCCGCAACATGCAACAAAACCACCGCAAAGGTTGCCATAATGCGGATAATGTCGGCATGTGCTTTATAATTTGTATTAGCTTTATTTTCCATAAAAATACCTCGTTTGACATTATTATATACATTATAAAATAAAAGCCAACGATTAGCAAGCAATTTATTCTGACATCCCAAGGGAAAAAAACACACAAATTGCGATTTTACGGTTGACAAATTCCTTAATTAGTGTTAAACTATAGCACAAATCATCAAAAAGGGGTAAATTTTAATGATGTCCGCGATTTTTGTCATTATAAGCTACGTCGTGCTTACACTAGCAGTCGGCGCTTCTTTTAATGCACATCTCGCAGGATTGTCCTATATCATTTCCCGTTAATGATTATCAAGCCTTGCAGGATGTACTGCAGGGCTTTATTTTTTACCTAAACGGAGGTGTTTTTTATGCAGCTTAAGGGTTCTGAAATTTTGGTTGAAACGCTCATTGAACAGGGCGTTGATACTGTTTTCGGTTATCCCGGCGGTGCTGTACTCGATATTTACGAGGCGCTCTATAAGCGCAGTGACCGCATAACCCACTACATAACAAGCCATGAGCAGGGCGCGTCTCACGCGGCTGACGGCTTTGCACGAGCATCCGGTAAGGTTGGTGTTGTAATCGCTACCTCGGGTCCCGGTGCAACAAACCTTGTAACAGGCATTGCAACAGCTTTCCTTGATTCAACTCCCATGGTTGCAATC
This sequence comes from Clostridia bacterium, assembly GCA_017414645.1. GTDB lineage: Bacteria > Bacillota > Clostridia > UMGS1883 > UMGS1883 > RGIG1927. Next base: position 49,397 of record JAFQLL010000017.1, on the reverse strand, counting down.
ACAGGCAACGTAGGCATGAGCCTTCTTGGTAAGGACAGCTTCCAGGAGGTCGACATTACAGGTGTCACAATGCCTATCACAAAGCATAACTATATTGTTAAAAATGTAAACGACCTTGCCGATACTATCCGCGAAGCATTTACTTTGGCAGCAAGCGGTCGTCCCGGTCCCGTTCTTATCGATATTCCTAAGAATATACAGAACGATGTTTGCGAATACACTCCCCAAGCCCCCGTGGAGCTTTTACCTGCTCCCGAGTATGACGAGGAGGATATTGACAAGGCGCTTGAGCTTATTAAAAATGCTAAAAAGCCTTTCATCTTCGCAGGCGGCGGTGTTGTTCTTTCCGACACAAGTGACCTTCTTTTAAAGTTTGCCGAAGCAATCGATGCACCTATCGGTACAAGCATGATGGGTATTTCGTCTGTTCCCCGTAACCACAAGAGCTTTGTGGGCATGGTTGGCATGCACGGCAGGTTTGCCGCTACAAAGTCTATGTACTCTGCCGACCTTATTGTTGCAATAGGCACACGCTTTTCTGACCGTGCAACAGGCAACAAGGTTAAGTTCTGCCCCAATGCAAAGGTTATTCATATCGACATTGACGAGGCTGAAATTAATAAGAACATTCCCTGCAATGTTGGCATTGTAGGTGCACTTGCCCCCATTCTTACAACCCTCACAAAGAAGGTTGGTTCTCTTAACCATGAGGAATGGACAAAGGAAGTGCAGGAATATAAGGACTTGGAATATTCACGCATTGTACAGCCTAACGAAATGAACCCCAAGGTTATTTTAGAAGAGGTTCGTAAGCACGCTAAGGACTCTACCGCGGTTGCTACCGACGTTGGTCAGCATCAGATGTGGGTTACACAGTTCTATGACTTTATGCAGCCCAGAAAGCTTATAACAAGTGGCGGCTTGGGCACAATGGGCTTTGGCTTAGGTGCAGCAATCGGTGCATGTATTGCAAACGATAAGGAAATGACTGTTATGGTTACAGGCGACGGCAGCTTCCACATGAACTTCAACGAGCTTGCAACCTGTGCACGCTACAATCTGCCTATTAAGGTTATTTTGCTTAACAATAACGTGTTGGGTATGGTTCGTCAGTGGCAGACAGTTTTCTACGACAAGCACTATTCTCAGACAACACTTGACAGAAAAACAAACTACAAGGCTCTTGCAGAAGCAATGGGCGGCTCAGGCTATGTTGCCAACAACCCCGAGGAATTAAAGGCAGCCTGCGAAAAGGCATTCAACGAAGAGGGCTTCTCTCTTATTGACTGCCGTATCGACTCTGACGAGTTCGTTCTTCCCATGATTCCTGCAAACGGCTCAATTTCCGATATTATTATGAAGAAGGAGGAAAACTGATTATGGCAGAATCTTTCGTAATAAGCGCATTGGTAACTAACCATTCAGGTGTACTTACACGTGTGTCCTCCCTCTTTGCGCGCCGTGGCTTCAACATCGACTCATTAACAGTTGGTGTAACAGAAGACCCCCGCTATTCCCGCGTTACAGTTTGCTCCACCTGCGACGAAGCAACAAAGGAACAGATTGTAAAGCAGTTTTCTAAGCTTCACGACGTTAAAAAAATTCAGGTTATGGAAAAGAGCAATTCCGTATTCCGTGAAATGATGATGGTTAAAATTGCAGTGCCTCGTGACTCTATCGCAAATATTATGACTTCGGTTGATATTTTCCGCGGTAAGATAATTGACTTAGGTGTTGAAGCTATCACAGTTCAGCTCACAGGCGAGCCCTCTAAAATTAACGCATTTGTTGACTTTTTAAGCCAGTACGAAATTTTAGAGCTCACAAGAACGGGCCTCACCGCTATCGGTCGAGGTAAAGAATGTCTCAAAAACAGAGACTAAAAATTGATTTTAATTTTATATTTATATAAGGAGATGTTTCTCAATGGCAAGAAATATGTATTATGAAAAGGATTGTAACCTTGATTTACTCAAGGGCAAAACAGTAGCAGTTATCGGCTATGGCTCTCAGGGTCATGCTCATGCACTTAACCTTCACGATTCCGGAGTTGACGTTATCGTTGGTCTTTACGAAGGCAGTAAGAGCAAGGCTAAGGCTGAAAAGGCAGGCCTTAAGGTTATGAACACAGCTGACGCTGTTAAGAATGCCGATATGGTTATGATTCTTATCAACGACGAATTACAGGCTAACATGTACCGTAACGACATTGCTCCCAACCTTAGAGAAGGTATGACACTTGCATTCGCTCACGGCTTCAACATTCACTTTAACCAGATCGTTCCCCCCAGTGATGTAAACGTTGTTATGATTGCACCCAAGGGCCCCGGTCACACAGTAAGAAGCGAATACCAGGAAGGTAAGGGTGTTCCCTGCTTAGTTGCTGTTCATCAGGATGCTACAGGCAACGCTATGGACATTGCACTTGCTTACGCTGCAGGTATCGGCGGCGCAAGAGCAGGCGTTCTTGAAACAGACTTCCGTACAGAAACAGAAACAGACCTTTTCGGTGAACAGGCTGTTCTTTGCGGTGGTGTTTGTGCTCTTATGCAGGCAGGCTTCGAAACACTTGTTGAAGCAGGCTACGACCCCAGAAACGCATACTTTGAATGTGTTCACGAAATGAAGTTAATCGTTGACCTTATTTACCAGAGCGGTTTTGCAGGCATGCGTTACTCCATCTCCAACACAGCTGAATACGGCGACTACATCACAGGCCCCAAGGTTGTTACAGAAGAAACAAAGAAGGCTATGAAGAAGGTTCTTTCCGACATTCAGGACGGTACCTTCGCAAAGGACTTCCTTCTCGACATGTCCGCTGCAGGTGGCCAGGCTCACTTCAAGGCTATGAGAAAGCTCGCAAGCGAGCATCCTGCTGAAGTTGTTGGTGAAGAAATCCGTAAGCTTTACAGCTGGAATGATAAGGAAAAGCTCCTTGAAAACTAAAAAATGGCGGGCGCAAAACGCGCACACCGCATAAAGGAAAAATATAACAAAGTTTTTTCTAAAGTGCAAACCACTTCCCCGTGAAGTGGTTTGTTTTTATTTTACGGTTACTCTTTTTTTCGCTACGCTCTCCCCTTTTGGCTTAGTTGACAACCATTTGTGTATATGATAAAATTTTACTGAATTTACACTTTGCCGGTTAATAAGGAGAAGATGCCCTTGAAAAAACAAACAAAGGTAGAAAAGCTGTACTACACGTACCGCAATTTCATGTACGACGAAGCTTATGCAATATTGAACGACCAATCGCTCGCTGAGGATGCTGTGAGCGAGGCTTTTGTGCGCATAATAAAAAACCTTGACAAGATAAAAACAGAAAACAGCTCTCACATTCGCAATTTTCTTGTTATTGTTTGCCGCAACATTGCAATAGATATTTACAACAAAAGAAAACGCGAAGTTTTAACCATGTCAGAGGTTGAGTTTGTAGCAGACTCCACCCCCGAGGACATAACCATAGACAGCGAAAGTGTCCGCAGGATAATGGATATAGTAAACAACATGAACCCCATATACCGCGACACTCTTATTTTAAGCCGGGTGTATGACATGAGCAGAGCCGACATTGCAAGCTTTTTCGGCATATCCGCAGAAGCTGTGACCAAACGCTTGCAACGTGCAAAAATCGAAATAAAAAAACAGCTTGCAAAGGAGGATGTACAGTGATGGATAAGAATAACGCTTTTGAAAATGCCCTTGATTTAATTATTGACGAAGCACTTACCGCCATTGCCGAAAAAGACTGCGATTGCCAATCAGGTGCGTCCGAAGCAAGCTTTTCCAAAGAGCATGAAGAAAAAATGCAACAGCTTTTTAAAGAAGCAAACAAAGCCCGTTTAAAAAGCAATTTCATAACCTATGCCAAGCGCGCGGCATGTGTGTGCCTTGTTGCACTTATGCTGGCAAGCGTTTCAATATGCAGCGTAAAAGCCTGGCGCACAAAATTTATAAAGCTTATTTACAACGAAAATGCCCCCAACAGTGATGTGCTTTTTACAGACTCTGCCCATGGAAGCTACACCGATGAAGATGTAACCCTATCCTACCTTCCCCAAGGCTTTGAGCTTCAAAAGAAGGTTGTCTCAAGTAAAGAATTTTTTCTTAATTTTTTTAAGGAAGATTTGTTCTTACAAATAACGATAAGTGATTTAGATTTGCAGTTTAATACCGACACTGAAAATGCCTCGATTGAACAGCTCACTATTCAGGGCTACGACGCTGTAGGCATATTTAAGGATGACCTCAACCAGATAATATGGAACGACAACGAATATTCTTATCACGTTTGCGGCAACCTTACAAAGGAAGAAATTGAAAAAATTTCAAAAAATTTGAAAAAAAATTGAAAAATCTTGTCCACTTCACCTCCTTTCAATCGTTATATATACAGACACGATTGAAAGGAGGTGTTTTTATGTTAAAAATTAAAAGGGTAATTGCACTTATAGCTACATTATGTATGATTTCATGTTCTTCATGTATCTCTGCAATGGCAACTGAACAATTTGATTACCAGTCATCAGAAGCTACGCCTTATAACGTTGCAATTACGAGAACAAGTTATTCGTTCGACATCAGTTCATCAGGCATAGCAAGCTGTTATGGTTCTGTAAGCGTCAGAGCAGGCTACACCGTGCGCCTTGTAATGCAACTGCAACAAAAGGGCTCCATGTGGAGAACCGTACAGTCCTGGAACGGCACAGACTCAACCAATGTAACATTCGACGAAACTTACCAGGTTGAAAAGGGTTACGACTACCGCTTGATGAACGTATACATCGCTTACGATGCCGATGGAAATCAAGTTGAAGCCTTTTACGACACAAGCAACATTGTGGAATACAAGTAATTCCACAATGGCGGAATATAGCTTTCGGGAAAAACCATTTTAATAAATGCTACACCGAAAGCTATATTCGCACACAAAAATTGTTACACAGGAGGAAAAACATGAAAAATAAACTTATGGTGGTTATTGCTATGGTAACGTTGCTTACTATTGCAACTGTCGCAATGGCAAGCGGCTCACTCACTTTAGAGCCTATTGTAAAACCTGCAGATGAATTTGCCCCGTCCTTTGACCGTTTGGCAAATTACATGGGCTATGATACCGAAGAGGCGTTTCACTCTTTCCATAAAACTGCCCTCTTTTTAGGTCGATATTGTCCCACGGAGGATTCCTTTTCCTTTATCGAACAAATGATATTATCAGGCTGTGATCCACAGACAACAATGGACATATATCAGTTTTATCTCACAACCAATGAGCCCATATCCATCGTAAAGCAAATTTACGACATGGTTTATAATGGAGAACCAATAACAAACCGCGATGTTGTATTTGAAAATGCATTTAACAAAATCACAAATAACAAATGTGGTGTTCTCACCGAGGACGATGTGGTTGCCTATTTAGAAAAAGGCTTGTCAGTTGACGACATAATGCAGGCAAATCTTTTGAGCCGTAAAGCTGTTATGACAATACAGGAAATTCTTGATGCACGCCTTTCGGGCATAAACCTTGAAAAAATAGAAATTTCCATTTCAAAAGAAGTGACTGCTGAATCAAATGTAAAAGAAGCTACCGCAGTTAATACCATACTTCTCACAGATAATTCAAATACTTATTTTGAACAAAATGCAAAAAAAGTAAATTCCATCCTTAAAGAAAAAGGCTATTGGAAGGGAAAAAAGAGCCCCAACTTTAACGCAATGGTAAAAGAAGCTGAAAAGGATGGCATTACAGAAGAAAAAATAACAGAACTTCTTGACAGCGGTTATAGTGAATTAGATATTTTTAATGCACTTAAACAACCTGATTGTACAGCAAAAACCATCGATGCACTTACAGAAAAAGAGGTGCTTAAAAAATGAAAAAATGCCTTTATTTGATTGCCCTCATTGTATTACTTATTTTTTTAATTTCACTTCCGGCTTCGGCAGAGTCAACATCAGCGGCATTATCCTCCGCGCAGGTGGCTGAACTCATACAGAACAGCGACCCTGTAGGCTACAACAGCCCTTACAGCAAAGAAAATTTCCCTGAAGAATACATTGCTCCTACCGATGGTTCGCTTTTGCTTTCGGAAAACATTCTTCATTTGCCCGGCAAAAATGGATTTGACGTTAATCTTTCTGCTACATATAACAGTAACGAAATAGGCATTGGCTTATACACAGGCAGCACAAGATATCTTGGCGAGTTTTTTAAATATGCTTATTACTACTCCTATGACGACAATGACACTACAAAATACATATTAATTGCACCATATTACGAGGAAGAATTATCGTCCGTCGGGCTAAATTCATTTTATGTAAAATCTATACCCACGGCAGCAATCACCGATGATTTCGATATAGAATTTCATTGGCTTTCCAACTTGAACACAATTGAAAACAATATTCTTTTGACCAGAGATACAGACATGGCTCCGGTTGTTATTGGCTGGGAAGAAAATACCATATTAACACAAATGGATTCCAACACGGAAAGGCTTAACTTCTCCGACATATGGAAGTGGAATCTTCCTGTTATAACGGATGTAATCTATCCCACGCGCTATGATTATGACAGCACCTACAATTATTATAAGCAAACATGTGCTTTTGTAGACTTGGACGGAGAATATTGTGAGCTTACAATAAAGTACCGTAAAAAGAAGTCAAATGATGCAATATCTAATTTGTCTGTAACTTTTGCAGACTGCCCCGGTGAATACACAGGCTATTATACAGGCGAAGATATTGTTGACGAGCAAAGAGGCATAACATACCGTTGCTCGATCACTGACAGCTCAGGTCGCACCATGTTTTTTACACAGGAAGGCTTTTTATGCGCAGCAGAGGACCGTTTCGGCAATATGATAAAATACACCTTTGAAGAAATGAGTGGTTTAAAGGGTCGCATTTTAGACATTACCGACACCTTGGGACGTAAAATAACATTCACATACAGCAACAACGATGTGTCAATATACGTGGCAGAAAACTCAACCGCAACTCCCACTTTACACGCTAAATTTAAAAATACCCGTACAAACAGTGTTGAAGACACAACAAACGTATTTGCCTTTGACGACGATTGCACAAGCAGTATCATCAGATATGAAAACGCAACGACCGAATATACAAAAAGCTTTAAATATTCAAAATATCATCAGGCATGGTACACCATGGGAGATTACACTCACCACGTTCCTATTGAGTGCGAAATTGTTAAACAAGTTACTCATCCCAACGGATTAGTATCTACCTACAATTATTCGAGGTCTCGCAACATAAAAAACTCCACAAAGAAGGAAACATATTCCGTTTCAGAGCGGTATGACCTTGACAACAACGATACATTCAATCATTTCACCTACACGTACTCCCCCGGAAACTATTCAATTGCAACAAGAACCGCCGACGGACAAACATATACCTACAACGGAGAATATCGCGTATCTGATATGACAATAGCCTTCGAAGACGAAGAGTATAGTGAAGAATATCATTATTTAAACCGAAAGCGTATTCGCACAGAACAGTTTTTCGATAACGGTTCACGCATTGACGGAGGAAGAAATATATACACAAGGTATTCTCTTAACCGCCCCAGCCGTATTGCACACGACGACTACGAAAAAACCATATCGTATTTTGATGACAGCAGTTTTGTGGAAAGCGAAATTTACAACCAAACCGAAGATGTTTTTGTAAAAACTACATATACTCTTTCAGAAGAAGGCGATGATTTTTATACCGGCAGAACAATTGATTCAATGACCGTGTCCGAATCAACAGATGGTGGCGACAATTATACCGACAAGTATACTGTTGAATACACCTACAATCCCGACGGAACACTTTCAAGCAGTACTGTTGACCCCGACGGCATTAATCAGGTTACAACCTATACCTATACTTACTCTGCAAACGGCAGTATAACAACAACTGCCATTGCAAACAACATAAAAGATGCTGAAAACAATTCCGTCGCCAATATTACTACATCAACTACAATCGACCGTTACGGCAGGCTCATTTCATCAACAGACGGAAACGGCAACGAAACAGCTTACGAATACGACCTTTTAGGTCGCCTTATAAAAGTAATTAATCCCGACGATACAACCGTCACTTATGCCTATGACACATTGAATCGTACAACCATTGTGACAGATGAAAACGGCATAATGAAGAAAACACTTTACGATGCATTCGGCAACGTGCTTGCAACATACAAAAACGTAGCCACCACAACAAATCCTCGTTGGATTGTTGTAGCTGAATACGAATACGATGCACTTTGCCGTCCTTCTGTAATGGTACAATACACCGGTTATAACACTCGCAAATTACCCACAAAATGGATTGAAACCCATTACACCTATGGTGCCCTTGACAATGTTTCCGAGGTCGCAGCTTTCGACGAAAACGGAACAGAATTGTCAAAGCAAACCTACACTTACAATACAGTCGACAGACTCACAACCCTTAACACATCAAGTCCTTCATGGGCACACGACAACTACAATAGTGGCTCTTATTATCAATTCACTTCTGTCACCGTAGAATCAACACCAAAGGACGGCATCACTCCTCCCACGGTGAAGCAATACCTCGACCGCCAAGGAAGATTGTGCAAGCAAATCACAACCGACGGAGATAATGAGTATATTGCTACCTATACCTACGATGCCCTTGGCAACGTGCTTGAATACAAGGACGAAGCTGCCTATGCAGATTATGATGTTGACTATTCGCAGAAATACGAGTATAATTATAATAACCAGGTAATTAAGGCATATAATGCCGATGAAAATTACATTACCAACACTTACGACGTATTAGGCAGACAGCTTTCAACAACAGACTACATGGGTAACACCACAACCTATACTTATGACTCCATCGGTCGTATGCTCACCAAGTCAGCCCCTGTTGATACTGATGTAACAGGCCTTTCAAGCTATTATTACAACGCTAACGGCAATACTGTCAAAACAGTTGTTTCAGCGGCAGCAGGCGATGTTGCATACACTTATTCTTATGACAACCGCAACCGCCTTGTATCGTCCTTTAACGGTTCAACCTACACAGTTAACCAATACGACGGCAATCAGCTCGTAAAAACGGTGTCAGGCTTAGAGAGCTCAACAACTGACATTTCTGAGCTTACGCCCCTTAATTCAACCTATAATGTTACTGATTTTGCATACGACAACTTCGGCAACCTTATATCCGAAACAACCTTTAACGGCACAACCTCCTACACCTACGACCTTGCAGGCAACACACTTACAACAACCGACCCCAAGGGCCAGGTTACGTATAACACCTACGATTCAAGAAGCAATCTTTTAGAATCTGTTGTAGCAGGCGACGTGATTGAATATGAATACAATTCCTTCAATTACATTACATTGGCAAGCCGTAACAATGTTGCCACAACCTATGCATACGACAACTTTGGTCGTAACATATCAGAGGTTACAGGGGATAATTCCATACTCCGTACATATAATACTGCAGGGCAGGTTGAAACCATGCTCCTTAAAAAGGGCACTACCACACTGCAAACCAATACATACGAGTATAACATCCTTGGCAATATGACCTCTGCCTCCGATGGTGTTGACACTGTAGTGTATGAGTATAACGAAAACGGCTTCCCCACAACCGAGGAAAAGAGCGGACTTATTACCGAGTATGAATACACTCCCGGTAATTTAATGAAATCCACTACCCATAGCCGTCGCCTTGTCAATGACCCCACATACGAAGAAGGCTACAATGATATACGCGAGTTTTCATCCTTTGTGTATTCCTACTACCCCGACGGCAATGTGAAAACCGTGTCCGACACACGCGGCAGCACCACCTACGACACCATCTATGGCTACGATGCTGCCAACCGCCTTACAATTGCAAACACAACCAACAACGGCGCGCGTGTCCGCACATGGGGCTACAACTACAACAATCGTGGTGACCGCACAAGCCAGACCGTAACAGATGCCGAAAACGTTTCCACAGCAACTATTTATACCTACACAAATCACCGCTTAACAAGCGAAAACACAGCAGGCAACGTTACCGAGTACCGCTACGATGCAAACGGCAACACCATTGCCAAGCTTAACGACTCGGTTACTTATCAGTATACCTACACACCACGTAACGAGGTTGCATCCGTTACAACCCAAAGCGGAACATATACCTACACCTACAATGCTTCTTCTTTAAGAACAAGCAAAACAGCAAACGGTGTAACCACTTCCTTCATCTGGGCTGGCGACAACATTGTCCGCGAGGAAACACCTGACAAGTCAACAGACTATTTCTACGGTGTTAACCGTGTTTCCCGTACTGTAAAGGGCGATGCATACACCTACAATGCATTTATTGACTCTTATTATGACGAAACCCTCGACGATTATGTTGAAACTGTTGTTCCCGTCAACGGCTATCACGAATTTTACGCCTATGACGGCAGAGGCAACGTTGTTCACACCATGGCAATCGACAGTGTTGATTTGTATCTTTCACCCTTCTACGGCTCTGCTGCACCATTCCCCGAGATGGATTTGAACTGCGATGGTGAGTTTGACTTTATGGACTTAAACACCGCCAGTGTTAAATATCCCATTGTGCAGAATTATTACTATTCTCCCTTTGGTGAAATATGGCAGGGAGAAAGGTCAACCGATACAAACCCGTTCCGCTATGCAGGTGAATATCTCGACAACGAAACAGGCGACATTTACCTTCGTGCACGTTATTATGACCCCTCAATAGGTCGCTTCATTTCCGTTGACCCCATCAAGGACGGAACGAACTGGTATGTGTATTGTAGTAATAACCCCATTGCGTTTGTTGACCCGAGTGGGTTAGATGCACGAGTAATAACTGCATCTACTGCAGTTGGTGGGCTGGGGCACACATCTCTTTTGTTAGAAGATGAGAGCACTGGAAAATGGAGTTATTACTATTTTGGTCCAAGTCAAAGCGGAATGCCGATTTGGACTGCAACTGTGATTTTAGTAGAAGTACCAGATTCATATACTATGAGCGATGGAACCGTAATATATCCTCTTGATAATATTGATGATCTTAATAAATGGCTGGTTGCCTCTGGTGTACATGATGAAAATTCGTTTAATAATTATGATAAAAGTGTCTATATTGAAGGTGACTTTACAGAATCTATCGAACATGCTCAAAACGATGTAGAAAAAAACAACGGCAAATTCGACTGGGATGATGAAATCTATCTTGCAGTTGGTAGCTCATGTGCAACGAAATCAATGGAAATTCTATACGACGGAGATTTCTCAAAATACGAAGGGTTTTGGGGAGAAGTTCAAAAAATGTGGGAATATCCCTCAATAACAGAAATTATACCCGTAGCTCTGCACGAAAGTCTTGTTAAAATCTTTGGCAATTCTAACTACTAATTGTAACAGGAGGCAAATGAATGAAGAAAGATTATCGCCGAATATTTCTATTTATTATATGTCTATTTATTGCTGTTCTAATTGTTGTTTGTTTTTACATTAGCATTAAAAATAAACATATTATCAACAGCATAGATTTGGCACAAGAGAATGTTGCAGGCAATACAAACGGAAATATTGCAAACAATGCTTTTGTGTCAAAGCAAGGTGAATGGATATATTGTCAAGAATTTTTCCACTCATATGCTTTTAATGAAAGCAGTAAGAAACAAGCAACTTTAGGAATCAAAAGCGGTATCAATCTTAATGTGGTTGGGGATTTAATGTTCATTATTCGATACGAAGGTTGGGGTGGTTTTTCTCCCCCCTCGCTTTATTGTCGAGATTTAAAAACTAATACGATGTCTAAAATAAAAGGCATAACCACACATAGACTAATCGCATATGATGGTTGGATTTACTATACAAATTGCGAAAGTTTCCCTACAAATTGCTTGTACAAGGCAAAATATGACGGAACGGAAATTACTCAACTTACAACTTTTGCCGTAGATGAATTTAATATTATTGATAACATAATCTATACAGAATCTAATAACATTTTACTTTTGTCATTAGATGGAGATGTTATCAAAAGTATTGATTTCGATGAGGATTTAAAGCAACTTTCTAAAAACAATGTTTTGTTTGTTGACAATGATATGTATTTTATTTCCGGCCATCTAAAAGGTTATGGTATTGCTAAAATAGATATTGATTCCCTACAGTATTCTCAAATAACTTATGACCAGTGCAGTAATTTTAATATTCAAGATGATTGGATATATTTTGTTAAAGAAAAAGATTCTAATCTATACAAAATTAAAACGGACGGAACTTTAGAACAAAAACTTTCTAATATAAAGGTTGCTCGAAACGGAATTAACATTATAGATGATTGGGTTTATTTTTACAATATAGATGACAAGTTGTATCGAATTAATACAAACGGCACTGTTCATGAAAAAGTATGGTGACATAAACAGCACAAGGGGACGGTTAGTGTGAATACCGGAACCCAAGGCTACAGTTCTGTTGTGTTGACAGCTTTGACGTCGCCTCAAATTTTACAGCTTAATTAGTTCAGCGTGGAGTAATTCTCCACGCTGTTTTTATCATATAGGAAATTGCGCGCAGAATGTGCGCATATTTGCTTATGAAATAAAAGCTTACCTTTTCGTCCCCCAAGATTGGGGGAATCGAGCATGAGCGCATCCAGTGGATGATTGAGCGAATGCGCAGAGCTGTGCCGCGGTCTGTCATCAACGAGCGGATTAGCGAAGTTGATACAGGGTACCGCAAACGGAAGAGGGGGTTGAAGCATTTAAAATGCTTTTTTACATTACCCTTGCACTTCCCTATTTTGTATGATAAAATCGCTTTATTGAGGTGATTTTTATGAAAAAAGGTATACGTGGTCATGACGTTGAAAGAAAAGGTTTGGTTGCCATATGTGAAAGGTGCAAAGAGGTTGACCTCCCCTACATTCAGCTTGTATGTGAAAGAAGTGTTGAGGGCTTTGAGTTCGGCAAGTTTTCGGAAGAATATGCAAGCGAGATTAAAGAAATGCTTGACGGCACAAAGGTTGCGGTGCTGGGCAGCTACATTAACCCATCAAACAGCGACAGCGATGCATTAAGCTACGACCTGGCAAGGTTTAAAGAAAAAATACGCTATGCAACCGTTCTTAACCCCATTTTGGTGGGCACCGAAACCTGCAGCTACCGTGATGGCGAAAATGACAGTGAAGAAGCCTATGCCACCCTTCTTAAAAGCATGAAGGAACTTGCTTGTGAGGCAGAAAAGTATGGTGTTACAATAGGCATTGAGGGCGTTCATTTCCATGTTATAAACAAGCCAGAAAAGCTTGCAAAGCTGGTTAACGACATTGGAAGCGACAATGTAAAGGTCATTTTTGACCCCTGCAACTACATTACAATAAATAACTACCAAAAGCAGAACGAAATGATAAACACCATGTTTGACCTTTTGGGTGACAAGATTGCAATTATCCACGCAAAGGATTTTGTTATTGAAAACGGAAGGGTCAAGTCGGCAATTCCCGGTGAAGGCATGCTTAATTACAGCCTCATTTTTGAGAGATTGAAGGCTCTTGGGCTTGATGTTCCCTTTATTTGCGAGGAAATAAACGAAAAGGATGCTGTAAAGGCATTTGAAAACCTTGAAAAATACGAATAAAGCGCATAAGAAACGCCCTGTTTTCGGGCGTTTTTTTGTGTTTTTAAATATTCTTACAATTTTTTCAAAAAAGGGGTTGACTTTAGTGCACTAAAGTGCTACAATAGCAACATAGTTTTTAGAAAAAAGGCTAAAAAACATTATTTTACGGAGGTATTTTACCATGAAAAAACTTTTATCACTTGTATTGGCTTTATGCCTTGTATTTGCTCTTGCAGCTTGCGGCGGCAATACAGAAGACGTTGTTGCTCCCACAGATGCAACTGAAGAATCCCGCGGTACATTAGTTGTTGGTATGACAATTTATGAACCCATGAACTATGAAGACGAAAACGGCGAGCTCACAGGCTTCGACACAGAATTTGCCAAGGCTTTTGCTGACAAGGCAGGCTTTGACGGTGTTGAATTTATCGAAATCGACTGGGGCACAAAGTTCATTGCTCTTGAAGCAGGCGAATTTGACTGCGTATGGAACGGTATGACAATTACAGACGAAGCTAAGGCTAACGCTTCTGTTTCCAACCCCTATGTAAAGAACGCTCAGGTTGTTGTTACAACAGCTGAAAAGGCTGCTGAGCTTACTTCCGCTGATGCTCTTAGTGGTCTTACAGTTGCTGCTGAAATGGGCAGTGCCGGTGCTTCCGCAGTTACAGATTCTGGCGTTGAATGCAACCTTGTAGAGGTTGACGTTCAGACAACAGCTCTTCTTCAGGTTGTTGCAGGCAAGGCTGACGCTTGTGTAATCGACATTACAATGGCACAGTCCATGCTTAAGGAAGGCACAGACTTCGATTCTCTTGCAATTGCAATGGAGCTTACAAGCGAAGAATACGGCGTAGCATTCAAGAAGGGCTCTCCCCTTGTTGACGAATTCAACACAATTATGGCTGAGCTTATGGCAGACGGCACACTCGATGCTCTTGCTGAAAAGTACACACTTGCACTTGTTAAATAATTTAAACTGATTTGTACATAAAATTGGGGCTGCTCAATGCAGCCTCAATTTATGCGTTTGAATGAGGTATTACGATGGCTATTACGTTAAAGGATTTGATGGTTGTAACTGCTAAGCTTGCAGAAGGCTTCGGTGTTACACTGCAGATTTTTGCCCTCACCCTTTTGTTTGCCCTGCCTTTGGGGCTTATAATCACATTCGGCTCCATGTCGAAATGGGCACCCTTCAAATTTATTGAAATTTTTCATTCGGGCGACAAGGCTAAGAAAAATGCATTTAGCTCTTTTTTTGCGTTTGTTGCCAATTTTAAACCCATAAGCTTTTTAACACGTATATTTGTATGGATAATCCGCGGCACTCCCCTCATGCTTCAGCTGCTGGTTGTGTACTACGGTCCGTCCATTCTTTTTGGCATTAAAGGGCTTTCGAACTTCCCTGCTGTTATAATTACCTTTGTAATTAACTATGCCTGCTATTTTTCCGAAATTTACCGTGGCGGCATTGAGTCTGTTCCCAAGGGACAGTACGAGGCAGGTCAGGTGCTTGGCCTTAAAAAGAGTCAGGTGTTCTTCCGCATTGTGCTGTTGCAGGTTGTAAAGCACATTGTGCCTCCCATGAGCAACGAAATAATTACATTGGTAAAGGACACCTCCCTTGCAAGAACAATTATGCTCTACGAGGTTATCTGGGCAGGTCAGAAGTTTGTAAGCAAGGGTCTTTTGTGGCCGCTGTTCTACACTGCAATATTCTATCTTGTATTCTGCGGTGTGCTTACTGTTCTTTTCGGCAAAATTGAAAAGAAGCTTAATTATTTCAGCTAAGGAGGGGTTTTGAATGAGTAATAATAAAATACTTGAGGTTAAAAACCTTTCCACGCACTTTGGCAAAACAAAGGTTCTTATGGACATTAACTTTTCAATGGAGGAAGGTCAGGTTGTTTCTGTTATAGGCTCCTCGGGCAGCGGTAAAACAACTCTTCTTCGCTGTATTAACCTTCTGGAAAATGCCAACGGCGGCAAGGTTTTTCTTGACGGCAACCTTTTTATCGATGCAGATTCCAGAGTTAAATACACCCAGAAGGAACTAAGAGAAAAGCAGCTTTCCTTAGGGCTTGTTTTCCAGGACTTTAATTTGTTCCCCCAGTACAGCGTGCTTGAAAACGTAACCCTTGCTCCCCGCCTTCTGGCAAAGGAGCGAGCAGACTATAAGGAAAACAAAAAGGAAATCCTTCATGAAATTGAAGAAAACGCAAAGGCAATTTTAAAAAGCGTTGGTCTTAGCGAAAAGCTTTCAAGCTACCCCTGTCAGCTCTCAGGCGGGCAGAAGCAGAGAGTTTCCATCGCAAGAGCCCTGGCACTAAAGCCCAGAGTGCTTTTCTTCGACGAGCCCACAAGCGCTCTTGACCCGGAATTGACAGGCGAAATTTTAAAGGTTATCCGCCAGCTGGCACAGGAGCACATTACAATGATTATTGTAACCCACGAAATTGACTTTGCATATTCAGTTTCCGACAAGGTTATTTTTATGGATAAGGGCGTTATTGCCGAGGAAGGCACACCCGATGAGGTTTTGAGAAACCCCAAAAACCCCAGAACACAGGCATTTTTACAAAAGCTCTCTTAAGAGGTGCAGTATGAAAACAGATACAAAACAAACCTATACCGACGAAATGGGCGTATTGTATGAGGCAATTTCACGCCTTTCAACAAAGGAGGACTGCAGAGCCTTTTTTGAAGACATCTGCTCTGTAAAGGAGTTGCACGCAATGGCACAAAGGCTTCAGGTTGCAGCTATGCTTAACGAAGGTAAGTCCTTCAACAGCATTTCGGAAGAAACAGGCGCATCCACAGCCACCATTTCACGGGTGAGCCGCTGCCTTTCCAATGGCAGCGGAGGCTATAAAAAGGTACTTGATTAAGCTAAAAGCCGCATCGGATTGATGCGGCTTTTATACTGTAGATAAACCTGTTTTTTGCACAATAGCGAAAGGTGCGGAAAAGAAGGTTTTCCGCATAAAATAGGAGGGGCAATCGCATTGCCACTCCAAAAGTGCCGATTTTAGGGAATCGAGCTCGAGCGCGTCCTGTGGACGATGAAGCGAGAGTGTAGAGTTGTGCCGCGGTCGACAAACACCGGCTGAAAGACGTTGTTGTCGGGCACCGCAAACGGATAATCTCAAGCCCCTTGCACGCAAAATCGTCACTTTGTTCCTCAAAAAGTATTGACAAAAAAGATTGCCACAAGCAAGATTTTTTGTCGCGTGTCGACTTTTCGACACGCACTTTTAGCTTACAAAGTTTTCAATCATTAAAAGTGCTTCCTCTTTTTCGGCAAAGCTCATGCCCTCCTCTAAAAGGGTTATGTCTGCCTTTGGCAGAACGCTTGTGTTAACAGTATAGCTTTCCACCAATTCTCGCTTTCCGTCGGTAAAAACCTTTTCAAGTAAAACCAAATTGCCATTGCTTTGCACCAGATAGTGCAAAAATTCGCTCTCCTTATACTCCAAGGTTTCTTCCTCCACAATGACAGCCTGCGCATTTTCAAAAATGGGCTCGGTAACAATCTCCGGTTTATTATTTACCTCGTTTTTTATAAAACCTGTTACAATTCCTGCGGCAAATGCCACTATGCAAATGCAAAAAAACCGTAAAAACCAACGTACATTTCTCATAAAAAACAGGCCTCTTTCACTCTTTTTGGTGCTATCTTTCCCTTTTTTTATTAAAATATTCATATTTTTTCATTTTGTAATACTTTTTTAATTCTTTTCAGTTATAATAATCATAGTTATATAATTGGCAAACTATGTTCTTGAAAGGACTGATTAACTTTGAGTCAAAACAAATCTAATAAGTTTCTCAAGGCTTTAAAAATCTTTTTTGTTTCGCTGTTTGCTCTCATTCTGTTTGCGATAGCAGCTGCAGGCGGTGTTGTTGTGGGCGCTCTTGCAGGCGTTATAGGTAACACTGACCTTTCCGCAGTTGAAAACATAAGGGAAACGTTGAGCCTTAATCTTACCAGCTTTATCTACACAGTAGATGATGAAGGTAATGCTCACCAGCTCGAGGTTCTTTACGATGAAGAAAACCGCGTATGGGCTGACCTTGAAGAAATTCCGGAAAGGCTTCAGCAGGCGTTCATTGCCATCGAAGATGAACGTTTTGAAAAACATAATGGTTTTGACATGAAGCGTACCTTCGGTGCTGCTATGTCCTACATTCAGAAGAAAATATCCGGCAGCGGTGACTCTTCCTATGGCGGTAGTACAATTACACAGCAGCTCATTAAAAACATAACAGGCGACGACGACTATTCCATCGACAGAAAAATTCAGGAAATTTATCGTGCCTATGTTCTTGAGCAGGACCTTACAAAGGATGAAATTCTGGAATTGTACCTTAACACAATTTACCTTTCTCAGCAGTGTAACGGTGTTAAGAGTGCCGCTAAGATTTACTTTAATAAAAACCTTGACGAGCTGTCGCTTGCTGAATGTGCAACAATTGCAGGTATCACCCAGTTCCCCACCAAGTACGACCCCAAGCGTAATCCCGAAAATAACAAAGGTCGCCGCAACGTAATTCTTAATAAAATGTGCGAATTGGGATATATAACCGAAGCAGAACGCGATGCAGCAAAGGCGGAAATGGTTGTTACGGTTGATGCCAGCGAAACAGACGCTTACATTTCAACCACAACCTACTACTCCGATGCTCTTATAGAACAGCTTCTTAACGACCTTGTAGCTGAAAAGGGCGTAACAAAAGCCGTTGCTGAAAAAATGCTCTACTCAGGCGGTCTTAAGATTTATGCCGCTATGGATATGGACATTCAGGCAATAATGGACGAGTACTATCTTGACGATTCTAACTTCCCTAAAACCAACCGCGAAGTTCCCGTGCAGTCTGCGATGGTAATTATTGACCCCACAACAGGCTATGTATCGGGCGTTGTTGGCGGCAGAGGTCCCAAGGACTCCTCCAGAACACTTAACCGTGCAACACAGTCACTTCGTCAGCCCGGTTCATCCATTAAGCCTATTGCAATTTATGCACCCTCGGTTGAATACGGCAATGTTGTTCCCAACACAATTGTTACCGATGCTCCCCTTAAGATTGGCAGCTGGGCACCCAGAAACGATGACCGCGGATTCCGTGGCAACATTACCGTTGCTGCAGCGCTTGCAGGCTCAAGAAACGTTCCTGCGGTAAGAATTCTGCAGAATCTGGGTCTTACACGTTCCTTCAACTTCCTTACAAAGAACTATCACATTTCCTCGTTGGTTGATTTCAGAGAAACAGAAAGCGGAAGAACCTTCACCGATAAGGCTTATGCGGCAATTGGTCTGGGTGGTCTTACAGACGGTGTAAGCGTTCTTGAAATGGCAGCGGCGTATGTGCCTTTTGTTTCGAAGGGCTACTACTACCGCCCCTCCTTCTACACGAAGGTATTAGACTCTAAGGGCAACATAGTTCTTGACCGCACACCCGATCCTCAGCCTGCAATAAGCGAAACAACTGCTGTTACAATGACACAGATGCTCCGTGGTGTTGTTACAGGCGGTACGGGTACATCGGCACGACTTTCCAAAATGCCTGCGGCAGGTAAAACAGGTACAACAAGTAACAACCACGACCGTTGGTTTGTAGGCTATACTCCCTACTATGTAGGTGCAGTATGGTACGGCTACGACATTCCTGCTTCATTGAGAGGCATTTCCGGTAACCCCTCTGCAAGAGTGTGGAAGGGCGTAATGGAAAAAGTTCATGCGGACCTTGAATACAGAGACTTTAACAAGCTCGACACCACACGCCATTATCTTGTGTGTGCAGACAGCGGTCTTCTTATAAACTCTGCTTGTGAAAACTTTGCATTTGGCGATTACACAAAGGATCAGGCACCTAAGGCTCGTTGTGACATTCACTCAGAAACAGAGCCCGGCGGCAGCGAACTTAAGGTTAAGTACGAACCCGAGGGCGAAGGAATAGATGCAGACGGTGACGGCATTATTGATAGCAATCCAACCATCGACAACACTATCGCTAACAACCCCGGTTCCACAACACTGGCACCGCCTGTTGCTAACAATCCTGTGGTAAATCCTCCCGTTACTGATAACACACCTTCTGTCAGCGCACCTGTCGTTGACCCCTACGCACTTCCTCCGGGAGTATGATATAGAACCTATAAAGAGGCTGTTGCGACAAGCGCAGCCTCTTTAATTTTTACGAAAGGTATTGATTTTATGAAAAGCTGTATTATAAAACGTAAATTTAAAATGAAGTCACTTCTCCCCTCCTTTGCGCTGTTTGGCATTGGGCTGATTGCGCTTTTGCTTTTACTTGGCATTTCTGCCATTTTTGCCTTTGCAGTTTGTGCCGCATGCATCATTACAGGGGCAGTTATTGCACCCTCGGCTATTTTTACCGAATATGAATACAACCTTGAAGGGGATACATTTTCTGTTGCTTTAATTAAAAACAAGGCATCACGAAAGGAGCTTTTTGCCTGCGACATTGCCCATCTGGTAGTTTGCGAAAAATATACGGGTCAGCCTCTTTTTGGGGTTAAGCTGGACTATTCCGAGGGAGAAAACGTATGCTCTGTTGTTTTTAACGAAGAGGGCAAGCAGGCATCGGTTCTGTTCTCGCCCGATGAAGCTTTTCTTCACGAGCTTTTTATGCTTGCACCGAGCAAGGTAAAACGAAATATAATATAGTATAATGTAATGAGATATTTTTTTCTCAGGTGTATTATTTAACGGTGTTCTGTTAAAACTTACATTGTAGGCACTTGAGTTAATCCTTGGCACATCTTTTAATGCCATTTATGGGATAAGTTACATTTGACTTAGCCTCTCTTTGGGTATATAATCTATATGTATCTATATTTCCAAAGGGAGGGTGACACATGGAACCTAAAAAAATCTCCATAACACTTCCCGAAGATATAGCAAATGATATTGATGCGCTGTCTGCGGATTTACATATGTCCGCAGGTAGAGTGGTTATGTCCATTATTAAAGCTTATCTGGCGGAAAGAAGGAGAATTGAAAACAAAACCGAATTGAAAAAGGGCTACCTTGAAATGGCAGATATTAACCTTTCAATAGCCAATGAATGTTTCAATTCCGATCAAGCTACACAAGATGCCTACGAGCAGTTTTTAATGGGATGTGAATAGTTTTGATCGTAAAGCGAGGAGACATTTTTTATGCCGACCTCAGTCCCGTTGTGGGCAGTGAACAAGGCGGAACACGCCCGGTGCTTGTTGTCCAGAACGATGTGGGAAATAAATACAGTCCAACTGTAATAGCCGCGGCAATTACCAGCCGCATTAACAAGGCTAAGCTCCCCACACATATTGAGATCGACGCGGCTCGGTACGGGCTTAATAAGGACAGTGTCATACTGCTTGAGCAGGTCCGCACCATCGACAAAAAGCGACTTCGTGAGAAAATAGGCAAACTGGATGAGGTTCAGATGATAAAGGTAAACGATGCATTATCCATCAGCTTTGGCCTCATTTAACACAAAGGAGAAAAACAATGAAAACAATTACAAACCGTACCCTTACAATCATACTGGCGCTCACCTTTTTAGTGGCAATTGCGGTTTCTGCAGCTGAACCCGGTTCGCCCGAAGACCCGCTCATTTCCAAGAGCTATGTTGAAACAAATCTTATTCCCTATGTAAACAAGGTGTCTTCCTATACTGTAGTTAACTTAAGCGCTAATCAGATGCTTATCGGTGATGCAGGCTGCGAAATTATTCTCAGAATGGGTACTGCAACTGTTATTGCAACAGAAAAAGGTGGTCTTTGCGACATAACTCTGGGCGGCGACTGGCCTCACGGCTCTGCAGTTCCTGCAAACCACAACCTTATTGTGCCCCTTTCAGACGGCAGAGGCATTAAAGCCGATACTGACATAATTATTATGGTTAAAGGTACTTATACATTGTATTAAAAAAATCAGGGTTAGGATAAATTCCCCAACCCTGATTTTTTTAATACAATTAAGTTTGCCTTTCAGGCAAGTGAAGTTGCTTTCGCAGTGAAGTTTGCTTTGCAAGTGAAGTTATGCCTTACGGCATAGTGCAAACTTAACTTCACTTTACGTAAAACGTAAAACTTCACTGTTTCGTAAGAAACAACTTCACTTTGAACATGGTTCAAAACTTCACCTTTCCACTGTAAAAATGCTCATTTTGCCGTCGCGGAGCTTTTTTATAAAATCCTCTACGCTGTCAACAGCTTCGTCACATTCCAAGCCTGCAAGGCGCTTTGCACCGCTTGCCCAGTGGTTGTCGCTGCCTGCTGTTTTCAAATGGCCGTATTCCTCGGCATAGAGGTTTGCCATGTGGTTTTCAAAGTCGGTTCTGTCGGCGTTCATAACCTCAACACCCTCTACCCCACGGGGAAAAAGGCGGATGTGGTCGATATAGCCTGCTTCACGGAAGGGGTGCGCCTGCACCACTAAAGCGCCCTCACTCATGAAATATGGCAGCTGTCGGCTTTTCCTTTCCTGCAGAATGTCAATGTGGTCATACCACCATTTTTTATCCAGCCCGAAAACAAGAAAGTCGGTGCCGCCATAGCTCATTTCAACACCAAGGAAAACCTTAATGCCAATTTCCTCGGCTATTTTTACGCCTTCCTCGTAGTCTGAAAAATAAAAGTCAAGCTTTTCTGTAACGGGTGTGTTCCAGTCTATTCCGATGTTACCGTCTAAAAAGTGGTTTGTTATAAAAACGCCATCATAGCCTAAGCTTTTGTAAAACTCCAACGTTTCACGTACAGTTGCATGACCGCATGCGCTTACGGGCTTTGTGTGGCAATGTGTTTCGTAACGATATTTCATAATGTCAGCTCCTTATTTTAGTTCACTAATAAAACTCATGCTCTGCTTTTGATTTAACCTTTAAAATTGAATAAATCTTTTTCGGGTGTTGTAAAGATAAAATATCTACATAAATATTTGGCTTCTTATCTTCCCAAATTTCTACAGAGAAATAATTAGTCCTGCCGGGACTGTGTCTAAATATATGCTTAATTTCTGTAATAACCTTTTCCCGCAATCCTGTATGATAATATATAACGTTATTTTCCCACTTAAAATATCGTCTTGGCAATATGTAAATCAGCTTAAATATGAACCACATTGTCCCCACAGCTGATAGCGTTATTAAAAAACCATATTCCCAGCTCACACGTTTCTCGGGGGCAACTCCCACAATTCCCACCATGAGAAGAACTACGCACAGCAGCAATGGTCCAAGTGTCCCCAAATATCCCATAAAACTTGTTTTGTATTCAGCAAATGACGCAGTTTCATACCTTTCCAGCTTTTTTATACGCCTCTTCACATTCAGCGGATATATCCATTCAATCCAAATATACAACAATAATGCTACGACTATACAAAAAAACACTACTGCATGAAATATAAATTCAAAGTCCGGATTTTTCATATATTTCCTTTTCCATTCTTCTAAAATCTTTCCTGTTCTTAATAATTATAACCCTTGTATGGGGATTTGTCGATAATTTTTTATAAATATCTGCCCTTTGTTTATCGTTAAACTTGTACACATACTTTAAAAATTCCCAATCAAACCGTTCAGGGCAGCCCTTTGGCATGTCAAAGCGTACTTTCCCGTAATTTGTTACAACGCGCTTTATAACGCGCCACAGGCACAAAAAACGGTTATAATCGAAGAAGATTACAGTGTCGGCATATTTAAGGCGCATTTCCATAGTGCGGGAATAGTTGCCGTCAATTATCCATTTATCCTTTTTAAGCTCACTTAATAAAAGTGTGTCAAACTCTTCCCTCTCGCTTTCAACCCAGCCGGCCTTCCAGAAAAGAGAATCGAGATGTACCAAAGGAATATTAAGTTTTTTGCTAAGACGGCGTCCAAAGGTGCTTTTACCGCTCCCCGGTGAGCCGATAATGAGAATTTTTTGCATAGGTTTTTCACCTCAACAGCCACTTGACTTTTAATCAAGTGTTTTTTTCAAACAGGAGTAAATGTTCCTTCGCACGCTCAGTCGGTATTGCACTTTATTAAGTGTGTGGGATATATCCCACATCTTGCCAACATAAAAGGCACTTGCTACTGCAAGTGATTTTTATCCCATTCCGTTTTGGAGAGCGGAATCCAAACGGTCGTTTACGTTTGCAACATCAATTCAACTGCGCCGCACAGCATGCGGCTTGTTTCATTGTGTTGCGGCACAGCCCGTCGTCCTCCCTGCATCGCCCACCGGGCGCGGTCGGACTCCGTTACTACCTCCTTCGCAACGCTCAGTCGGTATTGCACTTTATTAAGTGTGTGGGATATATCCCACATCTTGCCAACATAAAAGGCACTTGCTACTGCAAGTGATTTTTATCCCATTCCGTTTTGGAGAGCGGAACCCAAACGGTCGTTTACGTTTGAGGTGCCCTCGTATCCTCGCTATCTCGCTCGGCTACTTCGACCTCGGCACAGCCTTTGCGTGCTCCCTTCATCCTCCGCAGGAGGCGGTCGCTACGCAGTTCTCCCTCCTTCGCACGCTCAGTCGGTATTACACTATATTAAGTGTGTGGGATGTATCCCACATCTTACCAACATAAAAGGCACTTGCTACTGCAAGTGATTTTTATCCCATTCCGTTTTGGAGAGCGGAACCCAAACGGTCGTTTACGTTTGCAACATCAATTCAACTGCGCCGCACAGCATGTGGCTTGTTTCATTGTGTTGCGGCACAGCCTTTGCGTGCTCCCTGCATCGCCCACCGGGCGCGGTCGGACTCCGTTACTCCCTCCTTCGCACGCTCAGTCGGTATTGCACTTTATTAAGTGTGTGGGATATATCCCACATCTTGCCAACATAAAAGGCACTTGCTACTGCAAGTGCCTTTTATGTTGGTGAGACACGGGGGAATCGAACCCCCGACAACTTGATTAAAAGTGATTTGCCTTTCAGGCAAATTGATGACACCTTGCAAACCCCGATTTCATCGGCATTCTTCGTATGCTCTCGTTGATTTTAAAGCCAAACTGCACACTTAATTCTTGATAAGATTATGTTAGATCAAACTTATCCAAAAGTCAACAAGTTTTTTCAAGCCGCTTCTAATTAGAACAAATCATCAACTTTTATTAAGTTTCTGGTACTGTTTTATACTAAAAAAGTTTTTTATTATTTTTCACTTGTTCTATTTGTGGTACAACTTTTTCTTATGCGCCTGCTATAATAAAGCCATAGAGAACAGAGATAAACAAACTCTCAAAACTCTAAATAATAAAATTTTTTTAAGGAGGTTTTTCATTATGAAAAATCAGATTACAGTAATTAGAAACACAAACGGAACAGTAGTAGGTCAGGTAACAAAGGCATTTATGAAAAATGCAAGAATCTTTGGTTCAGCTGAATACGAAATGTGGGAACAGTTCATTACAAGATACCCCAACGCTGAAATGAGAACCAAGAGCATTAAGAAGAATCCCGACAAGAAAACAAACAGGAACCGCACATACGATAATATGGAAAAGTACATTAAGACAGCTTGCGGCAAAGATAGTGCGGCATATCTTGTAACGTTTGAAAAGGTAAAAGCCGCTTCCGCAATCCAAAAGAACCCCTATAAGTATGTTTTGGATTGGTTCAACGAAACATTCAAAGGCTATGAAACACATGATATTTTCAAAGAAGAAAAGACAAATGAACAAGAAAACGTTGTTCCGTTCAATAATGCAGTTAATAAATAATAGGAGGATATTACAATGACAGGATATAAGATTGATTTCACAACAAACACATTGATTATGAATTTTAAGTTTGCCGCGGCGGCTTCCGTTTACGGCTCGGAAGAATACAATATTCGCAAGAGCATATTAAGTGATTTTCCCAATTTTAGCGTAATTGTTAAGTCCGGCAGAGAACAGAAAAAACCGCGCTACAACAAGCGTTTAACCTATGAAAATATGGAAAAGTACATTAACACATTTGCAAACGCTAACGAGCTCTTAAGCCGCTTCGAGACTATAAAAGCAAAGTCTGCGCCCTTGGCTTGCCCCTACAAGTATGTTTGCGATTGGTTCAACGCGCAGTTCCCCACGTATAAAGAATTACCCGATTTTGAACCCAAGAATATTGCTGCTTTTCCTGTACCCGAACCTAATATTGACGAGTACGAAACAAAAGCAGAAGCAGCTAACGGATGAGAGTTTGTTCACATAGAACAAACTCTTTTTTTAACGAGTACCGCTTCGCCTCACTTTGATTTTTATAAAAAATTTTTGTATAATAATTATAGAAAGTAAAAATGAAAGGAGGATTTTATAATGAAATCCGCAATTTAGAGATATGCAGAATATAAGAAAGACAATCTGCAACCGCACGAGATTCTCCAAAAGGAGCGCAAAAGAATATTCTATACCATCGGCATAGAAAAACAGTTTGAAGAAATTATCGAACAATCACTTGATAAGATTTTCAAACCATTAAAAGATACAACGAAAGGACGATAAAATTATGGCAAGAATAAGTTATCCGAACCAAAGAATGGTTCGGGTTCACAGACAAAAAATTACAAATGATTTTTTAGGTATCAAGAATGAGAATTGGCAAAATGCCATTAAAGATTTGTAGCCATATGCCTTTTCTCTTTACTTATATTTTGCGGCAAATGCAGACAACTATACGTTTGCGCTTTCGCCCGAAGCGGTCAACCTATCCATAGGGATGGCGCGTTCCACCTATCGCGACCAGTTAAAAATTCTAATTAACAAAGGCTATTTGGTCGAAACTGGAAGCAATACTTTTGATTTTTACGAAGTACCTCAGGCGCGTGGCGCTCAATTAAAAAATAATTTGTCGGCTCGCGATTTTGAGAATACGGGAAACGTTCAAGAAGAAGAGCCTGCCAACAATTTAATTGACCCCAGTAGTATAGAAATAGATAATATTATAACAAATAATAAAACAAATAACGGAGAGAATAACCAACAGAAAGCAGTCATAGAAGTTCCAAAAGTAAAAGAGATTGTCATACCAAGACCGCAAAGAGAACCAAAAGAAAAGGGGTTTGTATTCTAATGAGCTACGAGGTTAATATGTATAATTACTTGAAAAGACAAGGTCTTGCACCAAAATACGAGCACGCAGGCATTTACTGTATAAAGGTCGATGAATAGATTGTTTACATCGGCAAAAGTCAGAATATGCTAAAACGCGTGGCGCAACACTATGTCGGTATAAAATGCGAAAGCGAATTGAAATACCGCATACTGTCCGAGGCGCAAAGGAAAGGGCATTCAATTAACTTTGATGTTCTTTATTATGCAAGCAGTTAGGGGTATTATGCTATTGATGATGAAATTGGAAACAAAGAAGGAGAATACATCAGACAATACAAGCCGCTTCTTAATACATAGATTCCAAAAGTAGAAGATTGGAGACTATTTGATGTGGTCAAGGTCAATGCAAAAGATGTATTGAACACTTTAATATAAAACTCAAAGACGAGAGGTCAACGCCTCCCGTCTTTTTTATTTGCCTTCAGTCATTTGCACTAACTTATAAAAACTTGTTCTCTTGGTATCGGTCAATTCCATTGCAGTTTTGGCGGTAATTTTACCTTCTTGCCAGTCAGCATACACTTGCTTCCAATTCTGCGGAAAAACAAGTGCGGGACGCCCCAAACGCTTGCCGTTTTTCTTTGCCGCTTCGATACCTTCAGCTTGTCTTTTTTTGATTGTCTCGCGCTCTTGTTCTGCGATTGTTCCCAAAACCTCAATCAAGATGTTGTTTACCATTTCAAACACCCATTCTTGACCTACTGGCAATTCCATCATTGTTGTTGGCAAGTCGATAACTTTTAAACGGATGCCGTTATCTTTAAAGAATTGCAGTTCGTTTTTAATGTCTGCTTTGTTTCTTGAAAGACGGTCAAGAGATTTTACAACAAGCGTATCGCCTTTTCGGAGCATTGCATTTTTTAATGCGGTATAGCCTGTGCGGTTCAAGTCCTTGCCGCTTTCCTTGTCTGTTATAATATCTCTTTCATCAGCTCCAAGAGCTTTGAAAGCCTCAATCTGTCTGTCAAGGTTTTGTTCCTTGCTTGATACTCTCGCATAATAGTAAGTACGTGTTTCCATTGTATTGCCCCCTTGTTGATTATAGCTATATTATACCTCCGCTGTTCGCAAATGTCAACAATTTTACGAACATATTCGCAAATAATTTTTAATATTTTACGAACAAGGAAAACACGCCCTTTTTGCCTGTTTCTAAAGGTGTACCTTTACGAACATAAACAAAAAGAGTGGGAAATCCCACTCTTTTTGTTTACATATTCTGAATCCAAACAACTTTTCCGTTCTTAATTCCATACATCCATACCCGTATACTATAGGTTTTAGTATATTCTCCATAATTCCATGAAACATCTATGTATTTATTGCTACCATCATTTAATTTATACGTATAAGAAACATTAGTAAAACCACCAAGGTCCATTCCGTCGCTGCTATATCTTGTAACATTTGGATTTGATTCAAGGTATTCTATATAAGGAACAAAGTACCTATCATAATCTGATACTGATTTAACATCATAATTAAATGTATTGTTATCTTCAATGTATCCATTGTTTATCTGAATACTATATCCCGTATATGAATCCTTACATTCAGCCCCAGTTACAGCAGTTAGTGTTTTAACAGGAAAATACTTATATGTCTCGGAAACTTCATATTTAAGTGTGATATACTTTCTTTGTGTTTTATCAACAATTCGGGATACGATTGCAGCAACTTCAGAGCGTTTAATATTTGATGTAGGATTAAAAGTTCCTTCTGCATCGCTACCTGTTACAATACCTGCTCTGTAAAGAGTATATACCGCATCGGAATATTTTGCTGCAGTTTTAACATCGGGAATAGCATCATCGTCAACAGTATTGATTTTATTATATACTTCTGAAGGTAAAGCTTTTGCCATAATTTCAGCAAAATCTGCCCTTGTTGCTTTATCAAAGTATGTATATTTGCCAGAACCGATTATACGATTATCTATTGCATAATCAACATAAGACTGATACCAAGGTGTACTTGCTTCAAAACTTGCCTCACCATTATAATATATACTATGTAAACGACTTGCTAATGCAATAGTTTCGGAAAGCAATATATTTCCGTCAGGGTTAAATGTTGTATCACTATTGCCATTCATCAAACCAATTTCATAAGTATATTTTACGTTAGGAGCATACCAAGCAGAAGATGAAACATCTGTAAATTGACCTTCTGTGTAGCTTTGTACTGCTTGAAAATTAGACAGGCTTCCATCTGCTTTAGCAGAAACAGACGAAAAGCTCAACAATGTGAGTATTACTGCCAATAAGAGAGAAACATTTCTTTTCATAATAATTTTCCTTTCTGTGTTTGCACACCTTGAAATATAAGTGTGCTTTTTTAATTGTGTGATTTGTCGGAGACGGCAAAATCAAAATCACATTTCAAAATTGGAATGACCTCCTATATATCAAAATATGACTTTCGATTTTTTATCTCCCATAATATACCGCCCCATGCTTCTACTTTTGGACTGGGTGACATTACGTTTTTTCAACTCAAAATCTCCTTTCGTAATTCTCACGCAATTAAAAAATGCGTGGCAACATAAATCGTCACCACGCATAAAAACGCGGCGGAGATTTATGCTACCACACATTCACTCTCAATAATACACACAAACAAAGCACATATTAAAGCCGCATTTTTTGCAAAACACAACTTTGCTTATGTGTATATTTTTGAATAGCAAAACAGAACATTCCCAAGAATGCTCGGTGTTTTATTATTAAAGTGAAAGTGTGGTATAGTTATTATACCACACTTTTGCATCAAGTCAAACATTTGTTTTTCGTTGTATTTTTGCAAAGTTGATGTTATTATATTATTATACTAACGAAAGAGGTTTTAATATGCCAAAAAACGAAATCACAAAATTGCGAATATTATACGTTGCGAAATACCTTCTTGAATACTCGGACGAAAACCATCCAGTAGCAACTGAAAAAGGCATATGCGACTATTTAAAAAATGAGTGTGATATAGTTGCGGAAAGGCGCGCAATTTACCGCGATATAGCTCTTTTAAGAGATGTTTTCGGTATGGATATTGACGGAATGCAAGGCGGCAGATTTAGGCTTTTATCGCGTGATTTTGACTATGACGAATTACGCCTTTTGGCTGAATGTGTTTGCGCGGCAAAGTTTGTTTCAGCACCCCAAGCAAGAGACCTTGTTGAAACTTTAGGCAAGTTCTGCAGTTTTTATCAGCGCGAAGAATTAGAAAAAGAAGTTTTTATGTGCGACAGGGTTAAGACCACAGAAAAACATATTATAAAAATCATTGACAGAATAAACTATGCAATGGCAAAGAAACGCAACGGAAAGCCGCATACGCCGCGAAAGATAACCTTTAAATATCTAAAGTACACAATAGATGATGTTCACTCACAAGTAGAACGTAAAAAGGGAAACACATACAAAGTAAGTCCCTTTAAACTTTTAATCAATGATGGCAACTATTACCTTTTGGCTTTTGATAGTGAAAAGAACGATTTCCGTACATATCGTGTTGACCGTATGAAAGATGTCAGAGAAATCGCAGAGCCAAGAGAAGGAGAAGAAGTTTTTGCAAAGATTGATTTAACAACATACACGCGCCGCGTTTTTTCAATGTTCAACGGCACTCGCGAACACGTTGTTATACGTTTCATCAATCCGCTTCTTGATACTGTCATAGAAAGGTTCGGAACAGAGTCTGATGTCTTTTATATGGCAAAGGATAAAAACCATTTTATAGTGGCGGCAGACGTTGAAATAAGTGACCAATTCTTTGGATGGCTTTGTGGCTTCGGCAAAAAGGCAAAGATAGAAAATCCGCCGCACGTTGTAGAACAAATGAAAGAATACATTTCCAAAATACAGAGCGTATACGAAACTGAATAAAAGATAATAAAAGCAGTCAAAAGTTGATACTTTAGACTGCTTTGTTTTAGTTTGTTGAGGCTTGTTGTATTTTGTTTTACCTTATTTCATTTTAATGCGGTTACTACTGGATTTAAGTTGCGAAAGCGGAGAGAAGCGGTCATAGTTCTTTGCAATATCCCTGTCGAAGATAGCGCAATAATGCTTTGTCATTTCTAATGTGGAGTGACCCAAAAGGCGTTGAAGTGTAAAAGCATTGCCGCCGCAGTCAACCAAGTATTTGCGCGCGAAAGTGTGACGGAATGCGTGTATGCTTGTTCTTTGTACGCCGCGCCTGTTGTTGTACCTTGCAATGCTGCTTCGCAAACAAAACTCTTTCATTTGTGTCCCTTCTTCTGTTGGAAAAAGGAAATCATCCTCCGAGCCGCTTCGTATGCGCATATACTCTTTGAGTATTAAACAAAGTTCTGTACACAATGGAATCACTTGTGCTTTTTTGCTTTTGGTATGCCTTAAATAAATAACGAAGTTTTCTAAATCAACATCTTTGTTTTTGATGTTTCGTACAGTTGCCGCGCGGCAACCATTATTCACAAGCAAGTTGATTATGACCCAAGTTCTGTATTCGGAGAAAAGACACTTTCGGATATTTGGTTTTTTAAGTAGCTTTTCAAGCTCTTTGTCGGTGTACGTTTCTTTTATTGTTTCTGCGCATTTGTAATTCTGAATTGTGAGTGTTGTTATATCTTCCTCATTGCACCAAGAAAGAAACGCTTTCATAGTTCGTACATAACTGCTTATTGTAGTTGCCGAAAGAGCCGCTTCGCGCATATTTGAAACCATTTCCTCCAAGTCGGCTTTACTCAATGTGTCTATTGGAATATCAACCGAGATATGGCGGCTTATGGCTTTAAAGTGTTGATTGTAGGTCTTTAGTGTTTTGTCGCTCAATCCTTTTACCTTTCGGGATATTATAAAATCCTCGAAAGTTTCCGCTACTGTGTTTCCGATGTTCATTTTGAATTTTTTCATAATTTTCTGCCCTCTTGATTTTTATTATAGATTTCAAAAATCAAGTGTTCAGTCAGACTGGAACAAAGGCAACAAAAAACCCTTGATTTCCGAAGAAATCAAGGGTTTGGTGAGACACGGGGGAATCGAACCCCCGACAACTTGATTAAAAGTCAAGTGCTCTACCGACTGAGCTAGTGTCCCATGTGGCTGGACCGGCGGGATTTGAACCCACGAAATGCCGGAGTCAAAGTCCGGTGCCTTACCGCTTGGCTACGGTCCAAAATAAAAGAGCGAATCGCTCAAGACCGGTTCGCGGAAGCCCCGGTATCACCGGATCCTGTTTTTTTAATAATGGGGTGGATAGTCGGATTCGAACCGACGGCCTCCAGAGCCACAATCTGGCGCTCTAACCAACTGAGCTATACCCACCATATGAGTGCCATTTGAAATGACACTGAATAAAAAAATGGCGTGCCTGCGGGGACTCGAACCCAGGACCTACTGCTTAGAAGGCAGTTGCTCTATCCAGCTGAGCTACAGGCACGTATTTTGGAGCGGGTGATGGGAGTCGAACCCACCTAACCAGCTTGGAAGGCTGGAATTCTACCGATGAACTACACCCGCATATCACCCTTTTTTCAAGGACCTTTGTTATTATAGCAAATGGTCAGGGCTTTGTCAAGATGTTTTTTCAACTTTTTCCTATTATATTGGAACATGCACGCAAGATGTGTGCATGTTTGCTTATAAAATGAAAGTGCACCTTTTCATCCCCCAAGATTGGGGGAATCGAGCATGAGCGCATCCGGTGGATGATTGAGCGAATGCGCAGAGCTGTGCCGCGGTCTGTCATCAACGAGCGGATTAGCGAAGTTGATACAGGGCACCGCAAACGGAAGAGGGGGTTGTGATATTAAAACACTTTCCTATTTTTCGTTAGCTTTAATAAGCCCCATAATTACAGCTCCTATGAAAGCTCCTAAGGATAAAGTAAAAAAATATGCCACTATTTTCACCTCATAATATGTTTATTCTCCACCTTTTAAATTGTTCCGTATTTTATTTAATTCTATACAAGAAAAGGCCTGCTCTATTGAACAGACCTTTTTACTTAATTATTCAACTGTTACGCTCTTTGCCAGGTTTCTGGGCTTGTCGATGTCTCTGCCTTTGCAGAGTGCTGCATAGTATGCAATGTACTGTGTGGGCACAACGGAAACAATGGGCGCAAGAAGCGGATGCACGTCGCGGATAACGATTTTGTCGTTATGAGAAGAAAGTGAGCTTGTGGAGATAACAAGTGTTTTTGCACCTCTCGCCTTTACCTCTTCAATGTTGCTTCGTGTGTTGAGGTTAATGTTTTCCTGTGTGATAATTGCAATAACAGGTGTGCCCTTTTCAATGAGGGCGATTGTGCCATGCTTTAATTCGCCTGCGGCGAAGCCTTCTGCCTGAATGTAGGAAATTTCCTTAAGCTTTAATGCCGCTTCGAGGCACACATAGTAGTCAACGCATCTGCCTATATAGAAGGCATTGCGCGCATTCTTAAGATACTTTTCAGCAAGATACTTATAGGTTTCGCTTTCGGAGCAGATGGTTTCGATAACGTTTGCCACCTTGGAAAGCTCGTACTTAATGTCGAGACCGGGCTCTTTGGCAACGGTGGAGGCTAAAATTGCAAGCACTGCAATCTGTGCGGTGTATGCCTTTGTGGATGCAACGGCAATTTCGGGGCCTGCGTGCAGCAAAAGTGTGTAGTTAGCTTCTCTGGAAAGTGTGGAGCCCTTTACATTTGTTATGGTAAGAATTTTGTGGCCCATTGCCTTAACCTTTACCATAACTGCTCTGGAGTCGGCTGTTTCGCCGCTCTGAGAAATGAAAATAAAGAAGGGCTTTTCGCTAAGAAGAGGTGTGTTGTGCACAAACTCGCTTGCAATGTAGCTGTCGCAGGGCTTCTTTGCCATTGTTTCGAAAAGCTGTTTACCCACGAGGCCTGCATGGTAGCTTGTGCCGCATGCGATAATGTAAATTTTGTCGCAGGACTGAATGTCGTTAACAATTGCCTTGTCAACGGAAATGTCGCCGTTTTCGTCGGCATACTTCTGGATAAGCCTTCTTATAACAGCAGGCTGTTCTTCAATTTCCTTAATCATGAAGTGAGCGTAGGTGCCCTTTTCTGTGTCGGAAAGGTCGAGCTCTGCCTTAAAGGGTGCGCGGTCAATAAGCTTGCCGTACTGAGTGTAGATTTTAACAGTTTCCTTTGTTATAACAACATATTCCTTGTCGTGAATTTCGAAGAACATGTTTGTGTTTGCAATCATTGCCATAGAGTCGCTGCCTATCATGTTGAAGCCCTCGCCCTTACCGATAAGAAGGGGCGACTTATTCTTCACTGCATAGAGCACGTCGGGGTTTTCGCGGTCGATTATGGCTAAAGCATAGCTACCCACAATTTCGCTCATAAGATGGCGGATTGCCATTTCTGTGTCTTCACCTGACTGAGTGAACTTGTCTAAAAGCCAGGGAATGATTTCGGTATCTGTTTCGGAAACGAAGTTAACGCCCTTAAGGTACTTGCTTCTTAAGAATTCTTCGTTTTCGATAATACCGTTATGTACAAGCACAAACCTTTCGCTTTTGTGAGGATGAGCATTTTCCTCGGTGGGCTTGCCATGTGTTGCCCAGCGTGTGTGGCCAATGCCCTTTGTTCCGCTTATAGTTGTGCCGTTGTCTGTTTTTTTGTAAAGGTTTTCCAGCTTGCCTACAGCCTTTTCTATGGTAACACCGTTTTCGTCACAAACGGCAATACCTGCGCTGTCGTAGCCACGGTATTCGAGCTTGCTGAGCCCCTCAAGCAAAATGGGCGCAACAAGCTTATCGCCTATATATCCAACTATTCCGCACATATTGTCAGATCCTTTCAAATGTTATTAATAGCCTTAATCATTTCTTCAACGCATAGTGCCATTTCTTCTTTAGTCATGGAAAAACCGTCTCTATTCTGGCTTGCCTCGTAGGGCAGATGCACAAAACCAACCAGCATGCCGTTGTCGGCTTCATGGGCGTTTTTAAGAAGAGTGTAGAGAAGGCTGTTACAAACAAACCCTCCTGCCGACAGGCTTAATTCTGCTTTAAAGCCGCTATCCTTTGCCCACTCCACCATTTTTTCAACAGGAAGAGTTGCAAAGTACGCCGCTTTGCCGCCGTCAAAAAGCCTTTCGCCGCACTTTTTAACGCCGTTATTGTCTGCCATATTCGCACAGGCATAATTTATGCCGATAACCTCAGCGGTTACAGCGCTCCTGCCCCCTGCCTGACCAAGAGAAAGAATTGCATCTGCATTAAAGCGCATTGCCTCCTCCCATGCAAGGCGGGCACATTCACCGTAAGCCGTGGGTATTATAAGCTTTTTAATCTGAATGTCGCCAATGTTAGTATTGATGGCATCTAATACCAGCATTGACGAGTTTGTATCTATCCCTCCGAAGGGGTCAAATGCAGTAACGAGTATACGCATATTACTTACCCGAGCAGTCCTTGCATAAGCCGTACATTGACAAATCGTAATGGTCAATTGTGAAGCCCATGCTCTTCATGCGCTCTGTTTCGCAAAATTCCTTATCCGGGAAAATGTCAATAAGGCGGTTGCACTTTTTGCACACAAAATGATAGTGCTCGCTCATATTGGCATCGAACCTTGAGGAATTGTCGGTATAGAGCTCTTTTGCAATGCCGATTTCAATCATGTGCTTAAGGTTTCTGTACACTGTTGCCAACGACACATTGGGAAACTGTTCACGCATTTTTTCGTAAACCCATTCTGCTGTAGGATGAGTGTCTGTAGACTGCAGGATTGCAATCAAAGCATCTCTCTGCTTACTGTGCTTTGTAGTAGCCATGCAAGGCACCTCCTTCAACTTACTTGTAAACATAGTTACACACAGCTATTATACCATACAACGCTTTTAAATGCAATAATAATTATTGTTTTTGACAAATTCTTTATACTGATATATAATATTTTCGAAAGGATGTGCGTTAAATGAAAAAAAGCTTACTTTTAGTTCTTGTTACAATTCTCATGCTTTGTGCATGCTCTGCCCCCACAGAAAACGAGCAATCTTTCCCCGATGGGCTTGAGCACATAACAGATACATTGGAGGTTCATTTTATTGACGTTGGTCAGGCTGACTGTCAGCTTGTTTTTCTTCCCACAGGGCAGGTTATGATGATAGACGCAGGCAACAACGACGATGCAGGCATTATCCGCCCTTATTTTGACAAGCTGGGCATACAAAAAATTGACTATCTTGTAGGCACACACCCCCACGAGGACCATATTGGCGCATTGGACTATGTAATTAAACGTTATGAAATCGGCAATGTTTTTATGCCCGATGCAACTAACGACACAAAGAGCTATCGCGATGTGGAAAAGGCGCTTTCCAATAAGGGCATTGAAGCGGTTATAACAGCTGCGCCCATGGTGCTTTACGACGATGGCATTCTTAAAATGGAGGTTGTGGCACCGGTAAAAAACTACGAGGATTTAAACAATATGAGCATTGTTATTCGCCTTACCTACAAGGATGCATCCTTCCTCTTTACCGCCGATGCGGAGGCTGAAAGCGAAAACGACATTACCGCAGATGTGTCTGCAGATGTGCTGTCGGTTGGTCACCACGGCTCATCAACCTCTACATCGGACAGTTTTTTGAAAAGAGTTGACCCCATGTATGCGGTTATTTCCTGCGGCGAAGGTAACGACTATGGTCACCCCCATTACGAAACCCTTGAAAAGCTTGAAAACGATGATATAACAATATACCGCACAGATATTGACGGCACCCTTATTTGCACAACAAAGGGCGAAAAGGGCGACTATGTGTGGACTGCTGAAAAATGAGGTTTAACTATGCTCAACCTGTATGAAAGCTGCAGTCTCTGCCCAAGAGAATGTAAAGTAAACAGAAACGAAAATAAAGGCTATTGCGGTGAAGGAGCTTATCTTAACCTTACACGTGCTGCACTGCATGAGTGGGAGGAGCCTTGCATATCGGGCACAAATGGCTCGGGCACGGTGTTTTTCCGAGGCTGCAGCCTTAAGTGCATTTACTGCCAGAACTATGCCATTGCCCACAATGAGGGTGGCAAAGTAGTTTCAATAGATAAATTTGCCAAAGCATGCATCGCCCTGCAACAAAAAGGCGCACATAACATTAACCTTGTAACACCAACGCACTATGTGCCCCATGTTATTGAAGGCATAAAAGAGGCTAAAGAAAAAGGGCTTACAATTCCTGTTGTTTATAACACCTCAGGCTACGAAAAGGCTGAAACCGTTGCACTTTTAAAGGACACTGTCGACATTTTCCTGACGGACTTTAAATATATAAAGCCCGAAACTGCTAAAAAGTATTCCAATGCGGAAAACTATGTGAGCTTTGCAAAGGCTGCTTTAGGTGAAATGGTTAAAATTGCCCCATCCCCCACCTTTGAAAGCTCTCTTATGACAAAGGGCGTGATTGTGCGTGTGCTGCTACTTCCCGACCACCTTATTGAAACAAAAATGATTGTGAAATACCTTTTTGAAACCTATGGCGATAATATTTATATAAGCCTTATGAACCAGTACACACCAATTAAAAAGCATGAATATGAAAATTTAAACCGCACTGTAACAGATTACGAGTATAAATCACTTGTTGAATATGCAATGCACTTGGGAATTAAAAACGCAGTTATCCAACAGGGCGGCACCGCAAAGGAAAGCTTTATACCCGAGTTTGATTTAAGTGGGATATAACAGACAAAACCGAACGGAACTATTCCGTTCGGTTTTGTCTTGTGCCTCTGATTCATTTCCACTGTGTCGCAACATGGAGTCATCGTTAATGACAATTACATTATAACGTAATACCCTTTTTAATAGTAAAAATGACGCAGTTTTGACGCAATTTTTTTGATATAAATTTAAAATTACGTTTTGCAAAGCAAAACATATTGCGTGCGGAGCACATATCGCAACAAAAGGGACATCATCAGATGTCCCTTTTGTTATATCGCATTTTGCCTGCAAAATATATCGCGTTTGAAAAACCATAAGGTTTTTCAAACATATTTCCTCATGTGCTTTATTGCGCTTTTTTCAAGCCTTGATACCTGTGCCTGGCTTATGCCTATTTCCTCGGCAACCTCGGTTTGTGTTCTGCCTGCAAAAAACCTTAAGTCAAGAATCTGGCGCTCCTTTTCGTTAAGGTGCTCCATAGCCTCTTTTAAAACAATGTGCTCAATCCAGGCTTCGTCGTTCTTTTCGTCGGACAGCTGGTCCATAATGAAGCAGGTGTCGCCGCCGTCGTGGTAAACAGGCTCAAACAGGCTTACAGGCTCGCTTATGGCATCCAATGCAAAAACAATTTCCTCCTTGGGCTTTTCAAGCTCCTTTGCAATCTGTTCAATGGTTGGCTCCTTGCCGTAAAGGTTAATGAGCCTTTCCTTTACCTGCAAGGCGCGGTAGGCTGTGTCACGCACACTTCGGGAAACACGGATTGAATTATAATCACGCAAATATCTTCTTATTTCGCCAATTATCATGGGCACAGCATAGGTTGAAAACTGTACCCCCTGCTCTGTGTCGAAATTGTCAAGAGCCTTTATTAGCCCCACGCAACCAACCTGAAACAAGTCGTCGGGGTTTTCGCCACGGGAGGCAAAGCGGCCTATTATGCTTAATACAAGCCTTAGGTTGCCTGTTATGAATTCCTCCCTTGCCTTCATGTCCCCCTGTTTGATTTTTTCAAAAAGTGCCTGTTTTTCCTTTTGGGTAAGCACAGGCAATTTCGATGTATTTACGCCACATATTTCTACTTTATTCATTTAAAAAATCCTCCGAAAGAAAGATATATTAAAATCTTTCCCCGTGAGGATTTTTTTATGCTTTTTACTCTCTTTTATATTTTCCACTTTGTGGGTACACCTCATCCGTCAGCTTTGCTGACACCTTCTCCTCAAAGGAGAAGGCGCATAGTCCCGGGAGGATTTTTTTATGCTGTCTGCATTTGTCTATATTTTTCCAAATGGGCAAAAACGCTTTGCTCACGGACCGCCGAGGACGTCGGTCCCTACAACTATTTTCCTTTTACACTCTTCCAATAGTTTTCAGTTGCCTGCTCCATCTTGTTGTCGCCATAGGTGTAGTATTTTTTGTTTTTAATTTTGTCGGGCAGATATTGCTGTGGCACATAGTGGTTAGGATAAGAATGAGGATATTTATAGCCCTGACCATGGCCAAGCTTTTCAGCACCTTTATAGTGGCTGTCCTTTAAGTGATAAGGCACCTCGCCTGTGTCGGAGGAGGCTATGTCTGCCATGGCAGCATCGATAGCGCAGATTGCACTGTTTGACTTCGGCGCAGTTGCCAGCATTATAACAGCTTCGGCAAGAGGGATGCGTGCTTCGGGCAGACCAAGCTGCAGCGCCGCATCAACGCATGCCTTTGTTATTACAATTGCGTTAGGGTACGCAAGACCAATGTCTTCGGCTGCCATAACAAGAATGCGCCTTGTTACGCTTTGCAGGTCCCCTGCTGTTAAAAGGCGCGCCATGTAGTGAAGTGCCGCGTCGGGGTCGCTTCCTCGTACAGACTTCTGGAAAGCGGACAAAACGTCGTAGTGGTCGTCGCCGTCACGGTCGTGGCGGAAGGCTTTTTTTCTTGTTGCCTGTTCAATTATGTCTAAGGTAATCAAGCGCTTGCCACTCTCGTCTGCCTTTGCTGTAAGAGATGCAACCTCAAGAGTGTTAAGAGCCTTTCTCACGTCGCCAGAACAGGTATTTGCAATATGCTCCTTTGCATCATTTTCTATTACAACGCCCTCGCCTAAAAGATGGGTTGCTCTGTCAATTGCCTCGCAAATGTCCTTGGGGCCAACAGGCTCGAATTCGAACACTGTACAACGTGACAAAATGGCGTTATATACATAAAAATAGGGGTTTTCGGTAGTTGATGCAATGAGGGTAACCTTGCCGTTTTCAATGCATTCCAGAAGGCTTTGCTGCTGTTTTTTATTAAAGTTCTGTATTTCGTCCAGATATAAAAGCACACCGTCTGTGCCGAAAAGTGTTTCGGACTCCTCTACAACATGCTTTACATCGGCAACGGAGGCAGTTGTTGCATTGAGCTTGAAAAGACGCTTGTTTGCCCTTTTTGCCGCAATGTTTGCAACGGTTGTTTTGCCAACACCGCTGGGGCCGTAAAAAATCATGTTAGGAATGTTACCCGATTCAAGAATGTTGCGTAATACCTTTCCTTCGCCCAGCAAATGATGCTGACCTACAACCAAATCCAGGCTGTCAGGACGTATTCTGTCTGCCAAAGGACTGCTCATAAAAATCACCTCTGTCAGCTCTGCTGACAACTAAGTTTGCCTGTCGGCAAGCGAAGTTATCTTCGATAGTGAAGTTCACTTCGCGAGTGAAGTTTCGGCTTACGCCGAAGTTCAAACTTAACTTCACTTTTATGCAATAAAAACTTCACTGTGAGTGAAACGAACAACTTCACTTTTGCATAAGCAAAAACTTCACCACTTCTGCACTGTATTAAAAAGCAGAGCTTTTTAATACAAAGGATATTTGTCACAAAGAGCCTTTACTCTTGCACGGATTTCGTCCTGCTTTGTGTCAAACTCTGCAATTGTGAGATACATTAATTCTGCAATTTCAACCATGTCTTCTTCCTTGAGACCACGTGTTGTAACAGCAGGTGTACCAACACGGATACCGCTTGTTACGCCGGGCTTTTCGGGGTCGAAGGGAATTGCATTTTTGTTAACTGTAATACCAACCTCGTCAAGACGGTGCTCGTATTCCTTACCTGTAACCTTGAAGGGACGAAGGTCAACAAGCATGAGGTGGTTGTCGGTGCCGCCGGAAACAAGGTCAAAGCCTTTAGCAAGAAGAGCTTCACTGAGTGCCTTTGCGTTTTTAGCAATCTGGCGCTGATAAGCCTTGAATTCGTCGCTTGCAGCTTCCTTGAAGCAAACTGCCTTTGCGGCGATAACGTGCATTAAGGGGCCACCCTGAATGCCGGGGAAAACTGCCTTGTTAACAGCCTTTGCATGCTCTTCCTTACAAAGGATAAGACCACCACGGGGACCGCGGAGTGTTTTGTGGGTTGTTGTTGTAACAAAGTCGGCATAGGGCACGGGAGAAGGATGAACGCCTGCAGCAACCAAGCCTGCAATGTGCGCCATGTCAACCATGAAATATGCGCCAACTTCCTTTGCAATTTCACTAAACTTCTTAAAGTCAATTTCTCTTGAATATGCACTTGCACCTGCTAAGATAAGCTTGGGCTTACATTCCAATGCAAGACGACGGATTTCTTCGTAGTCAATTGTCTGGTTTTCTTCTGTTACGCCGTAGGGCACAATGTTAAAGTACTTACCGCTCATGTTAACAGGGCTACCATGAGAAAGGTGACCGCCGTGAGCAAGGCTCATAGATAAAACTGTGTCGCCGGGGTTAAGAACGGCAAAGAACACAGCCATGTTAGCCTGTGCACCACTGTGGGGCTGAACGTTTGCATGCTCTGCACCAAAGAGCGCCTTTGCTCTTTCAATGGCGATGGTTTCAACCTCGTCAACATATTCGCAACCGCCGTAATATCTCTTACCGGGATAGCCTTCAGCATATTTATTTGTGAGGGGGCTGCCCATAGCCTCCATAACAGCTTCGGAAACAAAGTTTTCGGAAGCGATTAATTCAATTTTGTTCTTCTGACGGTTAATTTCGCGGCTCATAGCCTCGTATAACTCTACGTCAGCATTCTTCACTCTGTTAAATTCCATGACAATTCTCCTTTGAAAAAAAATACAAAATCATTATATAATTTTTTTCTTTAAATTGCAAGCTTTTTGTGCTAATATGTAGTTAAGATTTTAATTTTGCGGTTAAACCATCCGAAACCATAAATAAGGAGTTATTATTATGCGAAAAAAAGAGCGTGCGTTAGCATTTGCCAATGCTTTGGAAAAGCTTTACCCCGATGCAATCTGTTCTTTGGAATATAAAGACCCTTTCCAGCTTTTATGTGCAGTTCAATTGTCAGCTCAATGCACCGATGCGAGGGTTAACCTTACAACCCCTGCCCTATTTGCAGCTTACCCGGATGCAAAAGCAATGGCATCTGCCCCACTTGAAGAGGTTGAAAGGCTCATAAAGCCCTGTGGCTTTTACCACAACAAGGCAAAGAACCTTATTAAATGTGCCGAGCAATTGTTGGAGGACTACAACGGTGCTGTTCCCGACAGCATGGAGGAGCTGTTAAAGCTTGCAGGCGTTGGCAGAAAAACCGCCAACCTCATATTAGGTGATGTTTATAAAAAAGGCGGCATGGTTATTGACACCCATGCAAAGCGCATTTTATACCGCATGGGGCTTACAACAAAAACCGACCCCACTCAGGTTGAAATGGAAACAACACCCCTTATCCCTACAAACATGCAGTCGGACTTTTGCCACAGACTGGTGCTTTTCGGCAGGGATATATGCACAGCACGAAAGGCATACTGCGAAAAATGCCCGGCGACAGATTTCTGCCCGAAGAAAAACCCGAAGAAGGCCTGAAGCTTCTTCGGGTTTTTGTTACTCGACGTAGAATTTTTCTCTTACCTTTTCGTAGGTCGATTCGCTAAGGATTGTTTTAAGCTCGTTTACAGAATTGAACCTGCCCTTACCTTCACGGTAGGAAACAATCTTATTTGCGTAGGTTTCGCCAATGCCCTCTACGTTTTCCACAAGCTCCTCAACCGAGACAGTATTAAGGTTATAGGCACCGGTCTCTTTTGAGCCTTTATAGGGAATGTAAACCTCCTGCCCATCCTTTAAGTATGCTGCAAGGTTAATACCGTCAAGGTCGGCAGAAGCCAGAAAGCCCCCTGCCACAGAGTCCAGGTCAAGAACCCTTGTTCCGTAGGGCACGTAATACACACCGCTCTTTTCCACCGCACCCTTTACGTGCACGCAAAGCTTTACCTCTTCGGTGCGCTCGCTTTTTTCAACCTTTTCGGAATGGTGATGGATAAACGCTGCTGTTATAACAGCCACAAGGGCAAAAAACAGAATGATGCCCTTTATTAAAATTCTCTTTGTTTGTTCTTTTTGTTCCACATTTAAAAGCTTTGCCATACCTACCTCTTTCAGACAGAGGCTTCATAAACCTCGTCGTGTTTAAGGATTGATGAATTGTACGCCGCAACCGCTAAGCTGTCGCAACGCTCGTTATACTCGTGCCCTGCATGGCCCTTAAGCCAGATAAGCTCCACCTGATGAACCCGAAGCTGAGTGAGCATTCGCTCCCACAAATCGGGGTTAAGAGCCTTTTTGCCGTCGGACTTTTTCCAGCCTTTGTTTTTCCAGGCATAGACCCAGCCGTTTTTGATG
The DNA here is from genome assembly GCA_017414645.1 of Clostridia bacterium. Lineage (GTDB taxonomy): Bacteria > Bacillota > Clostridia > UMGS1883 > UMGS1883 > RGIG1927. The sequence goes on along the minus strand of JAFQLL010000017.1, from coordinate 6,314 downwards.
GCATCAACAAGGTACTTTGAGTCGCTGTATAAGGTTACCTTACAGGGCTCCTTCAAGGCCTCCAGCCCCACAATTGCTGCAAGCAGCTCCATGCGGTTATTGGTTGTAAGCAAAAAGCCCTCGCTCATGACCTTTTCGTGACCGTTAAAGGTTAATATGGCTCCATAGCCACCCTTGCCCGGGTTGCCGCTGCAGGCACCATCTGTATACAAATTTACTTCTCTCATTTAATCACTTCGTTCATTGCCTTGCTGATAGTTTCTTCGTCGCATCTGTCGGGCTTTGCTGCCTTTACAAGGCTCCAGCTTTCAGAGTGTGTAACAGCACAGCCTGCTTCAAGCTCACCAAGAGGAGACAAGCATTCCATTTCTGTGTAGCCGTCGCAGGTGTAGCATTCGCAGTTGCAGTTATGGTCGGGGTACTTTGCATTTTTATCGTAGCCGAACTTTTTAACAAAAGCCGCATCGTTAACAAAGTAAACCATGTAGCCGTGCTCGTTGGAAACGCCAACCTTTGCAGCCTTTTCCACGTTTCTCTGGTCAACTGTAATGTACTTATCGCCAAGGTAAAGTCGCTCGTCGTTCATGGGTGTGTACTGCCAGAAGCAAACCCACTTGTTGGGGAAAAAGCCTGTGTTGGTAACGTTCTGGGGAATTACGCAAAGACCGCCTGTCTGGCAAACTGTTACTGTCCAGGGCGCAACTGTAATTGCCCATGCACCTGTGTTCTTTACTGTGTGCTTAATTGAAACGTCGCCATTTTCGTCCATTTCGATGGCTGTTGTCTGCTGAATTTGTGTCCATTCCTGTTCGGGTGCAGTGAGCACTGCTCCCTTTTCTGTAATAGTGCAGTCAACCTTATAGTCGTCGGGGTAGTAGGTTCTGGGGTGACGTTCGGGGCTTATCCAAAGACGGTGACCGCCCACAACGCACCATGTGTCGCCCTTAAAGGGAGAGGCTGTAACATCGTTAGTATATTTATTTTCCTTGTCTTCAAAGAACATGTTTTCTTCGCCGACGAAGCCGTAACGAACAATGTAGGGACCGCGTTCAAGTGTTGCAATAAGCTCCTTTTCACCGTTTGAAATTTTCAAGCATTCGCCGTAATTTGCATATGTAATTTTTTCTACAGTAACCTTACTCATTTTTAATTCCTCCTAAAATATGATTAATAATATTATAGCATAAAAAGTACAGATTTCAAGGTGTATTTTACTATCTGAAACGGGTATAAGCCCTGTGTGATGCCAGATTATACTTTTTGTGCTGCGCCAGCTCCTCCACTGTTACCAGCTGGTAGCCCTTTGCCAAAAGCTCGGGAACAATTTTTTCTGTTGCGGCGGCAGTTGTGTCGTGAATGTCATGAAGCAGGATAACGTCGCCGTCCTTCACCTTCGACAAAACAGTTTTTGCTATATAGTCTGCGTTTCTGTACTGCCAGTCCAAAGTGTCGAAGGACCATAAAATAAGGGGCTTATCTGTAACGGAAAGTACCGTTTGAGAATACGAGCCGTAAGGTGGGCGGATAATTGCAGGGTACTTGCCCGTTGCACTGTAAACAGCTTTATCGGTGCTTGCTATTTCGCTCTTTATTTTATCTGTAGAAACCTTTGTAAGCTCAGGGTGCGAATAGGTGTGGTTGCCTATCTGACAGCCTATGCTATTTTCACGCTTTAAAAGGCTCGGATATTTTGCAGCTCTCCAGCCCACCACAAAGAAGGTTGCTTTTGCGTTGAAAAATTCAAGGGTGTTGAGAATTCGTGTTGTGGACTCAGGTCGCGGACCATCGTCAAAGGTTATGGCAACAATGGGCTTATCGGGGTCTACAGCATCGCTTTGCATTACAACCCAGCCATTATTTTTGTAGGAGGCAACCTCGGCTTTATAAACCTCTTTTTTCTGCTTTCCGTCCTTTTTGCACATTACTGTAACTACATCTTCGTAGTTTTCGTACCAGCCTAAGGCTTTGTAGATATCTGTCTCGGCCTTGTACACAGTAAGCTCGCGCCCGTCCATTGAATACAAGGTGGTTATAACATCCTCATAGTTTTCGTACCAGCCTGAGGCTTTGTATTCCTCCACCTCTGCCTTAAAAACCCTCATGGTTTTTCCGTCCGTAGAATAAAGGGTGGTTGTTACGTCTTCATAGCTTTCGTACCAGCCTAAGACCTTGTAAGCATCTGCCTCTGCTTTGTATACTGTAAGCTCGCGCCCATCTGTTGAATATAAGGTGGTCGTTACCTCCTCATAGGTTTCAAACCAACCAACATTTTTATAGGCTTCCGTTTCGGCAGCATTAACCTCAAGCTGCCTGCCGTCAAGAGAATACATGGTTACAGTATCCACAGCGCAAACACTGCAAAACTGCATAAGAATTAAGACAAGAAGCAATAACGAAACTGTTCTTTTCAAAGCTAACACCTCGGTTTTAAATATGTAACAGCTTAGTTTCTGATAAGCTCTTCAGGGATTAAGCTGTAATCAAACATTACCTCAGAATGATTATTCAGAATAAGCTCTTTTCCTGTTTGCTCACCGCTTTCAGCATTGAAAACCTCACGGTATATTTTCGAATTGCGATAAAACTTATCGCCCTCTTTTTTGAAATGATGCTCCTCCTCCACAAGGTTGTAGGTGTAAGGATAGGGCTTTTCACTTCTTAATTGTGCGTGGAGCATTTCTCCCTCACACCAGGCAAGAAGCTGAACGTTCTGGTTTGTGGTGTTTTTGAACCTGTAATCGATGTGATTGTAGCAAACCGAGGTTCCTGCGGCAAAGGGCACACGCTTGCCTTCGTCGGGAGCCAACGCGTCGGAATGCTTATGAAACTCGGTAACCTTAAGAGGGCTGTGAAGCACAAGCAGATGAATGGTGTTGCCCAGATTGCAAAGCCCACCGCCGATACCTGCTATGAGCTTGTTTTTTTCAATAATTCTGCCTTCCTTGTAGCCCTTTTTCTTTGTGGTTTTACCTACCGCACCCCAGAAGGAAAACACTTCCCCCGGGCGGATGATGGTTCCGTTGATTTTGTCGCATGCCAGCTTTATGTTAACAGCCTTATTAAACTGATGTGTAAGGTCAACTCCGGGAGCACGCTTTATCATGTTGGAATGAATTTCCCACACAATATTGGGCAGTTTTTCTTCAGTAATTGTTTTTGCGAACTTGTCTTTACCAAGAAGGTTTTTAATATGTCTTTTTATAATTTCCTTCTTTAAGGAAATGGCATAACATGTGGGATTAATTTCACAAAACAGTTTTTTCTTCTTCGGCAATGCCTTCGCCCTCTTTCTTTGTAATGTCGCCCAATCTGCTTTGGTATGCTTTGTTTGTTTTATAAATTGAAAGTATAACCTTTTCAAGCATTCGCTTTTTGCCTATTCTGGTTTCACCCTCACGCTGCATGAACCTTACAAGTATGCTTGCCATTCCAGAGCGGTTGGCACCTGATATGTCGGTAAAAAGCTGGTCGCCGATAACAACTATTTTTTCCTTTTCCAGCCCAAGCATTTCAACAGCCTTCACATACCCTGCCGTCTTTGGCTTGTCAGCCTCCGCAATGTATAAAGCGCCTATGTTGCGGTTAAACCGCTCAATTCTCGCAGCAGAATTGTTGGATAAAAGCAATGTTTTAAAGCCTGTGCCATGTATGGCTTCAAAAAGCTTGTCCACCTTTTCATTGGAGTCGTCGCCATGGTGTACAAGAGTGTTGTCAATGTCAAAAATTATGCCTCTGTAGCCAAGGGCAAAAAGCTTTTCGTAATCGATAGCAAAAACGCTGTCAACATATTCATAGGGGTAGTACTTCTTTAACATTTAACGGCCTCCCAGATGCTGATAAACAGCTTCAATCTGCTGCATAAAGCCATTGCCGAAGCAGTTGTCAAAAAATGCGGAGCCTATTGTCATTGCGCTTGCCCCGGCCAGTTTTACCGTGTCGATTTTATCGAAACTATTTATGCTACCTGCAATGCATACAGGCATTTTTACTTCCGATACAAATTTTTCTATAAGCTCATTTGCATTGCCATTATACCTGTACGCCAGCAAATCAATACCGTAAACACCTTTGTCCGCATACATTTTCGCCTGACGAATCATTTCTTCGGCTTCGCCCTCAAGCACCGAGGGGCGGCCTGTAACGTTGCCGACAAAGGGCATATATTTAAGGTTGTTTTTCTTGCCAAATTCGTTCACAGAGTCGAAAAACACCGTTCCCATTAACAGGTCACAGCCACATTCGGCAGCAATTCTTGCTCCTTGCAAGCATTCCTCCTCTGTGTATCTGACAACCTCCAGAGCGGTTTTTTTGCCGCACTTTTTCATGTAGGAAAAGAGCTTTTTCATCTCTTCAATATCCAGCCCTTCCTCCTTCATTCCCCAATACATTGCCCTTGAGCCTTTGCATTGGTCAAAAATTTCATATGCATTTTCAACGGTATGGTCATTATAGGTAAGCATAACAATCAGTTCCGGTACAGAGCCCATGTCCATAATTTTTCTCCAATTCAACAGATTTTCTCAAATTACCTTTTTTCATTACAAATAGTATCAAAATGTTACTAAATCAATTATAACATAGGTGCGATATTTTTCAAGGAATAATTTTACACGGGTTTATTTTTCCCAAGGCTCCTTCCCCACGGGTTAACCCGATTATTTTAGAAGATAATTATTGACGAACAATGATTTTTGTGGTAAAATATTTCCTCGTAAGGAGTTTTGGTATGACTAATCGTTTTATGGAAGAAGCACTTAAAGAAGCGCATATTGCACTTGAAAAGGGCGAAATACCGATAGGTGCGGTTGTCGTACGAAACGACGAGGTTATCGCCCGCGGTCATAACTTAAGGCAAACCGAGCGTGATGCCACACTTCACGCCGAAATTGTTGCCATTAAAGAGGCCTGTAAGGTTCTCAAGGACTGGCGCTTGGACGATTGCGACCTTTATGTAACCTTAGAGCCCTGTACAATGTGCTCCGGTGCAATTATAAATGCCAGAATGCGAAGTGTGTATTTTGGTGCATACGATGCTGAGTACGGTGGCGCAGGCGGAAAGATTGACCTTTTTGCTCCCTGCTATTTCGGCAGCAAAACAAAGGTTTATGCAGGCATTATGGAAAAGGAATGCACCGATTTTCTGAACGACTTTTTTAAGTCAATAAGAAAGAAAAAGAATGCGGAATGATAAAGTAGGTTTACTCCCCCGTTCCACGACCGGGAATCGTGTGCTTTTACGCATAACGGACAGTCCGTTATGTAAACAATTTAATATATACGGAGAAGTATCGAAGCGGAACCGAGCTCGAGCGCATCCTGCGGATGATACAGCGAGAGCGCAGGGTTGTGCCGTGGTCAATTTTGTATGAGCGTAGGCGAATAAACAAAATTGGGCACCACAAACGGTCATAACGGACAGTCCGTTATGAGAATAATTTAATATAGTGAGTTAATCTGAAAACAGGTTAATTATATGCGGAGAAGTATCGAAGCGGTCATAACGGACATGACTCGAAATCATGATGCCCCTTGAGGGACGTGGGTTCGAATCCCACCTTCTCCGCCACAAAAAAGAAAAGTACTGCCGAAAGGTGGTGCTTTTGTTTTTTGTAATGGGAGGATTCGAAATTTATGCCCAACATGGGTAAATCCCACCTTCAGCTTCGGGTAAACACTACACAAAAAGAGCATTACATTACGTAATGCTCTTTCTATTTACTTCAGCTTTTTTCCGTCACTAAACGCATTGCCAACGATCTCGCCTATTTTGCGGTAGGTATGGTGTACACTGTCGTAGGTTATGGGGCTGAATTTGTTTAAATCAATTTTGCCGTCAGTGCCAAGAATGCTTTCGTCGGCACTAACGTTTACAATTCTGCCAACTAATCGGCAGGTTTCTTTGTCGTAGCTTTTTAATTCACATTCAAGTGCCATGGGAAGACGGTCAAAAAGAGGTGCGTTTACAAATTCGCTTTTTATTGCCATCCACCCTGCTTTTTTAATTTTATCGGGCTCGTTATTACCCGAAGCAATGCCCACATAGTCGCAGGCAACTACATTTTCACAATCTGCAATGCTCACAGTAAATGCGCCTGTTTTAACAACGTTTTCGGCTGTTTTATGCCCATCGTCCACACAGATGGAAATTTCGTCTGCCTCGCTTATGCCACCCCAGGCAGCATTCATTGCATTTGCTGTGCCGTTTTCATTATATGTACCGATAATTAAAACCGGCATTGGATAAAGCATTGCCTTTGCGCCAAAATTTTTTCTCATAGGTTTTCTCCTTTTTATGTATAAATAAGTTCATTATT
>JAFQLL010000016.1 GCA_017414645.1 Clostridia bacterium | reverse complement strand
GCAAAGCAAGAAATATTAAGTTACATATATTTGTATTACAATTCAGAGCGATTACATTCGGGAATAGGTTACAAGACACCTAATTCTGTATGGATGTAAAAATTCACTCTTTTATTTGTCCGAAATACTTGACAAGTTTCACGAAGAGGTTTATCCAATCGCACGAGCAAAGCGAGTATATCATTATTCCATTTTCTCTCTTCATTCTTCATTAACAATTGTCGTTTCCGGAGAATAGAGAAGAGAAAGGGAGCATAGCGAGTATATCGCTGATGATAAAGTTTTTAATACACAAACAAAAAGACGAGAGCTGTGCTCTCGTCTTTTTGTTGTATCATCATTCAATAATAACAATTGGTTCCAAGTTGAATATATCCGAATATTCGCCGTCGCCTTTGCCGGGGTCAAAGTTTTTAGGCACGCAGTAAATTACGCACTGGGTAATTTTACCTGTTTCGGTATTGTATCTGAGATACAAATAATTATAGTGCGTATTGGTGCCTTCGATTATAGATGGCGGCGTTGTATACTTTGTGGCTGATACTTTGCTTGAAGACAATGTGATGATGGGTGTGTCTCCATCCATTGCAATGCCTACGCGATAGCATAAAACATTATTCGATGCGAAGGAATACTGAGTTGTCAATACATTGCCTTTTTCGTCTTTGATTTTGTTGCCGTCCTCGTCAAGCTGGCATATGCTCATTTTTGAGCCGGACTTTGAGAACATTTCGTTCACAAAGTTCTGGTATTTTGTGCTGCCGTCAGATGCTTCGTAATAGCCGAAGCTGTTTACAAAGTTTTCCGGGTTTACAGGTATACCCATGCTTGCCAGAAGCTCTATTGCAGCACATTCGCCCTTGCTGTTTGCACCTATAAGCACAACGCTGCCGGGAACAACATCTTCAAATTTGTCAGACAAGCCAACTACTGTTATCTCATCAGTTAAAGTGTATGTAGTTTCTACCCCTGCTTTAAAGCCCTTTATCTGATTTTCGTCTATTGCCGAAACAATCATAACATCATCTTCCTGATTGAAGGTATATGCATTTTCATCAACGGAAAATTCATATTCCGGCAGGGGAATATCGCTTCCTTCTGCATATGCTTTATCGCCAACCAAGTTATATGGAGCAGAAATAGGGGCAAGGCTTTCCTTGTCCCACAAATACAACGCGTATTCTGAAGCTTCGCCCACGGTCAATTCAACATTACCGTCATCGCCTATGTCTTTAAAAAAGACATCACTTAATAAACCCTCACCATGAGCAACTACATATAACCTGGCATTCTCCGCTGAAACCTTAGCAAAAATAGTGTTATCCACTCTGCTTAAGTTGTCAATTTGCGCATCAGCCGATGCGCAAATTGACGCAGAAAAAACCAAAGCTGCAATCGCCGAAGAGGCTACTAAAAGCTTCTTAATTTTTAACATAAGTAAGAATTAGTCAGCGATGATTTCAAAGCCTTCGCTTTCGTCGTCGAAACCGTCGTCGCCAGCGGGGTCGCCACCGATGTTGTCGAGATCGCTGTCTGCAAGAACGTCTTCGAGGTTAAATAATTCGGATAATTCGGGAGTCATATACTTTTTCATTTTACACTCACACCTTTCTGTAGTGATACACAATTATTCTAACACGCATTTTGAGAAAATGCAATAGTAAATTTTCAAAAAATAAGTATTTTTTTTCGAAAATAGGGGATTACTCGCGGCAATCCCCTATATGTTGTATTTAGTTAGTTGCAGGTACTGTAAAATCAAATGTTACAGAGCCGTCAGAATTAATAACAGAGTTCGTAATATTCTGTTTAACCACACTATTGTTGTTATTTATGCGGATAAACTCATTCCAGTAACTCATAATTGTAACAGAATTGTTGAAGTTTTCGGTTATGGGGCTTACTGTAATTGTGTATACATTAGCACTCTTCTTTTCGCTTGTAACATTAAAGAATACATCGCCTGTATAAGCACCGGAGCCTTCTGTGCGGGCTGTTACTGTGCCGTCCTGAGTCAGCGTAAGACGAACGCCTACCATGTTTACATAAGCGTTAAGAACGTCGTACAAGCCATAATTTGTTGTGTCATAGCTCGTATCGCCGCCATCAACAGCATCGGATGAGTTCTTAAGAAGACCTACCGCCACCTGATAAATGCTTCTTGTTATGGTCTGTGTGCTGTATACCTTAGCTGTTGTTCCATCTGTGTACTTAACGTTTACATAAGGCGTGGCAGTAAAGTTACGGTTGTAGTTACTTGTTGCGAGGTCTGTGAGCGCTGCTGTGAAGATTGTCTGACTTTCGCTATCCTGCCATTTTGTTGCGGGAATATTCGCTACCTGACTGCTGCCTTCGGCAGAAATTTCCATACCGTAGCCTGTTACTTCTTCGCCAATATAGCTTCTGTCAACCTGTGCGATGAATCTGAGGCCGTTGCCGGAAGAAACCTTGTTATTTTCATCAAGACCGCCACCGTAACGAACCTGAGCACCTGTTACCATGGAAACGTTAATGGGTATTGTGGTGATAACATCACCATTCTTAACTGTGTATGTGCCTGCGGAAACAAATGATGTTTCGTTGCCGCTTTCAATGTTGTAACCGATTACGTTATCGGGAAGAGTGTAATTTGCACCTGATTTCACGCCAAGAGCAATTGTGCCGTCGGTTGTAACCTGTTCACCGTCAAATGTAACTGTAACATTTTCAAGGTCAACAATTTCACGAATCTGGAAGTTGTCGAAGTACCAGAAGGGGCCGTTGCCGGAGTTTGAACCATCGCCAAGCCATCTGAACCAGAAGAGAACGTAGTCTGTATCGTCAGTTGCAGTGAAGGTTGTGGAGAAGGTCTGCCATTCGGTGCCTACATAGGAGGGGTAAACATAGTTGCTGCCTTCCGCTGCACCGGATGAGCCTACAAAGCTTGTTCTGATGTATGTACCAGCAGAACCTGTTTTATGCCTTGTGTCATAAGTAACAAGGTATGTTTTTCCACTTTCAACAGGCACATAACGCTTGATAGAGCAAAGGCCGTCTGTGCCGTCGTTCCAGCGGGAACCAAATGCCCAATTACCATCGGGAATTGTATTGGTCATGCTTGTAGTAGAGTTGTTGGTTGTTATGCCTGTTGCGCTTACTGCATAGCAATGGTTTGTTGAATAGGGGCTTCCGAATGTGGAGCCTGTGGAGGCTGAGTTCCAGCCCTCTAAGCTGAAGTTGCCGTCTTCGTCTTCAAATGAACCATTTGAAATAAGGTTTGTTTCGCCTACTTCGCTGGACTTTTTGTAAACAGCTGTAAGAACATCGTCGCTGTCGCCCTTATTCCATACAAGGTCAGATGATTCTGCCACAAGCTTGTAAATAGTTGTACCCACTTCGATGGATGCAGGTGCAGCGTAGGTGTATGTAGTCAGATTGGGGTTAACATTTACTGTAACGCTGTCGGAAAGTTCGTTGCCGGAAACGTCTTCAAAGTTAACGGTAATTGTATTTGAGCTCTTGTAGTATACTTCAATTACGTTACCGCTCTTCTGAATAACTGCACTGAGCTTGGACTTGTCGGTGTCGATGTAATAGGTTGTAGAGCCGGATGTAATTTCATCCTCAGCTTCGTAAAGGTAAACCTCGCCTAAGTTACCTGCATCCGTATCTGTAGAGTAGAGAACACCATCGCGATACTCCTTAATTGTAACGGTGGGGTAACCTTCGGAGGATGTCTGATAATTATAGGTTACTTCGAGGTAGGGGCGGTTTGCTTCGGCAGCACCAAGAGAATTGAACTTGATAGAGCCTGCTTCTGCAAGTATTGCCCAAGTGAATTTGTAGTTGTCGTTTGCTGCAAGATAGCTTGGAAGATTGCTTTCTAAACTTACCCAATTGCCTACTGTTGCGCTTGATACACTGCCGCTCCAACGGTAGGAATAGCCTGTGAAACCGCCGGAGGTGTTTGTGTGAGAAGGCATTTTTGAGCTGTCGAGTACGAAAGACAAATCGCTGCGTGTCCAAGTGCCATAGTCAAGATAATAGAAATGAAGATTGGAGGGGCTGTTCGCAACCTCTGTGGGAAGCATCTTCAATACCGCAGATGTAATTTCCTTACCCTTAAAATCGGAAAGGTCAAATGCCATGTAAGCGTTTCTGTTCTGCCAGCTTCTTGCTGCCTGGATAATGGTTGTCTGGCTTGCACCTTCGTTACCACCGGAAGAAGCATAGAAACCGTCCTTGTCGGGATAAACCTTAGCTACTGCGCCTGTTACGGATTCACCAACTGCAGAAGAGACTGCGTAAATGTAGTTGCCGCTCTTTGTAAAGGAAATTTCTTCACCGTTAAATATAACGGTTGTTGTGTTGGGTGCATAAATCTTAATCGCTGTTGCACTGTCACTATCTGCAACAAGCTTTTCACCGTTGATTGTAACTACGCCGTTATCCATTGTTACACCCATGGAAACGATTGTTGAGGCGGATTCAACCTTGCCGGAAATTTCTTTACCATCGGCAATCATGTATTCACTGCCCGATACATACGCCATCTTAGCATCGGTGGAGTAAGAGCCGAATGTGCCATCGGCAGAGGATGTATTCTTTACATAATAATAAGAAGTTTCTCCGTCGATTGAAATCTGAAGCGCTGCTTTGCTTGTGTCTGAGGCAGCGAGGTCTGTAACAGTAACGGCTGTGTTAACATTTGCCTCATCGGGATAAAGCACTGTGTCGAACTTAACAGTTGTGCCACTCTTCTGGAAGGAAGCATATTCGCTTTCTGCAACTAAGCCGTAGTCGGCACTGTGATAACCGCTCTTTATAGAAGCGGAATCTGCACTTGCTGCTGCTAAGGTAATGTCGGGAGCATTGTAGAATGCAGTTTTTGCAACAGTACCGCTTACAGTTGCATTGGAAGAAGGCATAAAGTGCCAGTTCTGACGGTACGCTCTGCTTGTTGAGCCTGCTACATAGTCTGTTACAATGCCAAAGCCCGCGTGGTTAAAGAACACATTTCTTGTGTGAGCAACGTTAGAGTAGCCGTTCTGAGTGCTGGTTGCAAAGTCAAAGGTTCCGTTAGCATTTGCGTATGTAAGCGCGTTTGCACTTGCTGCTGCGCTGTGTGCACCAAGTGTTAAACCATCAGCTTCAATTGTGTTATGGGATGCAGCTGTGCGGAGAGTGTCGTAAATGGAGTTTGTGGAAGAATAGCTGTAACGTCCGCTGTCAACCAAGAGCGGTGCGCCGTAAGCATACATTACAATCTGGTTAGAGTCGGGATGGTAGTGACCATCTGCGGGGTTATTGGTGAAGTTGATATAAACTGCCTCATCGGGATTCCAGCTGTTACGCATGTAAGCAGAATTTACTGTGTCGTAATAGCGTGTAAGGTATTCAGCACCCATATCGGTGCCCGATACGTAGGAGTTTATAACAGCATCCTTTTCACCGAATACACCGTTGAGCATTTCAAAATAATGCATCTGGTTGCGGTAGTTACTGTCACCTATGTTGGTATCGTAGCCGTTGGGGTAGTAGCTTTCCAAGGCGTTTCTTGTAGCATACTTAACCTTTTCGCGGAATACTGCACTCATACTGTTGCCGCTCATATCTGCTGCTTTTAAGCAGTCGCCAAAAAGCTTAACACACCACACAGCATAGGAAGGACCTGCTTCTGTGAAGGAGTAGTCGTTATTATAAAGGAGGTCGAAGGTGTATTCAACATTGTATTCGACCTTTTCGCGCCATGTATCGTGAGTTGTAAATTCGGGAAGATATTCAACTGCCTTGAAGAAGCCTGCGTTTGCAACAATTCTCCAGTTGCTCCACCAGTAGGAACCATTTGAAATGTCAAGACCTGCAAGGTAGTTGCAGTCGCCCCACATAAAGGAAAGAATATTGCAGAACTGGTCAAGGCGTGTGTCGAACACGTCTGTTTCCAAAAATGCATCTACAATATCAACCCAGCGGTTTAATCTTTCGCCTGTCTCTAACGTTCTTGTGTAGCCGTATGCTCTTTGAGAAGCAAAGGCATCCATAAGCTGAACAAGCTTGGGGCCAAAGTCTTCGCCGGGATAAACATCGCTGTAGGGATGTGTAGCGTTATACTCTGTGGGATTCTCAAGGTAAGAAAGATATTCATAAGCCATGGGCTTGCCAAACCAGAAACGGCTTGTAACGTTGTGGTATTCGCTGTCTGCATTGGGAGCAGATGCTGCCCATGTGGGAACTGTTGCATTCTGGTAGGAATAAATGCTTCCTCTTGTTCCTGCCCATGTGAGGCTGTCTTCGTCCCACATAGTGTCGCCTACGTTAATAACGAGTACGTCCTTGTCACCTGTTGTGCAGTCAGCTGCATACGCAGCATTAAGCACAAGCTTTGCGGAAATAATTGTGGAATTTGCTGCTACTTCCAAGGGGAAGTTAAGGTATGCGCGGCGTGTGTTTGTGCCTGTGGAATCGCTTCCTGTGCCATCTTCCTTGATGTTTAATTCCGTTGCGCTGCCGTAGGTAGTGGAAGTGTTACCGGAAGAAATATATGTATCGTTATCTGCAGTAATAGTTGTTGTGCTCCTGCTGCCGTTCTTTTCGTATGTTACAGAAAGCTTGGGAGCAATGTTGCTGCCTGCTTCCTTGCTCTTTACATAAACGGGATACTGTTGCTTATCCCCTGCAAAAAGCATAAAGGAAACAGCGCCGTTATTGAGCTCAGATGCAATGCGTTCTGTTACGTCAATTTCATAATTTGCGTAGGAAGAACTTGTAACTGTAAATTCTGCCTGCCACATGTCAAATTCATAAGGGCCTGTAAGAATGTTGCGCATGGGAAGAACTGCCATGCCGTAAAATTCGTCGGCCTCTGTTATGCCATAGCCGGAAATTGAGCTCGTCTTTTTGCGGTCTTTAAAATACTCGAGAAGAGCCGCCTTGGCAGTTGTGTAGTCAGCTGCATCCACGTATGCTTTCACTTCGGAAAGACCGGGGTTAGCTGCGTAGTCAAATTTTGCAAAAAAAGTGGCATCATCCATGCTTGCAGCACTTGATGTAAGGCTGAAAGCGGGAATGAGAGACACAATCATTGCAAGTGTTATTGCAAGTGCAATAAATCGTTTCATAAAAATCCCTCCAAACGATATTTATAGATAATAACATAATATCACAAAAAAACAACAAGCGCAAGAAAAAAACACACACTGTTCACAGTGTGTGTTTCGAATAAAAGGTTTAAAGGGAATCGATATCTCTTCTTATGCCTACGTCGAGAAGCTTTCCTTCTTCGCCAAAGGCCAAAAATGCAGATATGTCTCTTCTGAAGCCTACATAATACGTGCCGAGATGAGCGCGGATGCTTTGCGAGCCTATATCTTCATCACCGCTATTATCGATATCACCGTGAGAATCTACTTTGCAACCATGCTCACGGCTTATGTAGTCTATCGTCCAGCCCTTGGCTTCAATAATTTGTGCGGCAGCATCTATATCTGTTCCTATGGGAATTGCTCTGAGGACGTATTCTCTTATGCTTTCCTCGGATCTGCGCAATGGATTGAAGGCTTCGAGGATACAGGACATCAGAATAACTGACAGAATAATGCTTATTGTGCAATGAATGTATTTTTTCATAATTTTGTCCTTTCTGCATTACAGAACGTGTTTTGAATAAAAGGTTTTTTCATTTAAATATGATAATAAAGGGTCAGTTATAGCAAAGCTCAATTTATAGGAAACAAGCTTTTGTCCGCCCTTTGTTTTTGCACCATATTTTCCGTCGCCCACAAGCGGACAGCCTAAGTGTGCCATAACAGCTCTTATCTGGTGGCTTTTGCCCGTTTTTAAATCAATTTCAACCTTTGCGCCGTTTTTTGTTTGCTCAAGCACTTTATAATAAGTAACAGTTGACTCACCTTCGTTTGTTACATACATTTTATTTTCGGCTTTATCCTTTGTTAAAAACAGTCTTATTTCGCCTTCAATTTTCGGAGGCATGCCTTCGGTTTCACAGAGGTAATACTTTTTTACTTCCCTTTTGCGTATTGCTTCGTTCATGGTGCGTAAAGCGGCGGCATTTTTTGCGCCTATTACAAGCCCTACTGTATTGGTGTCGATGCGGTTACAAAGTGCCGGTGAAAAGCTTTGCTCGTTTTCAGGTATGAATTCCTTCCTATTATATAGGTAACTTTTCAGCATATCACAAAGAGGTGTTTTTCCTCCTTCGCCACCCTGACATGGCACGCCCTTTTCTTTGTCAATTATAATAATGTTTTCATCTTCGTAAATTACGGCAATGTTATCGCCAACAGGGGTGAAGCTTTTTATACCAAAGCAATCATCGGGAAGGTATACTGATAATTCATCTCCTTCGTTAAGAAAAACGTTTTCCTTTATCCATTTGCCGTTAACTTTAATGTCCTTTTTGCGAAAAGCCTTGTACATCAGAGTTTTAGGAAGGGTAGGAAAAGCTTTTTGTATGAATTTGTCTGCCCTTTGACCGGAATCGTTTCGATTTATGGTTATTTTTTTCATGGAATTGCCTCATTTTTAATAATTTTACGTATTAATTATACGGTTTAGAGCGGTTTTAGTCAATATGTTTGTGCATTTTGTGGTCAAAAGTGCTAAAATGGGCAACTCTGTATGGTGAAATTGCTGAAAATGCCTCAAAATGAAACTTTTTTACATTTGTACTTGACAATTTTTAATCCCCGATGTATAATTATGAGGCTGTGACAAGCAGACGATGAAGCGGGAGGTTGCTACCAAAGGGTAGGTTTTTCCGTGGAGAATGTCCGACTCAGAGAAGTTGGGCGTAAGTCACTGTACAACATGATAACATGCGTGGAAGATAGGCTTTAGGGCCCTTTTTGTGCGCGACCATGTGTACCCGGGACTTATTTCCTGGGTTTTATTATCGCCGGATTTTGGAACGCCCGGCACAATGTACAGAAGTCCTTAGTCACAAATAATCATTTATTTTCAGGAGGCTATGACTATGGCAGCACAACAGAAAATCAGAATCAGGGTAAAGGGTTACGACCACGTTCTTCTTGATCAGTCCGCAGAAAAGATTGTGGATACTGCTAAGAGAACAGGCTCTAAGGTTTCCGGTCCTATCCCGCTTCCCACAGAAAAGGAAATCGTAACAATCTTAAGAGCAGTTCATAAGTATAAGGACAGCCGTGAGCAGTTCGAACAGAGAACTCACAAGAGATTGATCGATATTTCAAACCCCACACCTAAGACAATGGAAGCTCTCGGCAGACTTGAAGTTCCTGCTGGTGTAAGCATCGAAATCAAGATCATCGACAAGGCATCCAAGTAATAGGTAAAGGTCAATGTTGGCATTGCCAACCAATAACCAATAAGGAGGAAACAAATCATGCAAAAGGCAATTATCGGCAAAAAGCTCGGTATGACTCAGGTTTTCAGTCCTGAGGGCAAGTTAATCCCCGTTACTGTAATTGAAGCGGGTCCTTGCACAGTAGTTCAGAAGAAGTCCATCGAAAAGGACGGCTATGAAGCAATCCAGGTTGGCTTCGGCGAAGCAAACCCCAAGAGAGTTACAAAGCCCCTTCAGGGTCACTTCAACAAGGCAGGCGTTCCCTTTAAGAAG
>JAFQLL010000015.1 GCA_017414645.1 Clostridia bacterium | reverse complement strand
GCTTACGCTCCCTGTATCAACCATGGTATCAAGGGCGGCATGACAGCAGCTCAGGCAGAAGAAAAGAGAGCGGTTGAAGCAGGCTACTGGCACCTCTTCCGTTACGACCCCAGACTTGAAGCAGAGGGCAAGAACCCCTTCCAGTTAGACTCTAAGGAACCCAAGGCAAGCTATGAAGAATTCATCATGAACGAAGTAAGATATTCTTCTCTTGCTCGCTCTAACCCCGAAAGAGCTAAGGAACTCTTCGCATTTGCTGAAAAGACAGCTAAGGAAAAGTACGCAAAGCTCGTTAAGATGGCTAGTGCTGAATAATGCGGACCGTCGAGGACGCCGGTCCCTACAAGAAAATTTGATTGAAACGGACGGCTTTTGCCGTCCGTTTTTTGCATTTTATGCCAGAAACTTGCCACAGGCATGCAAACATGTTAAAATTATTGTATTAATGCTTAAAAAGAGGTGATTAAATGCCACATACCTTTAACATAGCAATTTGTGACGACAACGAGGCTTTTGTCTGGAGCATTTACACAGCTGTACAGAAAATTATGGATAAGCATAATTTTAAATATGCCCTGCAGGACTTTACAAAAGGTAAGGATTTAATTGCAGCAGCAAAGGAAAAACAGCTCGACATTATACTGCTGGACATCGACATGCCCGACATTTCGGGCTTTGAAGCCGTGGAAAAGCTTCGTGAAAGACAAAAGAGTGCGGCAATAATTTTTATTACATCCCATTCGGAAATGGCGTATCAGGCGTACGACTATCACCCTTATCAGTTTGTGGACAAAACAGACCTTTTAAAGCTTGAAATGGTGCTGCCGAGCCTGTGTAATAAAATAATTCAAAGTAAATTGGTTGAAAGCTCCGTTGTGATAGACGTAAACGGCATTTTTGAAATTGCCGTAAACGAGGTTATGTACGTAAAAGCAAAGAAAAACTATGTATTGTTTTGCTACAGCGACGGCACAGAAAAGGAGCATCGTGCAAAAATAAAGGATGTTTACGAAGCTTTAAAGAACAAAGGCTTTATATACGTACAGCGCTCCTACATTGTAAACTGCAGGTTTATATACGATTTTGACACTAAAGAGATAACCCTTAAAAACAACGAAACTATTTCCGTTTCAAGAGACTACGAAATGCGAAGCGAAGCCCAGAAAATTTACGGAGAGTTTTTACGGAGGTTAAGATGGTAAATATATTGTTTGAGCTTTTGGTAAATGTAATTGAAGAGGGAACGGCACTTTTGTTCATGTCCTTTTATCTGGGCTGGAAGTTTAAGGGGGCAAAGCGAATTGCAGGGTTCACTCTGGCAACAATTGCCGCCGTTATATTAATCAGCTATTTTAATTCATTGTTTTTAAACGAAGGGCTTTATACGTTGCTCCTTATGCTCATGTATTTTATATATGCTCTTGTGTGTTTAAAGGGCGACATCTATAGTAAGCTTTTCATTTCAGCCTTTACAAATTCCTTAATGAGCTTTATTGCCATAATATCAATCATGCTGTTTTCCATGTTTTTCGAAACAGCCCAATTGTATGTAATCTCCGGCCCGAGATACGGCGTGATTTTTGTAAGCAAGGCTCTTTTAATTCTGGTCTGCACATTGCTTATAAAATTTAAAAACAGCAGCCTCGACCCGAAAATGCGTGTAAATGTGGCAACGGTTGTTCCCTTTGCGGGAATACTCTCTGCAAGCGGCATTACATCCATATTTTTAAAAACAGATTTAGCACAGGAAATGCTCTTTATTTCCTTTGCTGTGTTGTTTGTGAATTTATTGATATACTATATTTTCATGAAAATCAGTCGTGATATGGAAGAAGAATCGGAAGCAAAAATTCTTTTGCAGAAATACGAAATGGACAAGAAGCATACCACCGAGGTTGAGGAATTGTATTCAAAAACCTGCTCAATAAGACATGATATGGTCAATCACTTAGAAACCGTTGCAAGCCTTATCGAAAAGGATAGTAAAAAAGCATTGGAATACATTGAGTCTGTCACTAAAAACCAGATATCGGGCATAAGAAGCTTTGTAAAAACAGGTAACGATACCTTCGATGCGGTTATAAACTCCAAGGTTGCCCTTTGCGACAAAAAGGATATTAAGGTGCAGATAAGGGTTATGAATCACTCACTTGATAGGCTTAAGAGCCACGAAATAGGCATTATATTCGGTAACCTTTTCGACAATGCCATAGAGGCAAGCGAAGCCTTAGCCGAAAAACGCATTGAGCTCGACGTTCAGAGCCAGGGTGCAAGAACAAGCATTGTTATGAAAAACACAATTGCAATGCCTGTGCTTGAAAAAAACCACGACCTTAACACTACAAAGGAGGACAATTCCATCCATGGCTTCGGCATAAGAAACATACGCACCATTGTTGAAGAATACGGCGGAATGATAAACTTCTTTGAAGAGGATAATTTCTTCGGCTGCGATATATTAATTTGAAAATTAAATCGTTTTATCCCTGAAAAGGAGCATTTTGTCCCAACAGCTGCAAAGCTGTCGGGACTTTTTTGTGTTAAAATATATTTAATCATGGGGTGAAGGACCTTTAAGAAGGGTGAATGTGCGTTGTGGGTAAATATCTGAAATAGTATAATTAAATTGAGATAGATTATGCAAAGGAGAAGATATTATGAAAAAGTGTTTGTCAATTATTTTAACATTGATACTGACACTCTCCGCAATTGCCATTACTGCGGAAGATAATGCCATATCGGTTTTTATTGATGGAACTGAAATTGCCTTTGATGTGGCTCCGCAAATTATAAATGGGCGCACAATGGTGCCGTTAAGAGCAATTTTTGAAAAGCTGAATGCAACTGTTGAATGGGACGAAAGCACACAAACAATAACGAGCACACGAGGTGTAATAAGCATCCGTATTATCATTGGCGATGCTGTTATGTATAAAAACTCTGCACCGATACAATTGGATTGCCCGGCGCAAATTATAAACGACAGAACCCTTGTTCCGTTAAGAGCTGTTGCCGAAGCCTTTGACTGCAGCGTTGAATGGGTTGAAGCCGACAGAAAAGTTTTGATTACCTCTTCTGAAATAATAACTGCCCAGGGAAGAGCCTGGGAAAAGGCAAAGGCACATGTGGTTAATACGCACGACGGAGAGTATGTAGCATACACAGAAAACGGAATAGGCTCTATTATGTACAATTCATACACAGATTCGGTCATGATGAGGTATTCTCATGATGATAGCGATGTTTACATATGCAATGCCATTGTGAATTTTTATAAGGATACAGACAAGATAAGAGTTTGCGTTGTATATTGCCCGACTGCAGGAGCAGACCTTTGCGATGCAGAGCTATTCATAAATAAAGCAGAAGTTGTTCGCGGCATGAACATTACATTTAAGGATGATACGGTATCGGCGGGTAATCTGGAGCTTATGAGCTCAGTTATGACAAATTGCCTGCCCGACATGCTCGATGCCATGAACGGATATTTCGTTGCAGTTGATGTGTCAGTGAGAGAATTGGGACTTGTCAATTACTACTGATTGGAGAAAATGAAATGAAAAAAATTGTTTTGGCTTTAGTGTTATTGCTGTGTATAAGCATGCCTGTAGTATGTGCAAACGCAGAAGCTAACATGGCTTCTGCTGAAAATGTTACGTTCACACTGGAAAACGGCGTGCTTACAGTGCATGAAACCGCAGGCTTTGAAGGTGAATTAATTCTCCCCACAGCTGAAATGGGTGCAGTTAATAAAATTGTTATGGAGGAAACCTCGGGAAGTGATGGTGTAACTGCGCTTAAGCTTACTGCAACCGACGAAATTGTTATAGAGAAGAACGCATTTTTCGGAAATGAAAACATAAAAGAGCTGGAGCTTAATGCAGGAAATACTGTTAAGCTTTGCGGCGAAGGCTGGAATTGGGACGACCGATGGAACTTTGGCTGCTTTGAAGCAAGCTCTCTGGAAAAGGTAATTATCCGTACAAAGGAGCTTGACATGAGCGAAGGCTGGGCGTTTCACGAATGCTCCGCTTTATGTGACTTTGAAGCCACTGCCGAAGCTTATCAGATAGGAGAGAACTGCTTTACCGATTACTATTGGAACGGAACAAAGCGTGTTTTATGGATACCATGGGTTGAAAACCAAAAAGAGGATTTTGTTTATTTAGGGGATAATATCATTGCTTACATAGGTGCTTCCGATATTGTTACAATCCCAAACGGAAAGCTGACAATAGACACCTTTACAGCAGACGGCTATTACTATGATATAAAGAAAATTATAATGTCAGACGGCATTAATGAAATACCATCAACAAACCTTTATTCTGCGTTTACATTCCTGGGAAGCCTTGAACAAATTGCCCTTTCAAGAAATTTAGCAAAAATACCAAGCGGATGCTTTCGCTTGAATAAAGAACTTAAGGATGTGTGGATAAGCAAGGCTACAGAGGAAATAGGCGGTCAGGTGTTCCCGGAAAACTGCAGTGCAACAATACACTACGAAGGAACAGAGGAAGAGTGGAACAATATTGCGCTGCTTTCAGAAAGTGCCGACGTTAACGAAGCTTTATATCAAAAATATCTTGCTACCCTTACAAATATGAAACTGCACTTTAACTGTACAAACAGCGAGCTTAAGGAAAGTAAAATTACAAACATCAATGTAATTGACGACTATCCTTACACAATAGAGGTTCATGTGCAGGGCGAGGTAAACCAGGGGGTTTTGGTTGTGGCACTTATGAAGGAAGGCCATTTAGTCACCGCAACAACCCATGCTGCAGATGGCTATTTCAAGCTGCCTGTGGGTATGGTGGGCGATAAAATAAAGGTATTCTGGTTTGATAGCATAGAAAACCTTATACCTCTTTGCGAAGCGTTTGAATATAGCTTGCCCCAAAACAGTGTGGTGGCAACATATAATGAGTATAAAGAAATATATCCGGATTTCTTTAACAGCTTACTTAAAGAAAAAGTAACCGATGAGCTGCTGACAGAATGGCTTGACCACACATGTGACCTTTTGTTGGAAGAAATTACTGCCAACAAAAAAGAGCTCTCAACGGAAAGCTTCGAAGAAGCCCTGCCACAGGCAATGTTTTCCTCCCTTATAACAAAGCGGAAGTTTGTCGGAATTCGGTCTGCACTAATTGATTTGTACCCCGATGCAATATATGATTTGGTGGAAAATGGTGTTGTTCATGAGGCGTTTTATCCTTGGGCAGAAGCTGTAAAGGCATTGGCGTTTAATAATTGAAGTAAATTTTTGTGATATATATGGAGGGCAGATTAATGAATTTAACCTGCATAAGCATTAAAAACGAAACAGAGCTTAATTTCAAAGAAAAGCGCAAAGAGGTAAGCGTGCCTCTTTGTGATGTTGTGTTTTTTGAAAGCTGCGGTCATTATATCACAATACATACAAACAGCCTTACTACCCACAGCACAAGGTGCACCATGACAGAGCTTGCTAAGCTTCTCACAGATAGCTCCTTTGCAAGGGTGCACAACGGCATTATAGTTAACCTTAGTTATGTAAAAAGGCTCGACTATAAAGGTGCGGTGTTAAATTCACCCTGGGGAAGGGTGCCCGTGAGCCGTACCCGTCGTGAAAGTGCAGAGGCGGCATTTGAAAAATTTAAAAGAAAATTATAGAATAAAGAGTGTGCACTAAATCCTCCGGTGCGCACTTTTTATTGTGCGTAAAAAAATTGTTGTATTATTTAAACTTTGTGATATAATAAAAGTGCCAAACAAAATCTAATATTAAAAGTTCAGGAAGTATGTGTATTTTTATGCCTTTTCGGTAAAAATACAGATGCTCTATTCTTGCATGTACTTTTTGGACTTGTATAGATTTTGTTTGGCGACAAGTGGAGCTATGTGTTTTTCGTGCGTCGGCTCCTGCCGGCGCATTTTTAATTACATAGGAAATTGCGCGCAGAATGTGCGCATATTTGCTTGTAAAATAAAAGTGCACCTTTTCATCCCCCAAGAATGGGGGAATCGAGCATGAGCGCATCCGGTGGATGATTGAGCGAATGCGCAGAGCTGTGCCGCGGTCTGTCATCAACGAGCGGATTAGCGAAGTTGATACAGGGCACCGCAAACGGAAGAGGGGGTTGAAGTGTTAAAACACTTT
>JAFQLL010000002.1 GCA_017414645.1 Clostridia bacterium | reverse complement strand
CCATAAGACCTGTAGCAATGATTGTAGCATCTGTACCGTCCTTAAGTGTAACACCCTTGCCGATTTCGAACTCGTAGTTTTCGTCGAACATCATGGGCACTGCAAGACGACCGAATCTAAGGTAAACGGGGCCTTCGTACTTAACAGCTGCTTCAACAGCCTTCATAGCTTCCCAATGGTCAGCAGGGTTAATGATAACCATGTTGGGGATTGTTCTCATGATACCAATGTCTTCAAGGCACTGGTGGCTGGCACCGTCTTCACCAACAGAAATACCTGCGTGTGTAGCACCAATCTTAACGTTTAAGTTGGGGTAAGCAACGCTGTTTCTGATCTGTTCAAATGCTCTGCCTGCAGCAAACATTGCAAAGGAAGAAGCAAACACAACTCTGCCTGTGGAAGCGATACCTGCAGCTGTAGCAATCATGTTACCTTCTGCGATACCTGTATTGATAAATCTTTCGGGGAACTTTTTCTTGAATGTGTCTGTCTTTGTGGACTTGGAAAGGTCGGCATCCATAACTAAAATGTCATACTTTTCACCAAGTTCAGCAAGAGCGAGACCGTAGCTTTCTCTTGTAGCTTTCTTATCTGCCATAAAACTCATAGCCTTTCTGCCCACATATTCAAAATTTAAACATACAACCAAGCCGTGGGCAGACAAGGCGTATAGTGAGTTTTTTGTCCATGTGCGTTTTCGCCAAAGGCGAAATTCTCGCACGGACATAGAATCCGTCGGAGACTGATGTACGCAAGAATTGCGTTCATCACCTTTCCTTTCTTATGCTTCTAAGCCCTTGATTGTAGCGTCGAGCTCTGCAATTGCCTGGTCGAACTGTTCCTGGTTGGGAGCAGCACCATGCCAAGCGGGGCTGCCTTCCATGAAGGAAACGCCCTTACCCTTAACGCTCTTAGCGAGAATCATTGTGGGCTTGCCCTTTGTAGCCTTAGCTTCTTCAATTGCTTCTAAAATTGCGTCGTAGTTGTGAGCATCGATAACAATTACGTTCCAGCCGAATGCACGGAACTTGTCGTCGATGGGCTCGGAGTTCATAACGTCTGTAATCTTACCGTCGATCTGAAGACCGTTGTAGTCAACAAATGCTGTAAGGTTGTCAAGCTTGTAGTGAGCTGCAAACATATCTGCTTCCCAAACCTGACCTTCTTCCAGTTCGCCGTCGCCAAGGATAGAGTAAACTCTGTAATCCTTATTGGAAAGCTTACCGGCTAACGCCATGCCGTTAGCGGCAGAAATGCCCTGACCTAATGAACCTGTGGACATGTCAACACCGGGAATGCCCTTCATGTCGGGATGGCCCTGAATGTAGCTGTCTGTTCTACGGAGTGTATGTACATCTTCAACGGGGAAAAAGCCTCTTTCTGCCAATGTAGCATAGAGTGCGGGAGCACAGTGACCCTTAGAAAGTACAAATCTGTCTCTGTCCTCCATTTTGGGGTTCTTGGGGTCAACATTCATAACCTCAAAGTAAAGTACGGAAAGGATATCGCAAATGGATAAGCTTCCGCCGGGATGACCTGACTGTGCATTGAAAATGCCTGTGAGCGCGTGCTTTCTCGCTTTATAAGCGTGGAGAGCAATTTCGTTCTTGTTCATCTTTTATCCTCCTTGTTTAAATATGCTAAATTTAATATTTCTTCCAGCCTTTCGTTTTCTCCCTTTAAGTATAAGTAACCTAAAAGAGTTTCGAAGCCGGTTGCCCACCTGTAATCTGTAGCATCGGCGTTCTTCGGAACGCGTCCGCTTTTTGCGTTTCTGCCCCATTTAAGAATTCTCTGTTCTTCTTCAGTAAGAAGTTCTTCAATGTTGTGAATGCTTCTCGACTGCGCCATTGCGCTTACAACCCCTATTGCATCACGGTGAATTTCGTTAATGGGCCTCTCGCCTTTTTCCAAAATTCTGCACCGCACAAAAAGGTCGTAAACTGTGTCGCCGATGTAAGCAAGTGTCACGGGCGAATAGTCTTTATAATTAAGCTTTTCGGAACCAAACATTACGCTTTTCTCCATTTAACACCCTGGGGTGTATCCTCAAGCACAATGCCCTTATCCTTGAGATAATCTCTTATTTCGTCGGCACGGGCAAAGTTCTTAGCCTTTCTTGCCGCCTGTCTTTCTTCGATAAGAGCTTCCACTTCACTGTCTAAATCATCGCTCTTACGGTTCTGTAACAGACCTAAAACGCCGCCTATTTCACTAATTGTGCTTTCAGCGTAGTTAAGAGTTGCCTTATTCATGCCTTCCTTGCCGTTAATGTAGCGCACTGCTTCAAAAATTGCGGCAATGGCATCGGCAGTGTTTAAGTCGTCCTCCATAGCTTCAACAAACTTTGCCTTGTAGGAATCCATAGCACTCTTAATGCTTTCGTCAACCTCGCCATCTGTTGCACTCTTTGCTAAAAATGCAAGGTTATCAAGACAGTTATACATTCTCTCCAGGCTGCTCTTTGCCGCATCCATCAATTCGTCGGAGAAGTTAATGGGGCTGCGATAGTGTGCCGAAAGCATGAAGAAGCGGATAACCTCGTAGTCGTACTGTGCGGCAATGTCGCGCACTGTAAAGAAGTTATTGAGGCTCTTGCTCATTTTTTCGTTATTTACTTTAATAAAGCCGTTGTGCATCCAGTAGTTTGCAAAGGTGCAACCATTTGCACATTCGCTCTGTGCAATTTCGTTTTCATGGTGAGGGAACACAAGGTCAACACCGCCTGAGTGGATGTCGATTGTTTTGCCAAGGTACTTGTTTACCATGGCGCTGCATTCAATGTGCCAGCCCGGGCGGCCAATGCCCCAGGGGCTTTCCCAGCCGATTTCGTCGTCCTTTCTCTTTTTCCAGAGTGCAAAGTCAGCTGCGTCGCGCTTGCCCTCTTCCAGGTCCTTTCTTACGCCTTCCATCAAATCGTCCAAAGGCTTGTGAGAAAGCTTGCCGTAGTTAGGGTCGCTCTTAACAGAGAAGTAAACGTCGCCGTCCACTTCGTAGGCATGGCCCTTTTCTATAAGAGTTGAAATAATTTCGATAATTGCATCGATGTTTTCTGTTGCTCTGGGGTGAATGGTAGCCTCACGGATGCCAAGGCCCTTTGCATCGATAAAATATTCCTTAATGTACTTATCGGCAATTTCCTGTACGGTTATGCCCTCTTCCTTACTTTTATTTATAAGCTTATCGTCAACGTCGGTAAAGTTCTGCACAAAGGTTACCTTGTAGCCAAGGTATTCAAAAAAGTTACGAAGGCAGTCGAATACGATAAAAGGTCTTGCGTTACCCAAGTGGAAATAGTTGTACACTGTAGGGCCGCAGGAATACATTTTTACCTCGCCCTCTGTAACGGGCTTGAACTCTTCCTTTGTACGTGTCATTGTGTTATATAATTTCATTGTAATCACCTTTTTTAAAATTAATTGCAAGCTTTGCTTGCGTGAATTGTGCTTCGCACATGAATAATGAATTGTTTGCTTTGCAAACATTATGGTTGAAACTCGCATGCGAGTTTCTTCCGAAATGCCCTTTGGGCAATTCATGACGCGATGCGTCAATTCATACGAAGTAATTCATGCCAAAGGCAATTCATCATCTTCGCATACCTCTCATATCTTCCAGTTCTTGCCTGAGCTGTTCAATTTCAGATTGCAAACGGGCAAATTCCTGCCCGATAAGGTCGGGGGTTGCTGCCCAGTCAATGTCGCCAACCCGCTGGCCGTTAATTTTTTTAACCCTTGCAGGTGCGCCCACACAGGTGCAGTTTTCGGGCACCTCATGAAGTACCACACTGTTTGCCGCAATAACCGAGTTATCGCCCACTTTAAAGGAGCCAAGCACCTTTGCGCCTGCACCTATAAGCACATTGTTGCCTATGGTTGGGTGACGCTTGCCCTGCTCTTTACCTGTACCGCCCAATGTTACGCCCTGGTAAATGGTGCAGTTGTCGCCAACAATTGCGGTTTCGCCTATAACAACGCCGCTGCCGTGGTCAATTAAAAGCCCACGCCCTATGGTTGCACCGGGATGTATTTCAATGCCTGTAACAAAACGGGCAAACTGGCTTATCATTCTTGCCAGGAAAAACCTTTTATGTTTATAAAGCCAATGTGAAACACGGTGAAAATGCACAGCGTGAAGCCCCGAGTACATGAAAAATACCATGAGCGGGCTTTTTGCCGCAGGGTCGCGCTCCATAATGCTTCTCACATCATAACGAAGGGATTTAAACATTACAATCCTCCCAAGTTTACTATACCTTAGGTAATTATATAATAAATAACACAAAATTACAATATGTTTTTTAAAAAAGGTCGCGGAAAATTCCGCGACCTTTCTGCAAAAAGACTTATTTTACTGTAATTTTCTTTACAACGGGCACCATTGATGTAACAGTTTCCCAGATAAATACTTCAATGCTCTCTGCTGTAGATGGAACGTCAAACTCAAGTGCTGCGCCCTCGTAAGCCTTGGAGGAAACTACTTCTCCGCCGTTTACACAAAGGATTGCACTGCAGCCGGGGTCAATGTTTTCAAAGCTTACAGTAAGCTTTGTGCCATCACTATTAAGCTCTGCGTTAACAATCTTTGCATCAACAAGCTCACGAATTGCAAAGTTACGCACGCTTACCTGGCCCCATTCGTGTGCCCAGCCAAGCTGGAATACGAAGTAGCCGTCATCCAACGCTGTTGCCAATACGTCAACCTTAACCCATTCATTTGCAGTATCAAGATACTTTGCTCTTTCAATGTGAGTATCAAGCACGCTTGTGAGGGTTGTAATGTCGCCGTTTGTGCCGGGAATTTTATTTGCATAAACATCTCCGTTTTCAGTTACAGCATCGAAGCCTACAACGTTATTTACCCATGCGTTAGGGTTAATTTCTGTTGCCTTCATTTCGAAGCTCATAACATAGCTCTGACCCTTTTCCGCCTTAAGGTATTCGTTTGCATCGGAGGCATCTTTCATCCAGCTTGTAAGAACCGCACCCATGTAAGGTTCGCTAACGTCGCTCTTCCATGGGTAATCAGCTCCGCCACCCATTGTGTTTGCCGCAGGTGTTGTAATGTATGCCATTTCGCCGTCAGTTGCCTCAGTTATGATAAAGTGTGCATTTGTTGTTGCCTGCCATGCACCTGCCTCACTAAGATAGGGTCTGTCACTAAGAGGATTATGTACACTGTTTACATAACCGCCCTGCCAGCCTGTAACGAAGGTATAGCCATTTTCCTTTGTGGTTTCGCTCATATCGCCGTTATAAATAAGGTTATCGCTGTAGGAATATGCCTTTTTGTAAACAGCAACATATTCGTCACCGTTTTCTTCTGTATGGTCAAGAGAGTAAACATAGCTGTCGTCTCTCACCTTTTCCACAGGCTTGAAGTTGTATACTTCGCTACCGGGCATAATGTCAACGCTTTCGGAAGGAAGAAGCTCGTTTGCATTATCGTCAATATACTTCTTAGTAATAGTTCTGATAACTTCTGCCTCGGGCTCTGTAACATCTTCCATAGAAGCAACTATTGCCTTAATTGTATCGTGGTTAAGAACAGTTTCGTGAACACGGATATTGTCTGCCAAGCCGTCAAAGCCGCCTACTTCTACGTTGTTAACCTCTGCGCCTTCAGCTGCAACCTTTATGTCAACCAGGCCATTGCGGTAAAGAGTTAAATATTCGCCGTCATAAGTGAGAGTGTGGTTAACATAACCCTGATAGTTTTCAACACCGTAGTTACCGCCTGTGCCTCTGCCATAGGTCTTCCAGCAGTCAGAGGTGCCGTAAACGTTACTTGTAGTGTAGTCTGTGCCGTTAACTGTGAGCACAACTCTCGCTCTGTCGCCCCAGGTGTTAGCACCATAGTGGGTGTTCATAGTTTTAACACTGAGCTCAACATCGCCAAGGTCAAGTATTTTTCCTTTGTAGTCGCCTTCAAGGTAAATGTCGGCTGACACTGTAAATTCATTTTGAAGCTCTGCTTCAACAATGTTTGCTGTTTCGCCTGTTGCACGGAAGCTTCCGCCGATATCAGAGTATCTTTCAAAAGCAACCATACCGTCAGTTACATCAGCCTCTGCTTCGGGAAGAGGCGCTTCTGCATGTACTGCTGTGCAGTAGCCGTTTGCACCGTAAGCAGAGCTTACAATCCAGTCGTAATAGTCGCCATGCATCCAGATAAGGCGGATATCCTTATCCTTACTGTTGGGGATTACGAAGGGACGAACATTGTTCTTTAATGAGTTTTCTGTAATCTGCTCACGGGACACTACCTCTGTGCCTGCATCGTTCATTGTGTACTTGATAATTTCGTAAACCTTACCGAATACACCTTCAACGGGCTCGGAGCAGTACATAACGTTTGTGTTGTCGGGGTCAATTGCCATACCGCCTGAGTAGCACATTTCCAAGCCTGCTGTCTGGTGGAAGTGACCGCCGCCGTTACCAAGGAAGGTTTTTACCCATGTTGTACCGTTCCACTTTACATAGTAGTAGTCGTGGCTTGTTTTGCTGCCGTTAATTCGTACCATTGCGATAACAGGGTTGCCGTCTGTACCCTCTGCCACCTGCCATACCCAGTCACGCATACTCACTGCATCAACAATATGGCTCTGAGAGGTGTTGGAAGCGTTAACGTTAAGAACACCGTTTGCAATTGTTGTCATGGTGTTACCGTGAACATCTTCAAGTGTCATGTTTTCGATATTAATCTGGTTGAAGAACACCCAGTTATTAGCTTCGTTGTCGGGGTGACCAAGTGTGTATGTAACATAAAGCTTGTCAACGCCATTAGAGGAATACTTAGCATAGGGTCTTGCAGCTGTGGACTGAACCATCTGGTAAGGACCGTATGTAAAGGCTGTGTTGCCATCCTCATCGGGAATGGAAAGCTTAGCTATTGTGGGATGCCAGTTGATACCTCTCCACATTAAGTAAATGTGGTCGGGGTCGTTTTCCATTAAGAAGGGTGAAGGATATGTTGTGTTTGCACTTGTGTTCAGGCACTTTTCTTCACCAAGAGTTGTTAAGTCGCCCTTTTCCTCGGTCACTCTGTACCAGAAGCAGGGTTCATCTGTGTGACGGGAATAGAACACAATAATTCTTTCGTCGGGTAAAACCAAGAAAGTGGGGTTATTGTGGTCATCGGGCTGAATATTTGTACGGATTAAAATCTCGTTAACTTCATTAGTAAGATGGTTAATCTGAGTTGCCTTGATATTTCCGTGAACATCGATATAGCCAAGGATTGTAAAGTCAAGTGTGCCGTCTTCGTTGGTATAAGAAATACTTCTGGGGTCAGCAAACCAGCACCATGCACCCTCGGGGTCAATTTCGTAGCCCGAGAAGGACTGGCTGTCGTCGAACTTATTGTAAACAATTACAACCTCGCTTGTGCCGTCTGCCTTTGCAGTTACGGAAAGAATGGACTCTTCCTTTGAGTAAACATAAATGTCGCCGCCCATTTTAACGGTGTTAGCAGGTGTTTCAGTGTATGTATATATACTTCCTGCAGCAATGTTTGTAACGGTTTTGCTTTCGTTATATACCTCTTCATCGCCGTCACAATAAATGGTTTTCACCTTGACAGATGTAAGGGCGCTGTCTTCTAAGGTAAGTGTTGCAGGGTACTGTGATGTGCTGTTATAAATCCACACGCCGCCGTGGGGCACAGCCACACGGAAGGTTATTTGAGTTTTGCCCTCTGCCGCCATCTCTTTAACGTAGTCAGTAAGAGCAAAGGTCGAAAGGGTAACAGTTTCGTCAACCTGGTTGTTGCCTGCCATGCTCAAGGGGCTTGTAAGACCTAAAAGGGGCAAATTGGCTGTGCCACTGTCACTTCCCGAAACGCCAAAGGCTGTTTTCTGGGTGGATGTTGTCCAGTTTGTGTCAATACTGTTGCCGTAGATGGCAAGGCGCGCACCCTCGGTGGTTATCTGCTTTACATATCTCACCTTAAGTGAAAGGGTTGCCTTTGTTGCACTCTCTACATCGTAGCCGGTGGGAATGTTGAAGGAAACAAGCGCCTGTCTTGACGAACCAAAGCCTGTACCAGACACACTCTGACTTGTAACAGAGCCGTCTGTGTCGGTAAATGAGCTTGCACCGTTCCAGTTATCGGTTCCGTTCCATGCAACCAGAACGCAGCTACCGCCGCTTTCGCCGCTGCCCTCTAAGTTGCTGAGATTGGCTGAAGCTGTGAAAAACGCTGTGTTTGCCGCTGTTATGGTTGTTTCTGCCGCAAAGCTTACACATGGCACAAATGCCAAAGCCATGCAAACAGTTAAAACCATTGCTAAAACTTTTTTCATAATCTCTACCTCCTAAACTATGTACATCCATTGTACTACATCTTTTTAGTTTATGCAAGAACAAAGTGTCTCCGACACTCTCTGACGATAGTTGCAATTAAGGTAAACAGAGGAGAAAACACTTTGTAATGCCATATGCGTTTTCCGAGCCTCGCGAGGAAATTCTCGCATGGCAATAAAATCAAATTTATTTTTTG
>JAFQLL010000001.1 GCA_017414645.1 Clostridia bacterium | reverse complement strand
CGTTACTGTGACCCCAACAACACCGAGGAATTCGCTTCACAGGAAGCGCTCCGCTACTGGATGAATGTTGACTGGTACAATGGCGGTATGGAGCACGTTACACGCCATATGATTTATTCTCGTTTCTGGCACAAGTTCCTTTACGACTTAGGTCTTGTTCCTACAGACGAGCCCTATGCTAAGAGAACAGCTCAGGGTCTTATCTTAGGTCCCGATGGCGATAAGATGAGTAAGAGTAAGGGCAACGTTGTTGACCCCAACGATGTTGTTGACGTTTACGGTGCCGACGTTCTCCGTGTATATGTTCTTTTCATGGGCGACTATGAACAGGCAGCACCCTGGAACGAAAGCAGCATGAAGGGCTGTAAGAGATTTTTGGACAGAGTATGGGAGCTTCATACTAAGCTTGTTGAAGGCGACAGCTATCGTGAAGAAATGGTAAGTGCTATGCACAAAACCATAAAGAAGGTAACAAGCGACATCGAAAACATGAAGTTCAACACAGCTATAGCTGCATTG
Source organism: Clostridia bacterium (assembly GCA_017414645.1). Taxonomy (GTDB): domain Bacteria; phylum Bacillota; class Clostridia; order UMGS1883; family UMGS1883; genus RGIG1927. Next base: position 36,741 of record JAFQLL010000001.1, on the reverse strand, counting down.
ATGACACTTGTTAACAAAATGTATGAAGTAGGCAGCGTTAACCATGCTGAATACAAAGCACTTCTTACACTTCTCAATCCCTTTGCACCTCACATGACAGAAGAGCTTTATCATGAGCTTTTTGGCTCCATTCTTTCCGAAGGCACATGGGTTTCCTACGACGAAGCGCTTTGTGTTGATGCAACAGTTGAAATTGTTGTGCAGCTTAACGGCAAGGTGAAGAGTAAGATGGTTATTCCCGCAAACCTTGACCGTGAAGGCATGGAAAAGGCTGCAATGGAAAATGACGAAGTTAAGGCTCTTTTAGAGGGTAAGGCGGTCGTTAAGGTTATTGCTGTACCGGGCAAATTGGTAAATATCGTAGTTAAATAAAGAAGGTTTGATAAAATGAATTATAAAAGTACAAGAGACTCTTCCGTTTGTGTGAAGAGCAGCGAAGCAATTGTAAAGGGTCTTTCTCATGAGGGCGGCTTGTTCCTTCCCGAAAGTATTCCCACCGTTGATGCAGCGTTTGTTGCATCTTTAGCTCCCATGAGCTATCAGGAAAGAGCAAAGAAAATACTTTCTCTTTTCCTTACAGACTTTACTCCCGAAGAAATCGAATACTGTGTAACAGGCGCTTACGGTGATAATTTTTCTTCAAAGAAGATTGCGCCCGTAGCAAAGCTTGACGACAAAAAGCACATTCTTGAGCTCTGGCATGGTCCCACATGCGCATTCAAGGACATGGCTCTTCAGATTCTTCCTTATCTTCTTACAACAAGCATGAAGAAGGTAGGCATCGATAAAGAGGTTGTTATCCTTGTTGCTACAAGCGGTGACACAGGTAAGGCGGCCCTTGAAGGCTTTAAGGACGTAGAGGGCACAAAGATTATTGTTTTCTATCCTGTAGACGGTGTAAGCCGCATTCAGAAGCTTCAGATGGCAACACAGGACGGCGAAAACGTTTATGTTGCTTCAGTTAAGGGTAACTTTGACGATGCACAGAGCGGCGTTAAGATGATTTTCACAAACCCCGATTGTGAAGCAAAGCTTGACGAAAACAAAAAAGCATTTTCTTCTGCAAACAGCATTAACTGGGGCAGACTTGTACCTCAGGTTGTATACTATTTCTCTGCTTATGCCGATATGCTCGAAAAGGGCGATGTTACAATGGGTGAGGAGATTAATGTTTGCGTACCCACAGGTAACTTTGGTAACATTTTAGCTGCATACTACGCAAAGTGTATGGGTCTTCCCGTTAAAAAGCTTATCTGTGCTTCCAACATGAATAATGTACTTACAGATTTCATAAAAACAGGCGTATACGATAAAAACCGCAGCTTCCACACAACAATTTCTCCCTCTATGGACATTCTTATTTCCTCTAACCTTGAAAGACTTCTTTACCTTATTTCAGGTGATGCCAACAAGGTAGCAGGTTATATGGAAAGCCTTAAGAACGAGGGTAAGTACACTGTTGAAGATGCAATCAAGGCAGTTGTTACAGAAAACTTTGCAGGCGGCTTCTGCTCTGACGATGAAGCAAAGGCTACAATCGGTGAGCATAAAGCAAAGTTTGGCTATACTATGGATACACATACAGCTGTTGCAGTAAAGGTATATGACGATTATGTAGCTGCAACAGGCGATTTGACTAAAACAGTTATTGCATCTACTGCGAGCCCCTTCAAATTCAACGAAGCTGTGCTTACAGCTTTGGGCGAAGATGTTTCCGGCAAGGACGAATTTGAGCTTCTTGATGCACTCAATAAGGCAAGCGGCATGGAAATACCCCAGTCTCTTAACGAACTTCGTGTAAAGGATGTTCGCTTTACAGATGTTTACGAGAAGACAGAAATGATCGATGCTGTTTACAAGTTTTTGAACATTTAAGTTAAAATAAAAGAAATCCCGGTTTCGGAACTTGAAACCGGGTTTCTTTTAAAGCTTTTTCTTGAAAGTGGAGCAGTCTGTCTGTTCTTTTGTGTCGGCACCATAGTGAGTTACTTTAATGTTGCCGGCAGAGCAGTGGTTGTCCTGTGTGTGGTATTCACATGTGTTTACTTCACAGGTGATACCCTTAATAATTTTGGGATTTGTATCCATACGGTACACTCCTTTATTTAATCTAAGCCGAAGCTTAAATTTATTGTGTGCCGATTTTAAAAATTTATTCGTACCGAGGTGAGATGATGGCACTTTTTGCACTCAGCGATTTGCACTTACCACTGGGAAATTATAAGCCCATGGACATTTTTGGCGATAACTGGTCAAACTACGTTGAAAGAATAAGAGAAGAATGGACAAAAACCGTTAAAGAGGACGATGTTGTCATCATTAACGGTGATTTTTGCTGGGCTACCTATGTTGACGATGCTTTGGAGGATTTTAAATTCCTTGCCTCTCTTCCGGGAATAAAGCTTCTCAGTAAAGGCAACCACGACTATTGGTGGGAAACAAAAACGAAGCTTAACGCTTTTTTGGAAAAAAACAAGCTGGAAAACATACATTTTATCCATAACAGCACTTATATGTATAATGGTTACGCTATTTGTGCTTCCCGAGGCTGGATAACGCCTTCTGATAAAGATTTTAAAAAGAGCGATGAAAAAATGTATAACCGCGAATTAGGCAGACTTACACTGTCGCTTAAAGCAGGGGAGAGCGAAAATACAAAAGGTCTTATTGCAGCGCTTCATTATCCGCCCGAGGACGGCTTTCTCGAAATTCTTGACCAATTTGATGTAAAGTACTGCATTTACGGTCATTTGCATGGTAAACAAGCCAGAAATCATGTGCCTAAAAAAGAAAATTTTATCCTTGTTTCATCGGATTTTCTGCAGTTTAAACCCCTTGAAATAAAGCTTTAAAATGAGCTGTGTGTAAACGCATGGCTCAATTTTTTTTACTTACAATTAACTTTCTATTTACTTTTGAAATTTTTGGTTGTATAATATGCTTGTGTAAAATTGTTGAATAATGACATATGGAAAGTTAAGGAGGATATTATGGATATTTTCTCGATACTCACTTTAGCAGGCGGACTTGGCTTGTTCCTTTACGGCATGGAAGTAATGGGCGACAGCCTTAAAAAACTTGCCGGCGGCAAGCTTGAAATGATTCTTTCAAAGCTTACAGCAAACAGGTTTATCGGCTTTTTGCTCGGCTTCTTTGTAACAGCTATCATTCAGTCGTCTTCCGCTACAACAGTTATGCTTGTAGGCTTCGTTAACTCAGGCATTATGAAGCTTGGACAAACTATCGCTGTTATCATGGGTGCTAACGTTGGTACAACGGTTACATCCTGGCTTTTAAGCTTGTCGGGCATTGACGGCTCGGGTCCCATCTGGCTCAAGCTTTTAAAGCCCACATCCTTTACACCTGTTCTAATGGTTATCGGTGTGGTTATGATTATGATGTGTAAATCCGATAAGAAAAAGAACATTGCCACTATTTTAATTGGCTTTGCTGTTCTTATGTTCGGTATGGACATGATGAGCGGTGCAATGGGTGGTCTTAAGGATGATCCCTCCTTCCAGAACCTTCTTATTGCATTCGAAAACCCCATTCTCGCAATCCTTGCAGGTACAATTCTTACAGCAGTTATTCAGTCGTCCTCTGCGTCTATAGGTATTCTGCAGGCATTGGCGCTGTCCTGTAACATTCCCTTTACAGTTGCAATTCCCGTAATTTTAGGACAGAACATCGGTACAACAATTACTCCTGTTATTTCTTCTATCACAGGTAACACAGACTCTAAGAGAGTTGCTACAGCCTGTGTATACATTAAAATTATAGGTGTTGCAATTGTTTTTGCGCTGTTTTCTGTTCTTCACAGCATTTTCGACTTCTCCTTCATGCATGAAAATGCTACAATTGCAGGCATCGCTACAGTTCACACTGTATATAACGTAATTGCTGCTTTAGTTCTTATTCCCTTCTGTAAGCCTATTGCAGGTCTTGCAATTAAGACAATCAAGAGCAAAAAGCAGGAAACAGTTTCCGAATTCGACGTGCTCGATGACAGATTCCTTTCAATTCCTTCTGTTGCTGTTGAAAGATGTCGTGAGCTTGTTTGCACAATGAGCATGAAGGCGAGAGATGCTGTTATCGATGCTACAAGCCTCATTAAAAAGTACGACAAGGAGCTTGTTGACAAGATTATCGAAAGCGAAAACCTTATCGACGTATACGAAGACAAGATTTCTTCTTATCTTGTTAAAATTGCAAAGACAGACCTTTCCTCAAACGACAGTAAGACAACCACTGAGCTTTTGCAGTGTATCAGTGACATTGAGCGTATCAGCGACTATTCTGCAATTATCACTCAGAACCTCGAAGAAATTGAACGCAAGGAGCTTAAATTCTCCGACTCCGCACTCAATGAGCTTAACGTAATTTCTTCCGCTGTAACAGAGCTCATTACAATGACACATGAAGCGTTTGAAAATGATGACCTTACAGTTGCGAGAAATGTTGAGCCCTTAAGACAGCTTGTTGACCGACTTAAGGTTAAAATCAAAACAAACCACGTTGTAAGATTACAGGAAGGCAAGTGCTCTATCGAAATGGGTCTTATCCTTTCTGACCTTCTTAACAACTACTCCCGTATTGCTGACCACTGTTCAAACGTTGCTGTTTGTATGCTCGAAATTGACCACGACAGCATGGCGGCGCACGGTCATGTAAGCAACATGGTGCAGACAGAAGAGTTCTTCACAGAACAGTACAAAATGTACAAGGAAAAATATTCAATAAGCAAGTAATATTAAAACACCGTGCAACAAAGTACGGTGTTTTAATATTTTATGCTTGCAGTATCAGTATTTTTACGTTAATATATTATTATCAAGTTTTAAGGAGTGGTAAACATGAAAAGAATTATGGCATTTATTATAGCTTTTGCTATGATTATGTCAGCAGTTCCTGCAATGGCTGCAGATTATTTTTACGATGTTACAATCGTAATTGATGGTAAAGTTGTCGAAGAAGTTGATGCTTATATCGACAATGGTACAACATGGATTTTTCAAGCAGACCTCGAAGATGCTATCGGTAAAGAGCTTGGTTACGATGCAGAAACAGGTTATGTAGCGTTAAGACATGCTTGCGAAGAGCTTGGCTATGCAGTTTCTTGGGCACAGGAAACTCATACCGTTACAATTACAAGCCCTGTAAAGAACGAAATCGGTGGCAAATATTATGCCATTACAAACGTAGCTACAGGTAAAAGGCTTGCTACAGTTGATTTTAACAGGGAAAATAACGCTAAGCTTACAACAGTTGAAAGCGATATAACAGACGATGTAACATGGCGCCTTGGTACAATGGGTGAAATGAAGTTCAACCTCTCAAACGCAGGCAGCGGCAAGTCTATCGACGTTCCTTCCGCAAGCCGCGACGCAGGTAAAGAGCTTATTACATACACATCCAATGGCGGCGGTAACCAGTCTTGGAACTTTGAAGAGGTTGAAGAGGGCGTTTACATGCTCCGTGTTGACCATTCCGGTCTTTATATGGACGCTTCCGGTGATACTCTCGTGCAGGCAGAAAAGACAGATTCCGACTATCAGAAGTGGACTCTTACCTACGTAAAGGATTCCATGCTCAATAAGGTTGTTGATTCTGAAGGCTTTAAGCTTGTAGCACCCGTTTTACAGGATGGCTTCAAGCGATATATGTTCGGTAACCTTCCTGCATGCTACACAGTAGCTAACAATGCAGAAAGCTACTTTGTTGAAAATGATTTTGAAAATGCAACACCCGAACTTCAGGCAGAAATGATTAAGACTGTATCAAGCTATACAGCTTACGGTCAGGTAACAGGCGACAAGCAGAACCGTGAAAGCGCACCTTATGAAATTGTTTCCGTAACAGTTGACGAAAACTACGATATCTGGCGTGGAAGCCGAGAAAAGGTATGGATTCATTCTGTTAAGATGGAAGGCGACGTAGAAGGACAGGTTCATGAGTTTGTTATGGTAACAAACGAAGAAGGCTCTGCAATGATTCAGAAGATGATTGAAGGCCTCGGTGCGTTCCCTTATGCTGTTCGTCAGTATGTAAAGAGAGTTATCTGGAAGAAGGGCGACAATGCCAATAACTACAACGGCGGCGGCGACACAATCTGGGCAAGACTCAACTTCGAGCCCTCCGCAAATGCAGTTATCCAGACATTTGCACATGAATTAGGTCATATCCTTGACACAAACCAGCTTGAAGACATGCGTATCTGGTCCTGGGCAGAAGCAATGGATGCAGTGCCTGTATCCGGCTACGGATCTTCTAACCAGGCAGAAGACTTGGCAGAAATGCACCGTCTTTACTGGACAACACTTGACAAGGATACAGAAAGCGCAGTAGGCGAGGTTTATCCCAACCGTCTTAAGGTGTTAAAGGGTCTCCTTTATCGTGCGGACAGCGTATACTATGCTGATTTTAAGGAATGTGAAGACTTTATCTTAGATATAAAGGCTAAGATTGATGCATACGGCAACGTAGAAACAGCAAAAGAGCTTTCTCTTGATAAGTATTATAAAATTACAGATCCCAAGTCAGGTCTTGTATGGGCAATTGAAAATTCTTCTATGGACAATACCGCAAAGCTTATCCTTGAAGAATACACAGGTGCAGATAATCAGCTCTTCTATGTTGAAAACTCTGCAGGCTTGGTAAAGTTCTACAACAAGAACAGCGATATCCCTGTACAGCTCCACACAAGCGCTATGTATAATAAGCCCTTAACACAGTACGGTGGCCAGTGGGCAGTAGATGAACGTTTAGAGCTTGAAAAGGTTGAAGGCGGCTATAAGATGTACTCAAAGCGTTACACATTAGGCGTTACAGCAGTAACTGCTGGTGTTGGCGAAAGCTTTGTGCCTTACGTTGGTCAGGATGCTGAAAGCGACATCTGGACAATTGAAGCAGTTGCAGACCGTGAAGGCGTAACAAGATACGAAATTAAAGCAGGCGGCAAGTATCTTGCGGGAAATCCCTTCGGCTTTGTTGACGACAAAGACGGTGACAGCACAACCTGGATGCTTATGAAGGTTGGTGAAGAAAACTTCACAATCGTTAACCTGGGCACCGGCAAGGCTATCGATATCTCAGGCGGTAACACAGCTGCAGGTGCAAAGCTTATTACCTATGATTTATCCAAGAACGATAACCAGCTTTTCTTTATGGAAAAGGTTGAAAACGGTTACAATCTTAAAATGAAGCACAGCGAGCTTTATCTTACTGTTAATGAAGACGGTACAATCACACAGGAAGAAAAGAGTGCCGATAAAATGCAGGTTTTTGATTTTACTGTAATTGAATAAAATCTTAAGGGTGGCGTAATTTTCGCCACCCTTTTTGCGTATATATAATAAAATTCTTGAAAAAGCGGTAAAGATATGGTAAAATTATTCCAACAAAATTGATTTTATCGACAATTTAAAGGAGGATTATTATGGCATTTGAAACTATTAAATACGGAACAAAGCGAAACAATTTGTTTTTACGTGCGGCTAAGGGGCACTTTGCAACAAGTGACCGTCATTGTAACTATTACATCGACGTTGTTGCACAGAAGGCACGCCTCAGCGAAGCACAGGCAATTGCTAAGGAGCTTCATTCCTATATTTATGCAAATACTGTTGTTGACACAGTGCTTTGTCTTGACGGCACAGAGGTTATCGGAACCTGTCTTGCAGACCAGCTTACTCAGTCGGACTATATGAGCGTAAATGCTCACAATTCAATTTATGTTATTGAACCTGAAATGACAAGCACAAACATGCTTTTGTTCAGAGATAACATTGTTCCTATGATAAAAAATAAAAACGTACTTCTCGTTGCAGTTTCTTACTCTTCCGGCAGAACTGTTGAAAGCGCAGCCGAAGCGGTGCAGTATTACGGCGGCAATGTAACCGGCGTTTGCACAATTCTTTCAGCAATTGAAAAAACAAAGGGCGGCGTTCCGATTTACTCCTGTCTTGACCCCAAAACAATTGGTGATTACGGCATTTATAAGCCTCACGATTGTCCGCTTTGTAAGGAAGGCAAGCCCATAGATGCTCTTATTAACGGCTACGGCTATTCTAAACTGAAATAAAATAAAGCCACCTTTCGGTGGCTTTATTTCCTTATAGGAAATTGCGCATTTCCTATAAGGAAATAAATAAATTTTATATTATTGCCGTGCGAGAATTTCCTCGCAAGACTCGGAAAAGCTACAAAGGCATTACAAAGTGTTTTCTCCTCTGTTTACCTTAATTGCAACTATCGTCAGAGAGTGTCGGAGACACTTTGTTCAGTGAAAGTGGGTGATAGGGTGTACTATGTATATATTCTCCGCTGTGAGAAAAATTGTCTGTATACAGGAATAACAAGCGACGTTGAGCGTCGTTTTCGTGAGCATTGCGAGGGAAAAGGCGCAAAATATACAAAAACACACCCTCCATTAGGCGTTGAAGCTGTGTGGCAGTCAGCAAATAAAAACGAGGCGGCGCGCCTTGAATACCGAATTAAAGCCTTAACCAAGGGTGAAAAAGAAAGCTTAATTTTGGGTGGAGAAAAAGAGCTGACACTTAAAGTAGGCGAAAATGCATTCAAATTTAAGCGACTTCTTTGAATGTCTGCTGAAAACTTATATTGACATTTGACTTAAAATGCGGTATAATAGACAGGATGATACTAAATTTTGGAGGTTATCACTATGAAAAAGATTTTATCTTTAGTTCTCGCAGCTATGCTCTGCTTATCCTTAGCAGCTTGCGGAACAAACGAAACAGTTGCAGATCCTACAGATGCAACAGAAGGCGGCAAGCACTTTGTTGTCGCAACAGATATGGGCTTCTCTCCCTTTGAATTCCAGGATGCAGAAGGCAACATCGTAGGTATCGATATGGACATTCTTGCAGCAATCGCAGAAGACCAGGGCTTTACATACGACCTTCAGTACATTGGCTGGGATGCAGCTGTCGCAGCATGTCAGGCAGGTCAGGCTGACGGTATGATCGCAGGCGCTTCAATCACAGATGCAAGAAAAGAATCCGGTTGGATTTTCTCTGAAGGTTACTACGAAGCAACTCAGGGTATGGCAGTAGCAGCTGACAGCACAATCGCAGGCTTTGCAGATCTTGCAGGTCAGACAGTAGCTGTTAAGATTGGTACAATGAGCCAGACATACGCTGACAGCATTAAGGACGAATACGGCTTTGATGTAATGACACTTGAAACATCTGCTGACATTTACCAGGCAGTTATGACAGGTACAGCAGCTGCTTGTATGGACGATACACCCATTCTTAAGTATTCCATCAAGACAGGCGAGCTTGACATGAAATTTGTAGATGGTACAGAAAACGAACCCGCACAGTACGGTTTCGCAATCTTCAATGCAGATAATCAGGAACTTGTAGACCTTTTCAATGCAGGTCTTGCAAATATCCGTGCAAACGGCAAGTACGACGAAATCATTGCTAACTATCTTGGTTAATAACTAATTGTGAGGGCATTGGATTTTCCGATGCCCTCGTTACTTTAGAGAGGACGTTGCTCAATGGCTCGTATTTTAGAAACTTATGGTGAAATGCTGCTTATTGCCATGGGCCATACATTGCTCCTTGCTTTATGGGGCTTGTTATTCGGCTGTATTCTGGGTATTATTTTCGGCTTGGCAAGCGTTGTTGACAACAAGGTATCCAGAACAATTTCTGCAATCTATGTAAACCTCATAAGAGGTGTGCCTATGATTGTATTGGCATATTTCATCTATTTCGGTGTTCCTTACTGCTGGAATAATGTTTTAGATTTAGACACTGTTTTTGGTGTAAGGTTGGTGCTTTCGCCTCTTACTGCGGGCACAATCTGTCTTGCGTTAAACTGTGGCGCATACATGTCAGAAATTATCCGCGCAGGTATTCAGTCCATAGACCCCGGTCAGATGGAAGCTGCACGCAGTCTTGGTCTTTCTTACTGGAGAAGCATGTTCCGTGTTGTATTGCCTCAGGCAATCAAGAACATGATCCCCAGCATTGTAAACCAGTTTATTATTACTTTGAAAGATACTTCTATTCTGTCGGTTATCGGTTTCCCGGAACTTGTAAATACTGCAAAGAACGTTGTTGCAAAAACATTCATGTCTTTCCAGACATGGATTATTGTAGGCATAATGTATCTTGTCATTATTTTACTTTTGCAGCAGGTTGCAAAGGCATTAGAGAGGAGATTGAACCGTGGCCGTTGATAAGAGCAATATAAAAATCCATGTGGAAAATCTTAAAAAGAACTTTGGTCATCTCGAGGTATTAAAGGGCGTTTCAACCGACATTTATGAAGGTGAAGTGGTTTGTATTATCGGCCCTTCAGGTTCAGGTAAGTCAACCTTTCTCAGATGCCTTAACCGTCTTGAAGACATTACTGATGGCGAAATTATTGTTGACGGATTTAAAATTAACGATAAAAAACTTAACATTAATAAGGTAAGAGAAAACATCGGTATGGTGTTCCAGCACTTTAACCTTTTTGCAAACATGAATGTGCTTCGTAATTTAATGCTTGCACCTGTTGACCTTAAAAAAGCAACAAAGGAAGAGGCAGAGAAGAGAGCTATGGAGCTTCTGGAAACAGTAGGTCTTTCCGAAAAAGCAGAAGCTTACCCCAGTCAGCTTTCAGGCGGTCAGAAGCAGAGAGTGGCAATTGCCCGTGCTCTTGCAATGAACCCCGACATTATGCTCTTCGACGAGCCCACAAGTGCACTTGACCCCGAAATGGTAGGCGAGGTTCTTGCTGTTATGAAAACCCTTGCCTTAAACGGCATGACAATGGTTGTTGTAACACATGAAATGGGCTTTGCACGAGAGGTTGCAGACCGTGTTCTCTTTATGGACGGCGGTGTTGTTCTTGAAGAAGGCACCCCCGAGGAGATTTTCTCCAACCCTAAGCACCCCAGAACAATCGACTTTTTAAATAAGGTTTTATAATTTTAAGGCGCTCGTAATACGGCGCCTTTTTGCTTGACTTAATTTTAATAAAGTGGTAGAATACTTTAGAATAAAAAGACAAAGAAAGAAGAATGCGTAATGACTAAAGTAAATATTATATCGGGCTTTTTGGGCGCAGGTAAGACTACTTTTATAAAGAGACTTATCGGTGAAGTATTTAAAGGCGAAAAGCTTGTTTTAATTGAAAACGAATTTGGCGAAATCGGCGTTGACGGCGGCTTTTTGCAGGACAGTGGCATAGAAATTACAGAAATGAATTCCGGCTGTATCTGCTGCAGTTTGGTTGGTGACTTTACAAAGGCTTTAGAGGAAACAGTAAAAACCTACAACCCCGACAGAATTATTATCGAGCCTTCAGGCGTTGGTAAGCTTTCTGACGTTATTGCTGCTGTTAATAATACCGATAATGACGATATAAAGGTAGACAGCTGTATTACTGTTGCAGACTGCACAAAGTGCAGAATGTACAGAAAGAACTTCGGCGAATTTTACGAAGACCAGATTTTGTATTCAAACTGCGTGCTTTTAACAAGAACTGATAAAGCAGCAGACGAGAAAATTGAACAGGCAGTTGAAATAATCCGCGAAATAAACAAGGATGCAAATATTATCACCACACATCTTGATTCTCTTTCCAAAGAGCAGATTTTAGCTGCATTTGAAAAGGGCAAGATGGAGGAAGAGCTTTTGCACGAGGCAATGCACGCTCACCACGAGCATGAGCACCACCATCACGACCATGATGAGCATTGTGAATGCGGTTGCCATGACCATGAGCACGAACACCATCATCATGACCACGATGAGCATTGTGAATGTGATTGCCATGACCATGAGCACGAACACCATCATCACGACCACGATGAGCATTGTGACTGCGGTTGCCATGACCACGACCACGAACACCATCATCACGACCATGATGAGCACTGCGACTGCGGCTGCCACGACCATGAGCATCATCACCACCATCATGCAGACGAAGCCTTCACATCCTGGGGCTTTGAAACAGTTAAAAAGTATACAATGGCTGAAATCGAAGCTATTCTCACAGAGCTTGACGGCGGAGAATACGGCATTATTCTTCGTTCCAAGGGTATGGTACAGTCTCCTGACGGCAACTGGGTATACTTCGACTATGTTCCACAGGAGCATGATGTAAGAGAAGGCAGCGCATGCTACACAGGAAAGGTTTGCGTTATAGGTGCAAATCTTTGCGAAGAAAAGCTTAGCGAGCTCTTTAAGAAAGGTTGATTTAAATGTTCGGACAGAAAAAAGTTCCCGTATTTATAATTAACGGTTTTTTGGAAAGCGGTAAAACAACTTTCATAAAAACAGCAATAGTAAAAGACCCTAAAATGCAACGCGAAAAGGTGCTTTTGGTTGTGTGTGAAGAAGGTGAGGTTGAATATGATGCTCTGCCCGACAACATGAAGGTGCACTATATCGACTCCAAGGAAGATGTGCGAAGCGATGTTTTCGGAAAGCTCAACGAAAAGTATAAGCCTACCTTTGTTATTATAGAATATAACTCAGTGTGGGGAATGCAGACACTGTATCAGACACCTATGCCCAAAACCTGGGGCTTGGCTGATCAAATGACAATTGTTGATGCAGAAACCTTTGAAAGCTATTTTAATAACATGAAGAGCATTTTTGCCGATATGCTCCGCTCGTCAACCTCTGTTATCATGAACCGTTGCACAAGAGAAGATAACTTTAAGTTCTATAAGGACTCTATAAAGCGCACATCACCGCAGTGTGAAATTATGTATGTGAGCGATGAAGAGGGCATTCTCGACATTATGCTCGAGGAGGACTTGCCCTACAGTCTTACAGACAGTGTTATTGTGCTTGATAAAGACACTTATGTAACCTGGTATATCGACATGATCGACAACCCCGACCGTTACGAGGGAAAGGTTGTTGAATACATTGCGCAGGCTGCACGCCCCGATTATTTCAGAAAAGGCTATTTCCTTACGGGCAACATGGTAATGACCTGTTGTGAGGACGATATGCAGTTCTTGGGCTTTGTTTGTAAGTATGATAAGGCTGAACTGGTTGAAGAAGGCGGCTACGTGCGCGTGCGTGCTGAAATCCATACAGAAAGCGCTCCCGAATACGACGAGGAAGCAGGTCCTGTGCTTCATGCATTGAGTGTTGCTCCCGTGGCAAGACCCAAAAAGTAAATAGATAGAATAATAGTGTAATTAATGCCCATAATAATCATAGAATGGAGGAATTCGATGGATTATTTATGGGCATTTTTAATTGGTGGCGCAATATGTGCCGTGGGGCAGGTGCTTATTGATAAAACACATCTTACCCCTGCCAGAATTCTTACAGGTTTTGTCTGCACGGGTGTATTGCTGTCTTTTATAGGTGTGTACGACAAAATTGTTGATTTCGCAGGAGCCGGTGCCACCGTGCCTCTTACAGGTTTTGGACACATGCTCTTTCAAGGCGTGAAGGAAGGCATAAAAGAAAACGGTATATTAGGCGTTCTTACAGGTCCGCTGACAGCTGCTTCGGGTGGAATTTGTGCCGTGGTTGTTTTTGCACTTGTTATGGCAATAGTATCGAAACCGCAAATGAAGTAAACACTTTTGTATAAATTGCAATATTTAGTTGAAAATAACAGTCGGGTATGGTACAATATATTGAGTAAGGGTGTGTGCTCAGGCACAAAACCTCAATGAAAGGCGGTATATTTATGAAAAGAGAAAAAGCAGTGGTTATCGGTAGCGGATTTGTAGGCTCAACAATTGCCTATACTCTTGCAATTAAAGGTATATTCGATGACCTTGCAATTATTGACATAAATCAGGACAAAGCCGAGGGGGATGCCATTGACATCAGCCATGGCGGTGCTTTTGTAAAGCCTGTACAGGTTTCTTCGGGCGACTACAAGCTTTGCTGTGATGCCGACGTTATTATAATTACGGCAGGTGTGGCACAGAAGCAGGGCGAAACTCGCCTTGATCTTTTGCACAGAAATATCGCAGTTTTTAAAAGCATTACAGATAATATAAAAGCGGTTGTTGAACATGAACCCATTGTTATGGTGGTTTCTAACCCTGTTGACATTTTAACCTATATAACATGGAAAATGCTTGGTTTTGAAAAGAACAAGGTTTTTGGCTCAGGCACTGTGCTCGACACATCGAGAATGAAGTACCTTCTTGGCAAAACTGCAGGCATCGATACAAGAAATGTTCACACCTATGTAATTGGTGAGCATGGTGACAGCTCTGTTGCAGCATGGAGCTCAACAACAATTGCAGGGCTTTCTCCCGAGCAGTTTAATTTAAGGCATCCGGAAGTAAATCTTCTTGGTATTCCGCATCAGGTAAAAGAAGCGGCATACGATGTTATTGATAAAAAAGGTGCAACCTACTATGCCATTGCTCTTGCGGTTGCGAGAATTTGCGAAGCATTAGCAGGCGATGAAAAGTCCGTTCTGACAGTTTCGCCCGTGCTTGAAGGGGAATACGGCATGAATGACATTGCTCTTTCTGTCCCCTGTATTGTTGGTGTAGAAGGTGTTGAAGAAATAATTGAGCTTGATCTGAGCGATATCGAAATGCAAGGGCTTAGACAAAGCAGTGAAATAATGTCTAAGCTTTTAAGGGAAGCTGGCTTCTGATAGGGAAGGATGTAGTGCATTTTGGCAGGAAACTTGGCACGTTTTATTAAGAAAATAGCGCTTGCGCTATTTTACATATTGGTGTATTTTGCGTTTTTATACATCTTAACCGAGCAGGTAAGGCTTATGGAAGAGGATGTGGAAAACTATCGGGAGGTTGTTACCATCCTGGCAGCTTTGGCGTCCATGTGTATTTATCTTGTAGTGCTCTATCTGAGGGATATAAAGCTTAAAGATTTTATACATTTCAAAAGTGTAACACTGTTCGACACGATTCTTGCGCTTACACTTGCGCTTGGATTTCGCACTATTACCGATGCATATCTCATTTGGTCTAAAGATAGTGTTCCGCTTTTGCAAGAGTCGATTGAAAGTGTGCAACGCGGCTATAATTTTAACACAATGACATTTGTTTGTGCTGCAAGCGTTGTTTTATCGGTGTGTATTATAGCTCCGCTGTTTGAAGAAATATTGTTCCGCGGAATGGTTTTAAAGGAGCTTAGTGGTGTTATGCCAAGCTTTTTTGCGGTGATATTACAGGCAATTCTTTTTGGTTTGGCACACGCAGTTTTAGCACAGGCAATTTTTTCTGCAGTGTACGCAGTTATACTTGGTGTTATTTATCTTAAATCAAAAAATATTTCGGTGGTAATTCTGTCGCACATGTTCTTTAACATAAGCTCAGCGTTGGAATTTAAAAATACCGATATGTTAAGTCAGATGTTTATAAGCGGTCTTGTGCTTACAGGAGTATCGCTTTGGTTTTTCTTTAATATTTACGGAAGAAAAAAGCCTGAAAATCGGGCAAAATAACAGGAGGCAATTTAATGATGTTTGAAGAAAAAAGGAGTATAACAAAGGTCAGAATCGGAAAGGTTGACTATATTATTTCATCCACAGATTCTGAAGAATATGTAATTAATGTTGCAAATTATGTAGATAAAAAGCTTGACGAGCTTACAAGAATGGATAAGCGCCTCTCAGCTCAGATGGCAGCCATTCTTACTGCTGTTAATGTTGCAGACGAGCTCTTTAAAGTAAAAGAGGACGGCGAAACTCTCCGCGGTCAACTTTTGCAGTATGCCGATGAAGCAGGATCAATGCGCGCTTTAAGCCAAAAGCTTCAGGCAGAAAACAAGCGTCTTGCCGACGAAAACCGTAATTTGCAGGCAAACAATGCAAGGCTTGAAGGTGAACTGAAAAAATATAAGAGGTATGGCAGATAATGCGTAAAATAGAGCTTTTGTCACCTGCAGGCGGCATGGAGGCTTTGCATGCCGCGGTGCAAAATGGTGCCGACGCGGTGTATCTTGGCGAAAAAAGCTTCAGTGCAAGACAGGGGGCAGAAAACTTCGACACAAATGGGCTTCGTGATGCGGTGAAATACGCCCATGAAAGAGGAACCCTTGTATATCTTGCAATGAATACTCTTGTTGGGAAAAATGAGCTTTCACGCTTTGAAAGGGGCATAGCAACTGCTGCAGCTTGCGGCGTGGATGCACTTATTATACAGGATTTCGGCTGTGCACAAATGGCGCGCAGTGTTTGCCCTGAGATGCCAATTCATGCAAGCACTCAGATGAGTGCACATAATGAAAAGGATGTTGAATATCTTTTAAAAAGAGGTTTTTCACGCGTTGTGCTTGCACGCGAGCTTACGTTAGAAGAAATTGAAAAGATTTATAAAAACACACGGGCTTCATTAGAGGTTTTTGTGCACGGAGCCTTGTGCGTATGCGCCTCGGGTCAGTGTCTTATGAGCTCCTTTATAGGCGGAAGAAGCGGAAACAGGGGTAGTTGTGCTCAGCCCTGCCGACAGATTTATACTGCCGACGGCAAAAAGGGTTACTTTTTAAGCCCCAGGGATTTGTGCCTTGTAGACTCGCTTTCGGAATTGAAAAATACAGGGGTTGACTCTCTTAAAATTGAAGGCAGAATGAAAAGTCCGGAATATGTGGCAACCGTTACGGGAATGTACAGAAAGTATCTCGACAACCCCAAAGAGGTAACCAGTGAAGACATTCGTGAGCTTGAAAAAATCTTTGTTCGTGGAGATGGCTTTACAAAAGCTTACTTTGCACATGTGAATACACCCGAAATGATGAACTATTCCATATCAAATGATGGCATTTCCTATCGCAGTGATAAAGAGGTTATGAAAAAAGCGGCAGCAACCTACCGTGACGGCGTTGAAAATAAGAAAATAGCAGTAACAGGCTATTTTCGAATGAAGCAAAACGAAGAAACAATGCTCGTGCTTTCTGACGGTGTAAACTCTGCCACAGCTTATGCTCCTGTGCCTGAGAAAGCATTAAACCGTCCGCTGGATTGTGCTTTGATAACAGAGCGTATTGCTAAAATGGGGCAGACGGTGTTTAATCTTGAGTATATTGAATGTGATATTGACGACAATCTAACTTTAAGTGCTAAAGATATAAATGCCTTACGGCGTGATTGCGCTGACGAACTTGCCAAAATACGCGGAGAGGTTCAGAAACGCCATGTGAATAGCTTTGAATATACTTACAGCAAAAGAAAGCGCGAGGGCTACAAAATTGCCGTAAGTGTTATGAATAAAGAACAGCTTGAGGGCGCAAACGGTGCCGATCTGGTCTACATGCCCATAGAGCTTTTCGAAAACAGCGATAAAAAGGAAAACTATATTGTTGAGTTACCTAAGGTTACTTACAATGTTAATGCCTATATTGACCGTTTAAAGCACGCTGGTGCAAAACGTGTTGCCGTATCAACCTATGGTACGTTGAAAGCTCTCGTGGCAGAAGGCTTTGAATGTGTGGGTAATTACGGACTTAACGTTTACAACCCTTTAACTGCCTGTGAATATGCAAATGAAGGCATAGGGCATTTAACTCTTTCACCTGAGCTGAGCGCCGATGAAATACGCACCATTACCGACAACACCGATGTGATTTGTGAAGCATTGGTATACGGCAGGCAAATGATGATGACAACACGTGCATGCTTAATAAAAGGTGTCAGAAAAAAGTGCGACTGCGAAAGAAAATTGAAGCTTATTGATAAAACAGGAGCTGAGTTTTTGGTGTATTCGGACAAATACGAGCACATCAATATGCTTTATAACAGCGCAGTTACCTTCATGGCAGACAAAAAGGATGTTATCAATTCGCTTAACTTAGATGTAATAAGGCTTGTTTTCACAGATGAAACAAAAGATGAAGTGGAAAGAATTTTAGGTATGTATAAAGGCACAACAGAAGTAGAAATGCCTAAAAAATTCACAAGAGGTTATTTCTCGAATTCGGGAAAAAATAAACAGAGAGGGAGAATATAATGGGTAGATTGTTTGGTACAGATGGTGTCAGAGGCGTTGCAAACGAACTTCTGACAAGTGCTCTTGCTGCAGAAATCGGTAAAGCAGGTGCCTGGGTACTCTCGGGTAAAAGTGAAAAAAAGGTTAAAATTCTCATTGGTCGCGACACAAGAATATCGGGTCAGATGCTTGAAGCGGCACTTACTGCAGGCATTTGCTCAGTAGGTGCAGATGTTTACATACTTGGTGTTGCCCCTACACCTGCGGTGGCATATCTTACAAAAAAATACGGCTTCGATGCAGGGGTTGTTGTTTCGGCGTCTCATAACAGCTTTGAGTTTAACGGTATAAAATTCTTCGACAAAACTGGCTATAAGCTTCCCGACGAAACAGAAAACGAAATAGAAGCTTATATCCTTGGCGAAAAGGACGGCATTCCCACACCTGTAGGTGAGAAGGTTGGCTGTGTGCACGACTTTTCCGATAAGCTTTCAGATTATATTGAAAAGGCTGTAAGCACTGCTACAACACGTTTTGACGGGAAATTCTTTGTGCTTGACTGCGCTAATGGTGCATCCTATAACACTGCCAAAAAGCTTTCGAAGCTCTTGGTGCACGTATTGAGGTGCTTTCCGACAAGCCCGACGGAATTAATATTAACCATAATTGCGGCTCGACACATATGGAAAACCTTGCAAAGAAGGTTTCCGAGCTTAAAGCTGATGCAGGCTTTGCCTTTGACGGCGATGCCGACAGAATGCTGGCAGTTGACGAAAATGGTAACATGGTTGACGGCGATGTGATTATGGCTATATGCGCCAACAGCATGAAGAAGAAGGGCACCCTTAAAAACAACACTCTCGTTGCAACAATAATGAGCAATCTTGGCTTGTTCATTATGGGTGAAAAATGTGGCATAGACGTTCTTAAAACAAAGGTGGGCGACAGATATGTTCTTGAAGAAATGCTCAAGGGTGGTCACTCCATTGGCGGCGAACAATCAGGTCATGTAATTTTCCTTGACCACAACACAACGGGTGACGGTCTTGTAAGTGCAATTGCTCTTGCAAGTGTAATGTGCGAAGAGGGAAAACTGCTTTCCTCTCTTACAAGCATTATAGACATTTATCCTCAGGTGCTTAAAAATGCGCGCGTTGCAAAAAGCGGCGATACATCCTACAGCGAAGATACGGTTATTATGGCAGCCATCAGTAAGCTTGAAGAAAAGTTCTCAGGTGAGGGCAGAGTACTTATCCGTCCTTCGGGCACGGAGCCTTTGGTAAGAGTTATGATCGAAGGTAAAAACCAGGAAGAAATAACACGCGACGCTGAGGAATTGGCTAAGCTGATTGAGGAGCGTTTGTCATAATGGAACCTAAGGATTACATAGTTAAAAAGATAGAGGGCGAATATGCCACATTAACCGATGTGGAAACCGGCGGCGAGATGTTTATTGCGATGGCGCTTTTGCCACCGGGCTGCGATATAGGAACCCGTCTTCATTATGAGCTCTTTGAATATACGATTGTATAAAAGCTTTTAAAACAGGTTAAACTGCTTTTGGAGGTGATTTGATTGAATAACAAGAACAATCAAAACAATAACAACCAGCAGAAGCAGGCAGGCAATCAGCAGAAGGGTAACAATCAGAAGAGCCAGCAGAATAATAAAAATCAGTAAAAAATCGGATGCCCTTATGGGCATCCGATTTTGATTTAAGCTAAAAGTATTTCGCGATTCTTTAAAGCAGCACTTATGCTGGGAATGAGTGAAAGAATAAATGCGGCAATTTCCTCGGGCGATTTATCGAAACCGTCCTTTACCCATTTTTCAAGCATGCCGAGCACTCCCATAAACATAAAGCGGAAAATATAGTCTTTGTCTTCTGAAGAAACATTATCGTGATAATCGAGCTCTGCAAGCCTTTTTACAGCAACCTCAGAAAAACGCACACGGAAAGAGTTGTTGAAATCGGGGCGCATAAGTATTTCGAAAAGCTCTCCGTTTGATTTCATGTAATAGAGAAATTCAGTAAGCCCTTCAACACGATTTCCTTTCATGCTAACCTTTGCAAGACAGGTGTTGATTTTTTCAACGCTGTCATTCTCAATTTCATCGCAAAGAGCAAATTGATCCACATAATGAAGGTAAAAGGTAGAGCGGTTAATATCTGCATTTTCGCAAATTTCCTTTATTGTTATTTTCGGAAGCGGCTTTGCCTTCAAAAGTTCAAGAAGGCTGTCCTTTAAAAGGGCTTTTGTCATGTTTGTACGGCGGTTTTCTTTCATGATAAATCTCCTTAGACGATTTTTGTAAAAGTGTCTATTTTACAACAAAGAGAAGCAAAAAGAAACACAACACAACGAATTTAAAACATCTGATTGTTGTAATTTCGACACGATGTCATTATAATACATTATAGAAAAAATGTCAATAAAGGAGAATTTTTAAATGAGCTATAAAATAGTTATGGATGGTGCAGCCGAGGTAAATCCTCGCCTTATGGGGAAAGTTATAAGCGTGCCTTTAACAGTAAGCGTTAACGGTAAAGATTATTGTACAGATGATAATATGGACATAGATGCATTTCGTGCAGAGGTGAGAAACAGCAAAGAGCCTCCCAGAAGCTCGTGCCCTTCGCCCGATGCCTTTTGCGACGCAATCGGTGAATGTGACAGAGTGTACATCATTGCTATAACTGCTGTGCTTTCAGGTTCGTACAACAGCGCAAGATTGGGTCTTCAAATGTACCTTGGTGAAAACCCTGGCAAAAAAGGTCATGTGTTCAACTCTCTCAATGCATCGGGCGGCGAAGCGCTCGTTGCAGAAAAAATTGTTGAGCTTGAAGAAAAGGGTATGGATTTTGAAGAGATAGTTAAGGCAGTTGAAGATTACATTCCCACAATCACAACAAATGTTGTGCTCGAAGATTTAAGCGTACTTTACAAAAACGGCAGACTTTCCAAGGTAGCATACGTGGCAACAAGCCTCATTGACCTTGTTGCAGTTTTAGGTATCCGCAATGGTGAGCTTGTAAAAATAGCTCAGGCAAGAGGCGTTAAAAGAGCATTAAAAACTCTTGCTGAAACCTCCATTGCCGACATAAAAGCGAAAGGTGTTAAGAAAATTATCATTACTCATTCTGCTGCACCCGAAAGAGCAGAAGCTTTAAAGGCAGCTTTGGAAGCAGAGTGTGAATTAGATATTGTTGTTGTTCCCACAGGCGGGCTTATAAGCATGTATGCAGGTGAAAAAGGCCTTGTAATAAGCTATTAAATATTATATTCCGTTGACTTTAGCCTCACACTATGGTAAAATGAACTATCATAGCGTGAGGTTTATTTTTTATGGAAAATAAAACAAAATTTGAAACGGTAATGCCTTTTATAAACCAGGCTTTTGAAAAGGGTGAGAGCTTTACTTTTAAACCCAATGGGGTTAGCATGATGCCTTTTATAAAAGGTGGGCAAACAAGTGTTACAATTGAAAAATACACAGGCGGTGCAAAAAAGTTCGACATTGTGTTTTACAAGCGCAACGACGGAAAATACGTATTGCACCGCATTGTAAAAATGCTTGATGCTTGCTACGGTGTGTGTGGCGACAACCAGTGGTGGGTTGAAAAGGTTAAGAATGAACAAATTTTTGCCATAGTCACAAATGTTGACGGCAAAAGCACAAAGGGAAGCCTTTTATATTTGCACACCCTTTGTTTGAGACGGTTTATAAAACATGTTGTAAAATATATAAAGAAACATACGGGAGGTAGAAGAAAATGAAAAAAGTTTTAGCAATGCTTCTTGTTGCAATGATGCTTCTTACAGTAGTTGTAAGTGCAAACAACCCCATTGTAAAAGAAGACAATTTGGGTAATCGCGTTTATGCAGGCGACCCTGCGGCAATTGTTGTGGACGACACTGTGTATCTTTTCTGTGGCCACGACACGTCAACAACAAATTATTACTACATGCCCGAGTGGCTTTGCTACTCATCAAAGGACATGGTTAACTGGACCTACGAGGGCGTGCCCATGAAAGCAAGCGACTTCTCCTGGGGTAACGCTTCCGATGCATGGGCAGGCGAGGTTGAATACTATAAGGGTAAGTATTACTTCTTTATGTGCAAAAACTCAACCGGTATTTCAGTTGGTGTAAGTGACAGCATAACAGGCCCCTATAAGGACCATTTGAATGGAAATAAGCTTGTTCAGCCCGGCTGGACACGAGGCAAAGTAGGCTGGGACGATATTGACCCCACAGTATGGGTTGAAAACGACGAAAACGGTGTTGAACACCGCTACATTTCATGGGGCAACTCTAACCTTTACATTGCTGAGCTTAACGAAGAAATGAATAGCCTTGTTGACCTTAACGGTGACGGTGCTGTTAACGGTGGCGATATTACAGAGCTTTTTATTGAAAATATGCCTCTTGGCACAACCTACACCGAAGCTCCCTGGATTTATAAGAGGGGAGATTTATACTACATATTCTTTGCAAATAACTGGCACGAGGAGCTTTCCTATGCCACAAGTAAAAGTGTTACAGGCCCCTATACCTACGGCGGCAAGCTTATGGAAGCAGGAGCATCAAGTAATACAAACCATCCGTCTGTAATTGACTTTAAGGGTAAAACCTACATTTTCTACCATACAGGCGCTATGGAAAATGGTAGCGGCTACCGTAGAAGCGTTTGTGTTGATGAACTTATTTTTAACCCCGACGGTTCAATCGACCTTTTCTACGAAAGCAGTGTTGGCTTAGACGGAACCAAAGTTTACATTTCACCTGTAAGTGACCCGTCAACAAAGCTTTACCACGGCTATTTTTCAAACACCACAGATGAAACAGCATACCCTGCAGGCTCCTTGGTTTATTGCGACGAATTTACAGTAAATAAAGCTGATTTTGAATGGGAAATAATCCCCGGCAGAGCTGATGAAGATTATGTGTCTATTCAGGCTGTAAACAAAATGGGTTATTTTATTACAAACTATAATTCCTACGTAAAGCTTCTTCATGATAACGATGCACAGCCTTCTACAGCGCAAAGCATGACCTTTATCAAGCGTGACGGCCTTGCAGGCAGTGGTGTCAGCTTTGAGAGCATGAGTGCAAGAGGAAAATATCTCACCGTATCGAATGGCATGCTTATTCTTACGAACGGCTATAATAAAGAGGCTTCCAGCTTTATTGTAACCGAGGTTAACAACCCTGATAAGCTTACTGTAAATGCCGATGAAGAAGGAATTCATCTTACGGGCACCTACACTGGCGAAAACACAACAGTACTACTTTACATAAAGAATGCAGAAGGCAAGGTTGTAGACTTTAAGTTTGTCAGAACAAACGATTCAAGAAAGCTTGAGTACACATATCTGCCTCAGGCAAAGGGACCCTATACTGTTGTATTCGGAAGCTTTAAAAAGACTGTTGAGTTTTAAGGAGGGGACAGCATGAAAAAGTTTATATTTGTTTTAATAAGTTTAATTTGCGTTTTCTCATTATCACTCAGTGCTTTGGCAGAAGAAACACTTCACTATTCATTTGATGGGAACGACAACCTTAATGTTGTTACAAATACTTTGTCAAATGGCGGAAAAACCGTAATAAACGACGGAAAGCTCAATTTGAACGGTACCTACGGCTTGAAGCTTGGTGCAGTAGAGGAAACCTTTACTGCTTCTGCAATGGTTGAAATAACCTCTACAGGCGGCACAAACACTATCTTCTTCAAGGATATGGATGGGGTTGGCAATAAGTGGACAGGCGTTTTATCTGCTAATAAAAAGCCCTCTTTCTGGACCCATGGCAATGGCTTTTCCTGGACAACCGTTGCAACAGGCAACCAGAATCTTGGCTCTTTAAGCTATGTTACATATGTTGAAGATAAAGGCGTAGGCACACTTTATGTGAACGGTGAAAAGGTAGGCAGCGGTAACGTTTGCCCGGGCTCAGGCACTCTTTATCTTGGTGCTACCTACTGGCCCGCTGATGCTTTAAGCGGAACTTTTGATAATGTTACTCTTTACAATCATGCACTTACCGCGCAGGAGGTTATGGCAGCTTTCGAGGAAAATTTCGACTTTGAAAATGCCATTTCGCTTCCCAAAGAGGTTATAAGCGACATTTCTCTTCCGACTAAGCTTGCAACAAAAACTGTTACCTGGAAAACAAGCGATAACAGCACTATTACAACAGGCGGCAAGGTAACACGTCACGATACCGATAAAACAGTGACCCTTACTGCATTAATTGATGGTGAAGTGTTAAAAGAATTCAAGATTACTGTTTTAAAGAAGCCTGTAATTATTAACGATAATGTTATTCTGTCCTACAAATTCGGCTCCGATGATGGCGAAATTATTCACGACTTGTCGGGTAACGGCAACCATGGTGCGGCATATAACAGCCTTGCTATAACAAAAGACGGTGCACTGTTTGACGGCAATGATGATTATGTAAAAATGCCCGAAGGTGTGCTTTATGGTCACGATGACATAACCATTACCATGACAATGAAGCCCAATGGTGCCCAGAAGCATGTTTTCGCCTATGGCTTTGGTAACACCTCTGCTACAGGCTACATGTTCCTTAACCCCTCGCGTCCCGACACAAATTTAATAAGATTTGCGGCAACAAGGTACGACTATCGCTCCGAGCGCGAGGTGTGCTCTTTGCCCGGTATAAGAAACGGGGAATGGGCTACTGTAACTATGGTTATTTCTGATGGCTCTGCATTTATGTATATAAACGGCGACCTGGTTATGGATGGCGAGCTGCAGATGAATGTAAGCGATTTGGGCGAAACAACACAAAACTATATTGCAAAATCCCTCTACGATGGCGACCCTTATTTTGCAGGTCTGGTAAGCGAATTTACCGTTTATAACTATGCAATGGGTGAAAGTAAGGTTAAAGAGCTTTATGGTAAACCTGTTGAATACGCCCCCGAAAAGGTAAACGAGGATTATATAACAAACGTTTCCTTTGAAAACGGCATAGAGGTCGAGCTGGACACCTTTGGTCGTGACGATGTTAAAATCGGTGTTGTTGTGCTTGACGAAAACAACGAAATTATTGAAGTTCAGATTGTAAATTCCTCCGATGAAATAAGCCTTGAAAAAGACGGCACAATTTGCGTTTTTGCCTTTAATGAGGAGGATAACGTTCCGGGCACATTGTATGTGAAAGGCTCGGGTGATGGTTTTAAATTTGAATACACTCCGGGAAAAGTTATGGTCACAAGTGAAGAAAACCGTTCAAGCGGAACTGTTATAATAGCAGGCTATGACATTGCAGGCTCCCTTACGGGCGTTGCAATTGAAAAGGTTAACCTCATGGAGGGTACCACCGAGGCATTAGAAGGTGAATTTGACAACGCAGTTGATTTTAAAATGCTCTATTGGGAGAGCCTTGATACATTAAAACCAATAAAATAAAGGTGATTAGATTATGATACTTTTAGTACTTCTCGGAATAGGTTTTATAATTTTCAGCCTGTTCTACCTTGATGACACAGGTCTTTTCAGATTTGGACGAATGAAATGGTACGATGCCACTCTCATCGACGAGGTTGAAGACGAGGTGTATGACAACATAGGTGGCACAAAAACACGCTTTTTCAAAGCTTATGAGTTTTGCGAAAATGGCGAAAACAAGGTTGTTCGTTCACAGCGCCCCATGAAAAGAATAACAAACAAGGTAGGCAATAAAACAAAAATCCTTGTGGATACAAAAAGCCGCAAGGCAATGGATAAGCACGATGTTGTTCTTTACCGCATTACGGCAGCAGTTTTAATGCTCATCGGCATTGGCATAATTTTAGGTGTAATGTATATAAAGCTTAATGTAAAGGGAGCGGTTCTTTAATGAACAATATTAAAAAGCTTAAAAGCATGATTGAAGAATGCAACAATATTGTGTTTTTCGGTGGTGCGGGCGTTTCCACAGAAAGTGGCATTCCTGATTTCAGAAGTGTTGACGGGCTTTATAACCAAAGCTATAAGTATCCGCCCGAGGTCATTATAAGTCATAGCTTTTATAAGCATAATCCCGAAGAGTTTTATCGTTTTTATAAAGACAGAATGATTTTTAAGAACGCAAAGCCTAATAAAGCGCACGAATACCTTGCACATCTTGAAAAAACAGGCAAGCTGAAGGCAGTTGTAACACAGAATATCGACTCTCTTCATACCATGGCAGGCAGTAAAAACGTTTTTGAACTTCACGGCAGCATTATGCGCAATTACTGTGAAAAATGCGGCAAATTTTACCCTCTTGAGCACATCGTGAATTCAAAAGGCGTACCGAAATGTGAATGTACGGGCACTGTAAAGCCCGACGTTGTGTTGTACGAAGAGCCCTTGAACGACAATGTTGTAAATGGTGCTGTTAATGCAATACACAATGCTGACATGCTTATAATAGGCGGTACAAGCTTGGTGGTTTACCCTGCAGCAGGGCTCATTAATTACTTTAAAGGCAAATATCTTGTGCTCATTAATAAAAGCGAAACAGATGCCGACTATAAGGCAGATTTAGTAATTCATGAGCCTATAGGCGAGGTTTTTGGAAGATTGGAGTGATGTAATCGGTGAAAAAATATATTATTGCTTTTATAATTATACTTGTTGTAGTTTTGGGAATAAGGGAGTTGTATTATTTCACACGCCCGGACGGCTCAACCCTTGAAATTCGGGAAGCCATGATAGAAAAACGGATTGGAAGCGGAGCCTGGAAGATTGCATCAGAGTGTGAAATGGATGGGTATCTGCTATGCGGAATATGTTCAGACGACAAAAATGGCATTGCAATCTTTGAGTCTGCAGGAAACGGAAAATATAAGCTGTATTCCACCCAGTGGCAGAAGTATACCGGAGTTATTCTGACAAGTACAATTATAAACGGAGAATGGTATAATCTCAGCTGGTGTAACAACGCACTGTGTGAAAAAGCAGTGTATACATACACTTTTGCCGATGAACGCACAGAAAAGGTTGCTTATAATATTGCAGACATGAATGTGGTTATTGCCAAAAAGCCTGATGCGGACAAATTCAGTACTACGGTTTCCTATTACGATGCAGAAGGCAATGAATATACATAAGGAGAAACAAAATGGCAAAATATGAAACTACTTTAACAGGTGACTTATACGAAATACGACACAAGATAAAGGACGGCATTATTAACGGAAGCGTCTCTGCCTCTATTGAGGACTGCAGCGATTTTGAAACAGATGGTGTAAAATGCAGCGTGATGGTTTTTGAGCGCTACAGTTACATGGGCGGTAACCGTGTGAGCATGAATGTTACACTGTTTGGCAAGGATGGAGAGGTGCATGTTTCTGCAATCACCTCAGGGGGAAGTCAGGCAATGTTTTTCAAGGTTAATACCTTTGGTGAGGAAGCCTTTCTTGAAAAGCTGATAGAAATATTGGAATAGAATATTAAATTAAGCGGGAGAAATTTTAAATTCTCTCGCTTTTAAATTTATATAAAAATGTAGACAAATGAATGAGTTTGAGATATAATAATTATGCTACACAAAATTCAATAATTATACTGGCGATGGGTGTGTGTTTTTGCTTTTGGTAAAAATGCAGGCTCTATTTTCGCATACCCATTCCAGTGTGTCGAATTTTGTGTAGCAGCAATCGGAGCTGTGCGTTTTTCAGTGTGTAGCTTTGATTAGCTACACACTTTTTTATTTTTGGAGGGATTTGAATGAGAAAGAGAGTTTTAAGTTGTTTGCTTACAATGTTTGTATTTTTTTCAACTGTATCATTTGCTACGGCAGCTACAAACGATAGTAGCTATGATGATGTTATAATCGCAGGCATAGTTGATGGATGGCGGTATTGCCACAACTCTTTTGAAGGAACGCTGTATAAACAAAAGGGTGAAGTGAAGATTTATCTGTTTGAAGAATATACAATCACGAATGTTTTTTCTGTAAATGAAACGATACATGTTTTGATGTATGATGAAAAAGGTGAATATTTTTTAGCAGATGCAGTATCGGAATTAATAATTAAGAATGAAGAGTTGGAAGATGATTTTGAGTTGTTTGCAACTTCCAATGAAACGGAGGTATTCAATTTTTGTATTGAATATATGGGGTTAAATACAGCTGCAGCGTGTGCGGTTGTTGCAAATATTTATTGTGAATCAAGCTTTAATCCAAATGCAAAAGGCGATTATGTGGATGGCGTGCATACAAGTTACGGCATTTGCCAATGGCATAATTCCAGATATACCAATTTGATAAATTGGTGCAATAACAACGGGTATGATTATACTACGTTAACAGGTCAATTAAATTTTTTAATGTATGAATTGAAAAATTCATACAAATCCGTTTGGAATAAATTAACTACTGTGGAAAATACGGCTGATGGATGTTATGATGCTGCCGCATACTGGTGTGCACGATATGAGGTGCCTGCAGGGTATGGTTATTGGCAGGATGGTGTATTATATTATGGCAAAACCTCTATCGCAAGAGGAGATTTAGCTAAAAATACGTACTGGACAAAGTACGTTAATACTGCAAGCAATTCAAATACCGGTAATGCAAATAAATTGGTTGAATATTTGCTTGACAAGGTTGGAGAATCTTTTACGAGTAATGCATGCCAAGCTTTTGTGTATCAGAGTTTATATAACTGCTTTGGTGTCTCCAATACAAAGGTTTCGTGTTGTGCTACAAAGGCATGGCAAAACTATGGAATATCCTCTTCCAGAGATAATATTCCGTTAGGGGCTGCTGTTTATTTTGGTGGTTCTAATGTTACTGATAGTACCTGTGGTCAACAAGCAGGGCATGTTGGATTATATGTGGGAAATGGTGATATTGTACATGCATGGAGTTCTCAAATAAAGAAAACCACAATTGATTATGTTATTAGTTGTGGTTATCCGTATAGAGGATGGGGATGGCAAGGAGACTATGCGTTAAGCGAGATGCCGTCTGCTCCGACAAATGTTACAACCAAAGTTTGGGGCTCTAATGTTACAGTTTCGTGGGATGCTTCGGAAAATGCAACCTATTATGATGTATACTTGGTTCAAGAGCCTTGGGGATGGGAAGATATAAAATACAGTAAAGTATCTTATTCAACAAGTTGCACTTTTGAAAACATTCCGGTAGGATATTATCAGGCTTTTGTTATATCAAGACCCAATGCTGATACGGTGCAAAGTAACTGGACTCCGTTTTACATAGAATCGATTCCGCCTGTCGTGACATTATCAGCTGATTCGACAACAATAAGCGTCGGTGATACAGTTACTTTTTCGTATAATGTTAAAAACTCTACTTACCGAGCATTAGTTATTAGTTATGGTGACGTGCGTTACGATACAATTGTATTGGATAATGAAAATGGGCAAATCAGCTATACATTTACAGAAGAACATGATTATTGGTGTGCAATCGAATCGTGGAATGAAACGTATCCGTATGATATAAGCGGACATGTATATATAAGTGTTTTAAGTGAGCCTCCGAAAAACACCTGGATTTCATCAGATAAATCATCAATAGCAATAGATGAAGAGCTAACTTTAAATTGGGCAGCAAATGATTGTGAAGGCTACTGGTTGTGTATATATAGAAATGGTGGAGAAGTTGTCTTTGATAGTGATATGAATACTACAGAAACAATCACTTTACACTTCGATTTAGAGGGAGAATATGTGGCACAAATAGACGCAAGGAATTGTGTTGGAAATTCGAAAGCTATATTTGAATTCTCTGTTGGGATGCCTCCTAAAAATGCATGGATTTCATCTGAAAAATCATTGATTAAACAAGGTGAAGAGCTAACGTTAAATTGGGCAGCAAATGATTGTGAAGGCTACTGGTTGTGTATATATAGAAATGGTGGAGAAGTTGTCTTTGATAGTGATATGAATACTGCAGAAACAATCACTTTACACTTCGATTTAGAGGGAGAATACGTGGCACAAATTGAGGCAAGAAATTCAAGCGGACATTCTAAAGCAACTTTTAAGTTTGACGTTGAAGGACCTGAAGAATATACAATAACATTAGTCGAATATAAGGAAATGCATGAAAGTATTTATGCAGAAGTTAATGTTGTCAAGAATGCTGACAGAGATGATGTTGATACAATTATAATTGCGGTTTATAAAGATAGCATGTTAATAGACAGAATTTATATGTGTGCCAATTTTGCAAAAGGACAGACGGCAGTATTTGGCGGCTATCTGGAACATGAGGAAGGTGTGACTCTTAAGGCATTTGTACTTGATGACATACAAGGAGTCAAATCTATCAGTAATGTTGTTGAAAAATAAGATAACAAATCTAAAAGCGGGAGAAATTTCAAATTCTCTCGCTTTTTTGTTGAAATTTAGAAATTTTAGTAGTATAATATAATAGCGAAAATTTTGAGGGAGGGGATTAAGTGAAAATAACGTCTCGCGGCAGATATGCGTTAAAGGTTATGATTGATATTGCCGAACAAAAAACAGATGAATATATTAAGCTTAATGACATTGCTATTCGTCAGAGCATATCGGAAAAATACCTTGAAAGCATTATTGCATCCCTCACGAAAGCAGGGCTTCTTATTGGTGTGCGAGGAAAGGGTGGCGGTTACAAGCTTTCTAAAAAGCCCGAGGAATACACCGTTGGAAGCATACTGAAAATTACAGAGGGCTCACTTACGCCCGTAAGCTGTATGGACTGTAAGCCCAACACCTGTGTTTCGGTAGAAAGCTGCAAAACACTTCCTTTATGGGAAGGGCTCGATAAGGTAATTGACAACTACCTTGAAAGCGTAACAATTGCAGACCTTGCATTTGGTAAAAACACGGGCGATAATTACGTAATTTAGCTATAATTCCTTAAAACCTATTGACAAAGTAGGTTTTATGCAATATAATGCTTTTAATAAAATTATATTGCAAGGAGGAATAGGGTTATGATATATAAATCCGTTGACGAATTAATCGGAAAAACGCCTCTTTTAGAGCTTGTAAATATTGAAAAGGAATACAAACTTGATTGTAAGCTTTTTGCAAAGCTTGAATATTTTAATCCCGGTGGCAGCGTTAAGGACAGAGTTGCAAAGGCAATGCTTAATGATGCCGAGGAAAAGGGGCTTATAAAAAAAGGTTCGGTTATAATTGAACCCACAAGCGGCAACACAGGCATAGGTCTTGCGGCAGTTGGTACGGCGCGAGGCTACAGGGTTATAATTGTAATGCCCGACAGCATGAGCATGGAGAGGCGCACCCTCATGAGTGCCTATGGTGCAGAGCTTGTTTTAACCGACGGAAAGCTCGGCATGAGCGGAGCTATAAAGAAAGCAGAAGAGCTGGCAGAGGAAATTGAAGGCAGCTTTATTCCCGGTCAGTTTGAAAATAAAGCAAACCCCAAAGCACATTTTCTTGCAACGGGACCCGAGATTTATTCTGACCTTGAAGGCAAGGTTGACATTTTCGTTGCAGGAGTAGGTACAGGCGGCACCGTAACAGGTGTCGGTGAATATTTAAAAAGCAAAAACAGCGAAACAAAAATTGTTTGTGTTGAACCAAAAAGCAGTGCGGTGCTTTCGGGAAAAGCAGCATCAGGTCATAAAATTCAAGGTATTGGTGCAGGCTTTATACCAAAGGTTTTAAATTTGGACATTTGTGATGAAATTATCCCCGTCAGTGATGAAGATGCATTTAAATGGGGAAGACTAATTGGTAAAAAGCAAGGTATTCTTGTTGGCATTTCCTCGGGTGCGGCACTGTGTGCGGCAATTGAGGTTGCAAAACGAGAGGAAAATAAAGGCAAAAACATTGTGGTGCTTTTCCCCGATACGGGCGACAGGTATCTTTCAACACAAATGTTTACCCATGAAAAGTAACTGAAGGAAGGTTTACAGCTTGATTTCCAAGCTATAATACCTCCGGGTGGATTTTATGTCCATGCGGGAATTTCGCCCATACAGGCGAAAACGCATATGGACATAATTCACATTATACGCCTTGCATGCCACTGCAAGTGCGTAAGAGCGAAATTTTTTCTACTTGTGGCAGAAAGGCTATGTGAATTGTATGAGAGTTTATGCAGATAATGCTGCAACAACACGCATGAGTGAAGTTGCAATAAAGGCAATGATGCCTTACATGAGCGAGGTTTACGGCAACCCGTCAAGCCTTCACTCGATAGGCCAGGAAGCAAAGGAGCACTTAGACAGTGCCCGTGCAATAATGGCAAAGAATCTTGGCTGTGAGCCCTTTGAAATTATTTTCACCTCGGGCGGCAGCGAGGCTGACAACCAGGCAATCGTTTCTGCAGCCACAATAGGCGCAAGAAAGAACAAAAAGCACATCATTTCAACAGCCTTTGAACACCATGCAGTGCTTCACACATTAAAAAAGCTTGAAAAGCAAGGCTATGAAATTGAGCTTTTAGACGTTCACGAAAACGGCATGGTAACAGCAGAGCAGGTAAAGGATGCAATCCGCGAGGATACCTGCCTTGTAACAATAATGTATGCAAACAACGAAATCGGCTCTGTAATGCCCATTAAAGAGATTGGCGCCGTTTGCAAGGAAAAGGGAGTGCTTTTCCATACGGACGCTGTACAGGCTGCAGGGCACATAAAAATCGATGTAAAAGAGCAGAATATAGATATGCTTTCTCTTTCGGCACACAAGTTCCACGGTCCTAAGGGGGTTGGCGCCCTTTATGCACGCCGCGGAATAATGCTTTCAAACATTATCGAAGGCGGTGCACAGGAAAGAGGCAAAAGAGCAGGCACAGAAAACATTCCTGCAATTATGGGCATGGCAGCAGCATTTGAAGATGCGTGCAATAACATAGATGCTCATACAGAAAAGCTCTTGAAAATGCGTGACAGACTTATCGAAGGCTTAGCTAAGGTTCCTCATTCTATTTTGAACGGTGACCGTGAAAGCCGTCTTGCAGGTAATGTTCACTTCTGTTTTGAGGGCATTGAAGGCGAAGCTTTGTTACTTCTTCTTGACATGCATGGTGTTTGCGCATCCTCAGGCTCAGCCTGCACATCGGGCTCCCTTGATCCCAGCCACGTGCTTATGGCAATAGGCAGACCACACGATATTGCGCACGGCTCTTTAAGGCTTTCACTCTCTGCTGAAAATACAGAGGAAGAAATAGACCATATTTTAACAGTTGTACCCAAGGTGGTAGCACAGCTCAGAAACATGTCGCCCGTATGGCGTGACTTACAGGAAGGAAGACGAGAATATGTTATACAGTAAAACAGTAATGGATCACTTTACAAACCCCAGAAATGTGGGCACAATTGATGGTGCTGACGGCGTGGGCGAGGTTGGCAACGTAAAGTGCGGCGATATAATGAAAATTTATCTTAAAATTGAAGATAACATTATTAAAGATGTTAAATTTGAAACCTTCGGTTGTGGCAGTGCAATTGCTGCAAGCAGCATTTCTACAGAAATGATTATGGGAAAGAGCGTTGAAGAGGCACTTGCTCTTACAAACAAAGAGGTTGTAGAAGCGTTAGGTGGTCTTCCCGCACCTAAAATCCACTGCTCCGTGCTTGCTGAAGAAGCAATCAAGGCTGCAATAAAGGATTATTACGACAAGAACGGTATTGAATACGATAAAACACAGTTCCCCGATTGTGCAAACTGTGACCATTGTGACCATCACTAATTATTACAAAGGAGCAAATTATGGACACATTAACCATCCGTGACGAAATTCTCCGTTTAAAAAAAGAAAAAGATGTTTGCATTCTTGCGCACAGCTATCAGTCAAAATCAATTACTGAAATTGCCGACTTTACAGGCGACAGCTATCAGCTTAGCGTAATGGCGTCCAAAACAAAAGCGAAAACCGTGATCATGTGCGGTGTAAGGTTTATGGCAGAAACCGTTAAAATCCTTTCTCCCGAAAAAACGGTTATTCTTTCGAGCCCCATTGCAGGCTGTCCCATGGCTGAACAGATGAGTAAGGAATATATCGAGAATATTAAAAAAAGCTATCCGGACTATGCAGTTGTTGCCTACATTAACACTACAGCTGAGCTCAAAACAATTTGCGACGTGTGTGTTACAAGTGCATCTGCAGTAAAGATTGTTAAAAATATTCCCAACGACAAAATTCTTTTCATACCCGACTGTAATCTGGGTAGCTTTGTTGCAAAGAATGTTCCTGAGAAGACCTTCAAGCTTCTTCACGGCGGTTGCCCCGTTCACGGAAAAATTACGGGTGAAGAGGCAAGAAGTGCAAAAAAGCTTCATCCTAATGCGGAATTTCTTGTTCACCCGGAGTGTGTTCCGCAGGTTGTTGCTCAGTCAGACTTTGTTGGTTCTACAACAGCAATAATAAATTATGCAAAAGAAAGCAAGGCGAAAGAATTTATTATAGGTACAGAAATTGCCATAGCCGAATATTTGCAATTTGAATGCCCCGATAAAAAATTCTATCCGCTTTCATCTAAGCTCATTTGCCCCGACATGAAAACAACTACGTTGGTTGATGTGTACAACATTTTGAAGGGCGACGGCGGCGAGGAAATTGTGCTTGACGATGAAACAATCAGTAAGGCAAGGGCATGCATCGATAAGATGATAGCACTCGGTGGCTGATACATAGTTATATAGCGGTGACATTTTACGTGTCACCGTTTTAGCTTTCTGTATACCCTATTATTGATTAAAGGAGAAAGTTAATGAAAATTAAAGATATTTTCTACTATGGAACAATATTTATAATTTTGTGGGCAACAACCTTTTTTACGAGGTTTGTAATGCCCGGAGAAGGGCTTCATAGCTTTACGGCAATGTTCTGCATGATTGTTTTTCGTTGTGTTGTAACTTTTTATCTTTCAGCCTTCTTCATTGGTGTAATTACAAAGAAAAAGGCGAAAAGATATTGGCACCTGATAACAGCTTTTTTAACAGGAACACTGATTCCTGCTTTTGTACATTTTGCCGATTGCTGTACATATGCATATATTACTTATAACTATAAATTTGAATACATTTTTACCGAAGGAATGAAAATGTTTTTGGCGTTTTATGACAACTACGCTGTTCTGGTGCCTATTCTTTGCGAGCTTGCTTTTGTATTCGGCGTTTACGCTCTTACATATGTCGGCATTAAGAATCGCTGGATGTCTGCAATTGTAAACCGTTTTGGTTGGATTTTGGATGAAGATGTTGCGACGGTTAAAACTAATGTTATTTCCTTTCCGGAGGATTTTGACATGGTAACTCCGCGCATAGGTGCTACGCAAGATGGCAGGTTAATTGTCATTGGGGAAGAAACCTTTTATCCTGTTATGCGATATTACAGCGACCTTCTCGAGCTCGATGCATTGGACGATACTGAAGCTGGCATGCTCATTGCTCTTGACGGCTCTAAAAAGGCAGACATGCTCAATTCAAAAGACATGATAATTCCTGAAGAAATACGCGAAAGTGTATACTCTGAGGAATATGAAATTATAAGATCAGGCAATCTGTGGGAGCTTATTCCAATAAGTATTGAAAATAAAAATTCTTTGTAAAGGAGAGTATAAAAATGGGATTTTTAACAGGAAAAACAGCAATTATTACAGGTGCAGGCTTTGCAGCACTTTCTGACGGCAGATGTGGCTCTATTGGCTATGGCATTGCAACCGCATATGCTAAAGAGGGCGCAAATTTAGTTATTACAGGCCGTAACATGGCAAAGCTTGAAAAAGCAAAGGAAGAGCTTGAAAAGCTTTATGGCATTAAGGTGCTTGCGCTCAGTGCCGACATTGCCGAAGGTAACGACAACGAAGCTATTGCAAAAGCTGTTGCAGAAAAGGCAGTTGAAGAATTCGGCAGAATTGACGTGCTTATAAACAATGCGCAGGCTTCAGCCTCCGGTGTTACAATTCAGGACCATACAACAGAGCAGTTCAACTTAGCAATG
Source organism: Clostridia bacterium (assembly GCA_017414645.1). Lineage (GTDB taxonomy): Bacteria > Bacillota > Clostridia > UMGS1883 > UMGS1883 > RGIG1927. The sequence continues at coordinate 888 of JAFQLL010000001.1, read as the reverse complement.
TATTCAGGTCTTTATGCAACCTTTTACTATATGAAGGCGTGCTATCCTTACCTTAAAGAAACAAAGGGCAGCATCATAAACTTTGCGTCCGGCGCAGGACTTTTCGGCAACTACGGTCAGTGCTCCTATGCGGCTGCAAAGGAAGCCATCCGTGGTCTCAGCCGTGTTGCGGCAACCGAATGGGCAATAGACGGCATAAACACAAATGTTGTTTGCCCTCTTGCATGGACAAGTCAGCTTGAAAACTTCGAAAAGGCATACCCCGAAGCATTTAAGGCTAACGTTAAAATGCCCCCTGCAGGCCACTACGGCGACGCTGAATTGGAAATTGGCAGAGTATGCGTACAGCTTGCTTCGCCCGACTTTAAGTACATGAACGGCGAAACACTCACCCTTGAAGGTGGCATGGGCTTAAGACCTTAACCATGTGGAAAGTGAGCGATTTAAAGCAAAAGCTTTTATTTACGGCATTAGTTGCGTTGTGTGTATTTATCATTTATACATTGAAAATTCCATGCGTGTTTTTTAGCATTACCGGGGTTGAATGCCCCGGCTGCGGCATGACAAGGGCAATATTGTCTGCATTTAAATTAGACTTTAAAGAAGCTTTTTATTACCATAAAATGTTCTGGTCTATGCCTATTTTATACTGGTGCTTTTTAAAAGACGGCGAAATTTTTCGGAAAAAGCTTGCGAATTTTATTTTTTACGCAGTTATACTAATAGGGTTTGTTTTAAACATGGTGCTTTAAGGCGAGAGGAGTCGAACCCAATATGGTTTTAGTCGGCAAATTTTCCGCCATAGAACACCAAAATACTCACCTATACAGTCAGTATAGGTTCCGTTTTTGGCGCACTCTGACAAAAAATTTGCACGATTAAAACTCT